>CAVOAK010000176.1:0-2523 GCA_963693665.1 Alphaproteobacteria bacterium | reverse complement strand
TATAGGGCGTTCTGCGATGCCAAGGAAATTGCCATCACGGAACTGCAGGTGCCGCAGGCAAGCAAGGTGACGCTGCCCTGGGTGGTTGCCGAATATGCCGCGACCGCGGAAATCATGAATGGCGACATATGGCCCTATGGCTTTGCCGCCAACCGCACAGTAATCGAGGCCATGATACGTTGGTCGCAAAATGACGGGCTTCTGGCACGCAACCTCACGGCTGACGAGTTGTTTGCGCCGGAGTTGCTGGAGACCTAAACGCCTTTTTGGTCGGCGAATATAGATTTTTTGCGCTTTGGGTGCTTGCGGCGCTGCGCGGGTTTGTTGACCTCGGAAACGTTACAAATTTCCAGTGTACAATGGTTTAAAAATTGTTTTCCTACTTTACCGCATCTTGATAAAATAGTTATTTTACCTGATAGGTGACGGGAAGAACATTTATGGCCAAAAACAGATGGGACCGTGAGGTAGATCTATTGGTTGCCGGCGCCGGACCGGGTGGCATGACCGCGGGGTTGGTGGCGGCGCTCGAAGGTCTGGACGTTTTAATTTGCGAGAAGTCTGAGCAAGTCGGCGGCACTGGCGCCACCTCGGCTGGAACGCTTTGGATCCCAAACAATACCCAAAGCCGCGACGCAGGTTATTCCGACAATGCCGATGACGCGGCAGCCTATCTCGATGCTCTGATTGTCGATGGTGGTGCCGATGCGCGGCGTACCACTTTCCTCGCTGACGGCCCCCGAGTGATCGACGATCTTGTGGCTCGGACCGAGCTCTCTTTCTTAGCCTGCGGCCCCCATCCCGACTACCGCAGCAACCTGCCAGGTGCCGCAATCGCCGGCCGAGCCATTATTCCTGAGGTTTTCGACGGCCGACTACTGGACCGCGACTTCGTGCGCATTCGGCCGCCTATTAATGAGTTTATGCTACTTGGCGGGATGATGGTGGCAAAGAACGATGTCGTCCGCCTACTCGGCCGATGGCAAAACGTCGGGAATTTCACGCACACGGTGAGGCTAGTGCTGCGTTATTTCATCGATCGGCTGAAATATGCACGGGGAACGCGGTTAGTGATGGGAAACGCGTTAATCGGTCGTCTCTTTTACAGTCTTAAGCAGAACAGTGTGCCGATCCATTTCGGAGCAGCGCTGGACGACCTATTGATGTCGGAAGGGCGTATCGCCGGCGCTATGCTCAAAACCAAGGATGGAATTTTACGGGTGCGCACCCGACGCGGCGTCGTACTGGCAACAGGCGGATTTGCTCACAACCAAGCAATGAGGGAAACCTATATGCCGGTGCCGGTTCCACTCCATTCCATGGCTGTCGCAGAGAACACCGGCGACGGGCTTGCCGCAGGCAAACGAGTCGGTGCAGCTCTCGATCCACCGACCGATCGGCATGGCGGGCTCTGGACTCCGGTTTCTCGTGTCCCGCGCAATGATGGCACACAAGGTCTTTACCCTCATATTATTCTCGACCGCGCCAAGCCAGGGTTAATTGCGGTCAACGCCGAAGGCCGTCGCTTCGTTAACGAAGCAGTCTCCTATCATGATTTCGTCGAAGGCATGTTCCTCGCCCACAAATCATCGCCGTCGATCCCCTGCCAGCTAATCTGCGACGCACAATTCATTCGAAAGTACGGGTTGGGCAGCATCCACCCAGGAACAACCGACCTCACCAAATTCGTGCGCAACGGTTATATACGGACAGCGCCGACGCTCCAGGCGCTAGCAAGCGCTATCAATACCGACGCTCAGGTGCTCACAGAGACAATTGTCCGCCATAACAATTTCGCTGTCGAGGGCAGCGACCCAGACTTTGGCAAGGGCGACACTGACCTCAACCGTTTCAACGGCGATCCGGATTGTCGGCCCAACCCTTGCCTCGGCCCGATTGAGACGCAACCCTTCGTCGCTCTCGAGATCTGGCCAGCGGAACTCGCCTGCAGCACTGGTTTAGCAACCGACGCAGATGCAAGGGTCCTTGACAAAGAATCCACTCCAATTCCGGGGCTCTACGCCTGTGGCAACGACATGGATTCGATCATGGCGGGAACCTATCCAGGCCCGGGGACGACGTTGGGCCCAGCACTTGTTTTCGCTCACCGCGCAGCAATGCACGCTGCAAAACAATGACACGAACTTTTAGATTTTGGGCCCGGCCAGTGGGGGCCGAACCGCGTACCACGGCCCGCTTCGACGAGCTTTTTCCGGTCAGTTAAAGTTAACATCTCAAATGCCCCTTGTGTGAGGTTGAGCGTCTAAATCATTATAGCAGGGATCGTTTGAGGGTGTTAACCGGGTTTAACTAAGGGCCCCGGAAATCATGAATGGCGACATATGGCCCTATGGCTTTGCCGCCAACCGCACAGTAATCGAGGCCATGATACGCTGGTCGCAAAATGACGGGCTTCTGGCACGCAACCTCGTTGCGGCGAGTAACGATGGACCAACGATACTGGGCGGTTTCAAAAAGCGTGTAGAGGGTATCGCTTGGACGTTAACCGACTCAAACAAGGAA
>CAVOAK010000175.1:0-2597 GCA_963693665.1 Alphaproteobacteria bacterium | reverse complement strand
CCATCGGGGTGAACCGCCGATAAAGCAGACACCCTTGAGTTTCAATGTTTTGCTTAATCTTGCCAGCGTTTGCAATACGGAGGACAAGGCGATATTATGGGGGTTTATTTCACGCTATGTACCTGACGCTTCACCGGCGTCTGAGACGCTTCTCGACGAATTGGTTGGCCATGCAATTCGTTATTATTCAGACTTTGTGAAGCCGAATAAGCGCTACCGTACGCCAATTGAAATGGAGCGCGCTGCCCTTGAAGAGTTAGTCGGCGAACTCGCTCAACTGCAACAGAATACGACGGCAGAAGACATTCAGACCTTGGTATACGAGGTCGGCAAACACCATTCTTTCGACTCGCTCCGCGACTGGTTCAAATCGCTCTATGAAATCTTGCTGGGTCAGGAACAGGGTCCTCGAATGGGATCCTTTATCGCCCTCTATGGTGTCGACGAGACGTTGACGTTGATCCGGCGCGCGCTTGCTGGCGAGGATCTATCAGCGGCCTGAGTCTATGGATCAGAAAGCTGCCCGGCGCAGTCATAGGCAAACCCTACTTGTGGGCGTATTCCCAATATAATTCGCGCGCTCGAGTGGCGATTACGCCGGGCTGAATTTCGCGTTCTTCAAGGCGCGTGACAGGCACCACTTTGGCAAAGTTTCCAGAATTGAATACCTCATCGGCATCCATGACCTCAGACCAAGTTATCGCGCGCTCGAACACTTCGACGCCGGTGTCACGTAGGAGATGAATGATGCGCTGGCGCGTAATTCCGTTCAAAAAGGTGCCGTTGATTGCGGGTGTATGCACTTTTCCGTCTTTGGCGATAAATATGTTCGAGTTCGCGAATTCGGCGACGTTGCCAATCATATCCTGCATGACCGCATTGCCAAAACCCTTCGCAGCCGCTTCCGCGAGTGCCTGAGCCGCAATCGGGTAAAGCCCCGAAGATTTCGTGTAGGTAGGCGCACTTTCCGGTGTCGGTCGGCGAAAACGGGAGAGGTGAGCGCTGAATCCCGTAGCTGGTGGCAGCGGTGCATCATGAACCATCGTCGTGAAGCGAGTGCTATTAGGGTCAACCGAAGCGCTTTGACCATGTTCAGCCCACATCATGGGGCAAATGTAGAGCTCTGCATCACTCGGGAATTTTGCAACGCCTTCCCGCGCCAGCTCCTCGACTTCGCCGACGGATAAAACTGGGTTCATTCCAAAGTTGCGACAGGACGTGATCAATCGTTCGCAGTGCAGATCGAGATCTGGGGTCACGCCTTCGAATGCTCGGCCACCGTCGAAGACGATTGAAGAGAGCCAGAGCGCATGCGACTGGGCTGGGAGAACCCGCGGATTGCCGTCCACCCACTTGCCATCAAGCTATTTTTGTTTACGCCTTTTCGTTAGAACGATTTGTTAGTGTGTAAAGCATAACGCGGGGATGCTCGGAGTCCAATATTGGTCGCTGATAGTATTGCGATGAACTAGCCGGCTGCTGCGTTCCGCGTTTTGGCACTGTTCTTTATTCCATTGCGGACGAGGTGGCGGACAGTCTCGATATAGCCTTTGCGCATCTCGCCAAGGTTTGGACCCAGGATCTCGTGCAGGTCACCAAGTTTGTGGAAGGGGACCAGCGGAATTGCGTGATGCTCCGCGTGATAGGCCATGTTCCAAGAAAGCCAGCGCGCGGGAGCCATCGTTAGGACTGTCCTTGTGTTGAACAGCATGTCCCCAACTTTGGGACAGCCAACGTGCTCGGACATCCGGATAACCCGCTCGACGGGTTCTCCTACAATGCGCGGGATAAGCCAGTAAATGGCAACTACCCAGCTCTGAAACCAAATTGATCCCACCAGCAACGCCAGATAGATCACCCCAAAAATGTATGCCTCGAGTCGAAGCGCGGGGAATGCGCTTGCCGGTACGGCGCGCTTCTCGCCGTCGTTGAAGTTGCCGACTAAGTGCCGAAAGAGTGTGGTCGATAAGGATTGGAAGTATGGAATCGCCGATGCGTAGTAAAGAAATCCCCCAAGCGTCTCGCCCATCGGGATCGCTTGCGGATCGCGCTCGACGACGTGCGTATATGTATGGTGTTCGGCATGCTGATAGCGAAACACGCGCGGGAGTAAGGTAAGGACTAGCCCTGTAACGAAGGCAACTGACCGATTCAGCCACCGCGACCTGAACGGGGTATTGTGGGCAGCTTCGTGAAATGGAGCGAATAGGTGCACGATGCCGATACCATGGATAAATGTAGCCGGCACGACCCACAACGACCCAAGCGACAAGAACAGCAGATATCCTGTGGCCAACATGAACGCAACATGGGCCGCCAAAAACACGAGGCCAGGGACATCGCTCCGCATTGTTAATTCGCGCACGCGCGCCCGTCCAACAAGATTTCGAATTTTCTCAGACTCGTGAACGTCCCCAGATTCAGTCCGTGTGTTCATTTGTTTTTCAGCCTGTCTCTGACGTGCATCTCGCGTGGGCTATTCATCGCGATAAATTAGGTGGTAGCCGAAATCGGTTTCGATGATCTCACTTGTGTTCCCCACATCCAGACCGAATGCAGCAGCTTCGAACGAAGGCACCATCTGACCGCGACCGAAT
>CAVOAK010000174.1:0-2654 GCA_963693665.1 Alphaproteobacteria bacterium | reverse complement strand
AGTGTTAAAGCGAATGTCGGCACCGGCTTGGCGGCACTTTTCCATCAGGGCGTTTGAGAAAATCCGCGCGTCGCCGCTTTCATCGCTTGTTGAATAAAGTGCGCCCGCGATACGTGGCCTCGCCTGTGTGAGGCCCGGATCCCGGATAATCGTGGCATCCGAGTCGAGCACTTCAATGGTGATTCCTTGGCCACGCAAAATCTCACACTTCCTGGCGGCGGCTTCGAAGGTTTCAGCAGAACGATAAAAGTAGAGCAGGCCGCCGTCGTTGCCGTCGTAACTGATGCCGGTTTGTGTAACAACCTCTTGTAACCGTTCTAGAGAATAACTGCATAGTCGGGCTTTACGGCGAGTATTGATTGTAGCCCGCGTATCATTGCATTGACCGAGAAAGCCCGCTACCCATCGCCATTGGCGAGTGTCGAACTGAGGTCGAAAGCGAATCGCCTGATCGTTCCGCCACAGCGACCGTAGCATCATGCGAGGAGAGCGGGACGATGCCCAGGCATAGGCGTGCCCTGGAGCCAACAGGCCAGCGTTTGCAAAACTGGTGAAGTTGGCCGCGTCGCCGCCTCGATCGATTAGGGTGACCTGATAGCCGTCTCGAAGAAGTTCCCAGGCAGTGGTGACACCCGCGATACCAGCACCGAGTACAGCGACGTGCATAGGAGTTGAATGGGACTCAGTCTAAAGCGGCGATCACGGCGATCTCGACTGAAAAATTTGGCGATGCCAGATTCGCTTCGACACACGCGCGGCCCGGTGTGTTGCCCGGTGAGATCCATGCGTCCCAGACGCCATTCATTTCGGCAAAATCATTCATGCTGGTGATCCAGATTGTGGTTGAGATCAACTTGCTTTTGTCCGTGCCGGCTTCTGCAAGCAATGCGTCGATTCGATCTAGAACATCTTGAGTCTGGGCGGCCATCGTGCCACCCGGCGCGCCTTGGGCGACCTGGCCAGCGGTGTAAACAGTGTTGCCATGAACCACGGCCTGGCTCATGCGTTCAGCCACTTGAATTCTCCGGATACTCATGAAAAATCTCTCCTGGTGTGTGAATGGTCTATTTTAACGGTCTGCTATTCACTGTTGGGTGGATGGTAACTATCGTTACCGCAGATCATCTCTACAGGAACATCTTATCCTGATCCAGCGAGACCTGCCTAGTTGCGATAGTATTTAGCGTTTGAAAAAGGGTCGGATAGGTTCATCGGGGGTTTTTGAATGAAGCGGTGGCAAGGAGACCCCTATGCTGGCCAGAGTTGTTTTGACTTGAAACAGGGAACAATGTGAAGAATCAATGGAGCGAGGCGGAGGCTGCGGCTTGTGGGGACGATCCACTGGCAATGCGGGTTTACAGTTCCCGGCTAATCGGTCGGGAGGCGGCCTTGGTGTTACACGGGGGAGGCAATACCTCGGTTAAGGCGCCGTTCATCGATATGTTTGGCGAAGTGAGCGAAGCGCTGTTTGTCAAGGGTAGTGGATGGGATCTCGCGACCATCGAAGGCCCAGGATTCGCGCCTGTCCGGTTAGAAGTTCTCAAAAAAATGGCTCGATTGTCAGCATTGTCAGATCCGGATATGGTGTCGGCGCAGCGGGTGGCATTGCTCGATGCTGGAGCGCCAAATCCGTCGGTTGAAGCCATTCTCCACGCCATCATCCCGTTTCGTTACGTGGACCATAGCCATTCCGATGCCGTTGTGACGGTTAGCAATACACCCGAGGGTGAAACTGCAATCCGTTCGATCTATGGAGATCGGGTTTTGGTTGTGCCTTACGTCATGCCGGGTTTTGATTTGGCCCGAGCTATTTGGCGAATGACTCAGGAGGTAGATTGGACTGCGCTTGAAGGTATCGTCCTTATGAGTCATGGGCTGTTTACGTTTGCCGACGATGCTAGAGAAAGTTACCGCCGCATGATTGATCTTGTGACGGAGTCAGAAGATTTTCTCGGCGAAGGTGCGTCGCTCGACAATTCCCGCGGAAGCGTAGCTGCTCTCGCTCTGGCCACTTTGCGGGGCTTGGTTTCTCGATCTGCTGATGCGGCGATGTTGGCTCGTTTTGACGGATCGCCTTGCGCCTACGCGTTTGCCTGCAGAGAGGATGCCGGTTCGGTTGCTACCCGTGGTCCGCTGACGCCCGATCATGTTATTCGAACCAAACGTTTGCCGCTGGTGGTGACTGATCAGCTGGAAAAGGCGTTGGCTAAATACGAGTCCGACTACCAGACTTACTTTGATGCTCACACTCGGGCAGGGCAGCAAATGCTAGATCCGGCACCACGCTGGGCATTGTGCCCGGGATCCGGCACGGTATCTTTTGGTCGCAGCGTCAAAGACGTGGAGGTGGTCGCTGACATTGTTGAACACACCGTAGAGGCGATTGTCCAGGCGGAGTGCCATGGTGGTTGGAAAGCTTTACCTGCCAGCGATGTTTTCGATGTGGAGTATTGGGATCTGGAGCAGGCGAAGCTTCGCAAGGGGTCGGCGGCTGCCGAGTTCCAGGGTCGTATCGCGCTGGTGACCGGCGCTGCCAGTGGGATCGGGCAGGCCTGCGTCAAGGAGTTGCTGGAAAACGGAGCGGTTGTCGCCGCACTTGACGTTAACCCGCTGATTACTGAACAGTATGAGACGAGTAGTGTCTTAGGGATTCG
>CAVOAK010000173.1:0-2671 GCA_963693665.1 Alphaproteobacteria bacterium | reverse complement strand
GACACGGACGCGCTCGCCAACGTGCTGCATGAACTGGCTCTCCTTACCAGCGCCCGAGACCAATCGATCCCGTCTGATGTGGATATCAGCGCCGAGTTCAGCGAACTCACGGAGATCAATAAGGCGCTTTGGGATATCGAAGATGATATTCGCGATTGCGAGCGGCGTGGCGATTTTGGCTCGTATTTTATGGAACTAGCCCGCGCCGTCTATGGTACAAATGACAAACGCTCCGCGGTAAAGCGGCTTATCAACAAATCACTGGGGTCCGCATTGATCGAGGAGAAGTCGTACACCACATATAGCGGGGTTTTGGATCCTTGTGCCTTAAATACGCCTGATTTGGAGGGAATATTCTCTTCAACGTGCGTGTTAGCGTACGCAGGTGGATACATATTTGTATTACGCGTTAACAATGTATCGCTGGAAATCGCAGCGTAGAATGAAAATAAGAGGAGTCTGGATCATGAAGTATTTTCTCACGGTCGCTCTTGCCGTTGGTGCACTGCTGGCCACCGGTAGCGCCTTTGCGGCTGGTTCGTCGAGCACGACAACGGCAAGCGTGCCATTTGAATTTTCGCAAGCCAAGAAGATGGTCGAAGCTAAGAACTATAAATCTGCAGTGCCGCTTCTTGAAAAGGTTGTAAAGAAGCAGACCAAGAATGCCGACGCATGGAACTTGTTAGCCTACAGCAACCGCAAGCTCGAAAATTTCGACGTCGCGCTGACGCAATACAAGACGGCTCTGAAGATTCAGCCGATGCACAAAGGCGCAAACGAGTATCTGGGTGAGCTCTATTTGAGGGTGGGTGAATTGCCCAAGGCTCAAGAGCAACTGGCCGTCCTTAATCGCATGTGTACAGACGGTTTCGTCGGCTGTGCGGAATATAATGAACTTAAAGATAAGGTCGCCGTTTTTATATCGAGCCAGGGCAGCTAATACGCCACCCTGCCTCCGTCTTCGCTGGCTAGAGATCGCGCGGCAGGTCTCTTGTCTGTATCAACGCCCGAATTGCGAGCGGCTCGCTTCGTCCGCGTATCATGACTTCATGCCGCTCGCCCTCGACGATGTCGACCCCTGCCGTCGTTAGAACTAATTCGGAGACGACGAGCTGGGCTGTGTAATCTTTCGTCAACGCCTCCAAGCGACTTGCCGTGTTGACTGTATCGCCAACGGCAGTAAGCGATGATACATCGCCATACCCCATCTCGCCGACGACCGCTGATCCGTGATGTATACCGATGCCAATACGCAACGGTTCGTCGAGATCATTGGCAAACGCCGCGTTGAGGGCAGAAAGACGCACGCCCATCTGCTTTGCGGCAACAAGCGCGGCGTAACAGCCCTGTTGGGCATCAGTTTCGACGCCGAATAACGCCATCACAGCATCGCCGATGTATTTGTCGATCAAGCCGCCAGCTTCCTCGATCGACCGCCCCATCGCTTCGAAATAGCGATTCAACAGGAAAACCACATCATAGGGCAGCTTACTCTCAGCAATGTTGGTAAACGCACGGATGTCCACAAACAGCACAGCAATATCCATCTCCTGACCGTGATGATGTTCAGGCCGCGCAGTAAGATGCAGGGCCGCCGTCGCGGGTTGGAGCAACGGTGTCACACTAACTTCTCCCAGTGGACGACATTGACAGGCAAGCCGGATGTCAGATCCAGCACGCACTCGCGCCAAAACCTGCTGCTCCGTTGGCGACGCCGGAGGCAACTGATCAAGCCCTGACAGGACGCGAACACGGCACGTGGAACATCGTCCGCGTCCACCGCAAACACTCGCGTGTGGCACGCTCCCTAGCCTACTGGCTTCAAGAATTGTCATTCCTTGCGCAACACTTACTGTCGCGCCACTGTCATAGTTCACAAAAATTACCGGACCTTGTCGCTCCCACGCCTGATGCAGCCAACGCAAAACCAGAGTTGAAACGAGTAAGGCTATGAAAACACCAATGGAATTCCGATGGACCGCCAAAAGCTCCGTATACTGCGCGGCGTTTGGCCACGCAGCGCCGGCAGCCATAGATTCGAACCATCCAGGCACTCTGGCAGCCGCAAGCACCTCACGGGCACCTTCAAACACTCCGAGAAGCGATAACGTTGGTAGAAGCAAGGCATAAGCAAAAGCGTACTGCCTGACGGCGGCGAACCAAGGTTTCAGCCGCAGCCAGAAATACATGCCCATGCAGCCGTGTATCCACGAAATCAATAAAACCAGAACTTGAAACACACCGTCGGTACCAATGGTTTGCCATTGAGCCAACAAGACATACGCATAGCTTGGCTCGGTCCCGTAGAGCTGGAACGCCCCCCTTGTTCCCAAGACGTGGATCATGAGGAGAAACGGAATGGTAAGGCCAAGAACAAGTTGGGCCATGTCGGTCGCGCTCATGCGCAGATCCCGACGTCGAAAAATCGCATAAAGCCCAAGTCCAATATGACCAAGGAAGGCGCCATACAGGAGGATCTTCCCAGGCAGCGTATGCCAGATCGCGTGAACGACGCCCCGCATCACCTCCATTGCTTCAAGCGACCACAAACCAGCGACGTGATTGCTAAGATGGAGGCTGACATAAGTGAAGAGGATTAGTCCGGTTGCCAAACGCAACTTGCGGATCACGGCATTCTCCAAGCACGCCACGCAGCCAGGGAAGGAACGCA
>CAVOAK010000172.1:0-2688 GCA_963693665.1 Alphaproteobacteria bacterium | reverse complement strand
TGGCACTTGCGCGCAAAATTCCTTTTGCGAGCAATCTGGTTAGGGCCGGTCGATGGGAAATGCCGGCGGTTGTACCTATTCATCGGCTCAGAGGACAAACATTGGGTCTTGTTGGATTAGGTAATATTCCGCAGAGCGTGGCACCGAAAGCACAAGCCTTTGGAATTTCCGTAATTTCTTCCGATCCTTTTGTTTCACCCGAGATCGCCGCGAAACTGAACGTCGAATTGGTGTCATTCGATGTCCTTCTCGAACGCTCCGACTATGTATCTCTTCACGCACCGCTCACCCCAAAGACGGAAAAACTGCTTGGCGCTGACGCCTTTGGAAAGATGAAACCCAGTGCTTTTCTGATCAATACTGCGCGCGGGCCACTGGTTGATGTTGATGCCTTGGCCAAGGCGTTGGATGCCGGCGAGATTGCTGGCGCCGCGCTCGATGTTTTACCAGTTGAGCCACCGCCAGAGGACCTGGCGTTGTTGGGTCGTGATAACGTCATCATCACCCCACATACTGCGTTTTATTCAGAGGAAGCTTTACTTAATTTGCAAACGACGGTGGCCAAGGACGTTGTCGCAGTTCTCGGTGGCAAAACGCCAGCCTATCCAGTCAATGCAAGGGAGCTCGGGCGCGGCTGATGCGAGCAGTTGTCCTGAACGCCGCAAACGTCGTGGCACTGGAAGACGTGCAGCGTCCTGTTCCAGACGAAAGTGATTCGCTGATCCGCGTTTTGCACTCAGGGATTTGCGGCACCGATTTAAAAATTTTCCAGGGAGGTATTCCAGTCGACTATCCGCGCATTATGGGACACGAATCCGTTGGTGAGGTCGTAGATGGCGCAAGGTCCGGCACTCCGGTAATTGTTGATCCAGTCTATAGCTGTGGCGCTTGCTATGTCTGTGATGCGGGCCAGCCGAATCTTTGCCCCAATGGCGGGCTCATTGGTCGCGATGTCGATGGTGGTTTTGCCGATTACCTCGTCGCCCCGACGCGTAACGTCTACGCACTGCCGGACGAAGTTGACCCGGCGGATGCCCCCCTTCTGCAACCATTGACTACCTGTCTGCACGCCCAGCGGCGGGCCCAAATCTTTCCGGGAGAAGCCGTTATCGTCATGGGATTGGGCGTAACGGGTTTGCTCCATGTCCAGCTCGCCAAAGCTTTCGGCGCTTATCCGGTGATCGGCATAACCCGCAGTCAAAGTAAGCTCGACCTCGCCAAGCGCCTAGGCGCCGATCTCACGCTTCAGCCCGATGAACATGCAAAGGAACGGGTGTTGGACGCAACCGGCGGGCGCGGCGCCGATTTGGTCATCGAGTCTGTCGGTAAATTGTCAATTCTCGCGCAGGCTATTGATCTTGCGCGTGTCGGGGGTCGGCTATTAGCATTCGGCATCTATACCGAGAAAGAAGGCAAGCTGCCGTTCTACGATTTCTATTTTAAGGAGCTTAATCTTATCAATGCCCGCGCAGCAAAAGCGCGAGACTTCCCTGCCTGCATCGATTTAGTACGGCGCGGCGCCGTACATCTGAAGCCGGTGATCAGCCATTCGCTACCACTCGGCGAGATGAGCGAGGCACTCGATCTTCTAGATGGAGGTGATTCGAGCCGACTGAAAATCATCATGAACCACTCGGCCTAACACTGTCGTTGCTGAACAAGAAAAATGACGCTTAGGGTCGGCGTCTGGAATCGTCGTCTCCATCGACCGACTTTTTGAAAATTCGTCAATTGCTGACTGGGGCTTCAGTCAGCGAGTGTTTCTTCGGCCAGCTTACGAAATTCATCGTCATTCATGAGACGCTTGTGAATTAGTCCCCAATCCTTGACCGCCATTAGTACTTCCATTGACTGTTCTTCGGTCGCCTTGATTTGGAACTTCCTAAGCCAATCTTTGACCGAGTCGATCCCCGATCCCTTGCCCATGACGACCTCCGGCTCGGCCTGTCCGACCATGCGTGGGCGAAACGGCATAACCTCGGTCTGATGTTCATCGCCACAGTTTAGGAGCCACGTGGCGATGATGCCGGACTCGACCTTGAACAGGTCGTCGCCGACGATGGGCCGGTTGCCTGGAACGATCGCACCGGAGATGTCGCGGACAAGATCAGCGAGAGGCTTTAGCCGTTCCGTTTTGATGCCGATGTCGATGCCGTAAAGCGTGAGAAGCGCCATCACGGTCTCTTCCATTGGCACGTTGCCAGCCCGCTCGCCCAAGCCAAGAACTGTTGATTGGATTACCTCGACACCCTCAGAAACCGCCATGAGGGTATTAGCGATACCGAGGCCAAAGTCCATGTGAAAATGTGCTTCAAGCGGAACATCGATACGTGCCTTGATAGCGCGCACGAAATATCGCATGGCGTGGATCGACGTCGCGCCCATGGTATCGACCAATGCAAGGCCATCCATATGGCCCTCTTTGCCAACGCGCTCAATAAGGTCAATAACCCATTTGAGATCGGAACGCGTGAAGTCGATCGGGAAAAATACGACCTCTAGCCCATTGTCATGCGCGTATTTTGTGGATTCGATTGAGAGATCGATGGCGCGTTCCAACTCCCAGCGGTAGCCAAGCTCGATCAAGTGCGGACTTGCCGGCACCTCCATGATGACGCCTTCGACACCGGCGTCGACGGCGCGCTTGACGTCCTCGACCATGCAACGGGAGAACGCATAGATTTTCGG
>CAVOAK010000171.1:0-2743 GCA_963693665.1 Alphaproteobacteria bacterium | reverse complement strand
AAGAGAACGGCAAAAGTCCACCAGTTGGCCGCCGCGTGCCGGAAGCAGTAATGCGGACCCAATTGACAGCAAACGGATTCTTGAATATCGAAAGTCACAACCTCTACGAATTTCACACCGTGCTGACAGGCCAAGCATAAATCACGGCCCTAATTCGTCTGTGTCACTGTGGCTTCACAGAAAATGAAACGTGGTTGAATGAACGCGGAATTTGATGTCGTCGTCTTGGGCGCCGGTGCGGCAGGCCTGATGTGCGCGATGACCGCTGCTGCGCGCGGGCGCCGGGTGTTGCTGCTAGAGCGCGCAGAAAAAGCAGGTAAAAAAATTCTGATTTCAGGCGGCGGGCGCTGCAACTTCACTAATCTTGGTTGTTCGCCGGACAGGTTCATTTCCTCTAACCCGCATTTTTGTAAGTCAGCAATTGCGCGCTACGGGCCGCAGGACTTCATTTCCCTGGTCGAGAAGCACCGCATTCCCTATCACGAAAAGACGTTGGGCCAACTATTCTGCGATGGTTCGGCCGAATCGATCGTTCGTATGCTGCTAGACGAATGTGTCGACGCCGGAGTTGACGTCCGCACCGGCTATGACGTCACGAAAATAACCCGTACCGATCGATTTCTCATAACTACCAATATCGGTGACGTCAGTGCGCCGGTCCTGGTCTTGGCGACCGGTGGGTTGTCGATCCCAAAAATGGGCGCAACCGGGTTCGCACACGACATCGCCAAACAATTTGGTTTGCCTATCACCACTCTTTGGCCAGGGTTGGTGCCGCTAACATTTTCCAGCGATGACCTTGCGCTAATGCGGGCGCTCACTGGTGTAGCGCTCGATGCCGTGGTTCGTTGCGGCAAACAGGAATTCCGCGAGAATTTTCTGTTCACCCACCGTGGCTTGTCTGGACCAGCCATACTCCAGGCCTCGTCATATTGGCGCCAAGGCAGCACCATCCTCATTGACCTTCTGCCCGGGGCAGACGCCGCTCATTTTTTAGTCGATCGGAAGGCCGCGCGACCACGCGCGGAAGCTCAGACGGTGCTGGCCGAATTGATACCCCGGAGACTAGCCGAGGCATTGACTGAGAGGCATCTAACCACCGGACCATTGGCCGAAATCTCCGACCACAGTCTCGAGCAATTCGGCAACATCCTGAACAATTGGCAACTTACACCTGTGGGCACTGAAGGCTATGCCAAGGCTGAGGTTACAATCGGCGGCGTTGCCACAAGTGCGCTATCGTCGAAGACAATGGAATCCAAAGCTGTCCCCGGCCTCTACGTAATTGGCGAGGCCGTGGACGTCACCGGCTGGCTCGGCGGCTACAACTTTCAGTGGGCTTGGTCGAGTGGCTGGGTAGCTGGCAACGCGGTCTGAATCGTCAACAAATTGAGAGCTCCAAGAATAGACAGCCCCGGAGTCTCCACAGCAAGGCAAACGCCATCACCGCGCCTGATTTGAGGTGTGAGGTGGCCGTAAAGGAGTAGATATGAAACGGCTTGAAGGTAAACTCTGTGTGCTCACCGCAGCGGGGCAAGGAATTGGCCGAGCAACAGCCGAGCGTTTTGCGGCCGAAGGAGCGAGGGTTATCGCAACCAACAAAAGCGAACGCTCACTCGCGGAGTTGTCAGGTGTTGAAACAGCGGTACTCGATGTAACAGACGCTGCCGGTATCACCGATTTTGCCGCAGAAGTTGGAGCGGTAGATGTGCTGTTCAACTGTGCCGGCTACGTCCATGACGGCACGATCCTGGAGTGCGACGAGGCAAGTTGGGATGTCTCGTTCGATATAAACATAAAGTCGATGTACCGTATAATACGGGCCTTTCTGCCGGCGATGCTGACGCAGGACAGCGGATCGATCATCAACATGTCATCGGTCGCCTCCAGCATAAAAGGCGTGCCCAACCGCTTCGCCTATACCGCCTCGAAGGCCGCCGTCATCGGCCTGACGAAATCGGTAGCCGCCGACTTTGTCGACAAAGGCATACGCTGCAACGCCATATGCCCTGGCACCATTGATACGCCATCCTTGCACGACCGTATGCGGGCGACGGGCGACTACAAAATGGCAGTGACAGACTTCAAAGCCCGGCAACCGATGGGGCGGCTTGGCAACGCTGCTGAAATCGCCGCATTAGCAAGTTATCTGGCGAGCGACGACTCAGCCTTCACCACCGGTCAAACGCATGTCATCGACGGCGGCTGGACCACCTGACAACGCCGACTCTTAAAATTGCCTGCAACAATTAAATACCGACGGCAGTGAGGTCGAGTTTGCCGTTCGAAATTGGCGGACACCAAAAATAGCTGCCGCTAACCGGTCGTGAGAATCGGAAGAGACCATCGACGATCCCGTCCTCTTGACCGATCATTCATCCAAGCTGTGCTTCAAAAGCATCAAGGGTTTTTCCGAACGCCACAAACATCAAACCTTCGCCGAACAAATCTGCCCAGGGCATTGAGCGCCGAAGAACAAAGGCCTCCGGATCAAAACTCTCTTGGGCTGTACGCTTTACGTGCGCATAAATTGGTGCGTCATCGAGTTCTTCATTGTCGCGAAGGCGGCGACCAATAATGTTGTCCCTCTCGTCTTGGGACAGCGACTCGAAATGATCGAGATCATGCACCCATTGTTGGGTCGCAACGAAACTCGACCCATCGGGACCAAATGCGGCAGCAACAGCATCATCCCCTTTGGGGTTTTCTGTACCGTCCTCATACTTCGTCAAATCGAGACCGC
>CAVOAK010000170.1:0-2790 GCA_963693665.1 Alphaproteobacteria bacterium | reverse complement strand
CGGGGCCGGCCGATTTTGCTTTCTGCCGAAGACATCATTTCTTTCCAGTGCGCAATCCAACCGACTGTGCGCCCGATCGCAAAGAGAGAGGTGAACATATTGTCCGGGAAGCCGATCGCGCGCAGGGTAATGCCTGAGTAAAAATCGACATTAGGATAGAGTTTTTTGTCGATGAAGTACGAATCCTCGAGTGCGAGACGTTCGAGTTCCATCGCGATATCCAACAGGGGATCGGAAGTGCCAAGTTCATTTAATACTTCGTGGCAGGTTTTTTGCATGACCTTGGCGCGTGGGTCATAGTTTTTGTAAACGCGGTGACCAAAGCCCATCAAACGAAACGAATCGTTCGGATCCTGTGCCCGTTTCACGAATTGGGGAATATTCTCTTTGGTGCCAATTTCCTCCAGCATATTCAGCACGGCTTCATTGGCACCACCGTGGGAAGGGCCCCATAGGGACGCGATGCCAGCGGCGATGCAGGCAAAGGGGTTGGCGCCCGACGAACCGGCAAGACGCACGGTCGAGGTAGAGGCATTCTGTTCATGGTCGGCATGGAGGATAAGAATCTTGTCCAGGGCACGCGCGATCACTGGGTTAACTTCATATTCTTCAGTGGGAACGCTGAACAGCATTCGCAATAAGTTAGAAGCGTAATCAAGTTTATTGTCGGGGTAGGGAAATGGTTGGCCCAGCGAATACTTGTAGGCGTAGGCCGCGATCGTCGGCATCTTGGCGATCAGACGGTTGGCCGCGTTCATGCGCTGCATGGGATCGTTAATATCCGTGCTGTCGTGATAGAAAGCCGATAAGGCTCCTACAACACCTACCATGATGGCCATCGGATGGGCGCTACGCTTGAAGCCACTGTAAAAGCGCACTAGCTGCTCATGCAGCATAGTGCGTTGTGTGATGTTTTCGTCAAATTCAGATTTTTCTTCCGGCGACGGCAGATCTCCATGCAAAAGGAGATAGCACACATCCATGTAGTCGCTGTTCTCAGCGAGTTCCTCAATCGGGTAACCGCGATGGAGCAGTACGCCCGCATCACCATCGATGTAGGTAATGTCTGATGTGCACGCTGCGGTGGAGGTGAACCCTGGATCGTAGGTAAATATGCCGGCCTCGGCGTAGAGTTTTCGAATATCGATGACTCGAGGGCCGATGTTGCCATGCAGGATCGGTAGTTCGTAACTGTCGCCGGTCTCGTTGTCGGTTAGGGTAAACGAGTGGCGCACGGCCCGTGGGGCCATTGGTTCCTTTTTTGCAGCTTCACTCATCTATGATGCATCCTTTGATCTGTGTTTTGCAGGGCATGGTTTCATTTTTCACCAAACGCACGTAGAGTCGCGCGCTTTCCGGTGCCGCACGGGCTGACCTTGAATGTCGTCGAAGGAGTTAGCCGCCGCATTTTTGTTCGCTCGGCGTCTATTTTAATCGCTACGAGGTGAAATCACCTAAATCATTGTTTCTTTTATGGTAACTATGCAAAATACCGCTGCAATAAAGGCTAGTCCAGGTCGTGATGTGTCCCTCAATACGCCAGCTGGTGTACTCCGCGCGCTGGCTTGGCCTAACCCCGGTGCGCCCAGAGTTCTGGCGCTGCATGGTTGGCTGGACAATGCTGCGAGCTTTATTCCGTTAGCACCGTATCTTGCTGACTTTGACTTGGTCGCCCTTGATTTGCCGGGGCACGGATATTCCGATCATATTGCCTCGGGCCATGCGTACCATTTGTCGCACTATGCTGCGGAGGTTTTGCAGGTGCTTGATGCGCTGCAGTGGGACGCTTGTTGTTTGCTTGGGCACTCTCTGGGTGGGGCGGTTGGGACCTTGGTAACGGCAACCGCGCCACAGCGCATTTTAGCCCTTAGTCTGATCGATCAGATTGGGCCGTTGTCGGAGCCTGCAGCAGATTTTCCGGATCGTTTAAAGCGCTCAATCGAAGCACATGCGGTGTCTCGGGATCACAACAAAGCGCAGTACCCAACGCTGGATGAGCTGGTCGAACGCCGCCGACTTGTGGGGGGTATTGATGACGAAGGCGCCCGATTGCTAGTGACGCGCAACGCGCAACGCGGTGCCAATGGTTACCACTGGCGTAGCGACCCTCGCCTACGACTCCCTGCACCACTGTATTTGGACGAGGGACAGGCGCAAGCGATACTGACCTCGATCCAATGCCCGGTTCAGATGATTCTTGCCAGCGACGGGTTGGTCGTGGCACGTCCTAACACCGAGCGGAGAATCGAGATCATGACTAATCTGGTCGTCGAAAAAATGACCGGTGGTCATCATTTGCATATGGATAACCCCGGACCTGTCGCTGATGTGATCGTGTCGTTTCTGCAGAGCCACGGCCCGGTGGGCGATTAACGTGGTCTAAGTAGCCAGCGCAACACGGCGGTTGGGGCCGCGTTCCCGATGCGGTTCGAAAGTTTGTCCTGATTGATCAGAATCACCACGGCATGTGTTTGGTTGTCCGCTAGCGTGACGTAGCCTGCCATCGCGCGTACGCCGCTCAGTCGACCGGTCTTAAGGCGAATGCGCCCTCCCGGCGCCAGTCCCCGAAAGCGCTGGCGCAGCGAGCCGTCCATCCCGGCCAGAGGCAGCGAAGAGATAAACTCTGGCCCCCAGGGACCATGCCATGCGTGCAGCAGCAACTGGCCCAGCCCTCGTGCACTTAGGCGAGCGCTGCGCGACAAACCGGCCCCGTTGTCCATCGCAAGATGCGGCATTCGAATACCGGCCTGAGTTAACCAGGCAAAGACAGCGGCGCGCCCAGCAGAGGGT
>CAVOAK010000169.1:0-2860 GCA_963693665.1 Alphaproteobacteria bacterium | reverse complement strand
GCATGTCGATCAATCCAGGAGCGAGGCATAAACCTTCGCAATCGATGATCTGGTTTACGGATGGCGCTCCGTCGCTGAAGAGATCCGGCCCAAAGTCGGCAATCCGACCATTCTCAACCAAAAGCGCTCCGCTGGCATCGAGTCCACTTGCGGGGTCGAGCAACCGAGCGTTTAGATAGGCGAAACGACCATTAGTCATTTTGAGTTGTCGCCATGTTGGCTTCGAGTTAACAGATCGAGGCACGCCATTCGAACTGCAACGCCCATTTCGACTTGCTCCCGGATCAGTGAACGGTCGATGTCGTCGGCGAGCGCGGAGTCGATTTCGATGCCTCGGTTCATCGGGCCCGGGTGCATCACCAGCGCGTTGGGATGGGCGACGGACAGCTTTTCTCGATCAAGACCATAGTAGCGGAAATACTCTCGGATCGACGGTACGTAGCTGCCCTGCATGCGCTCGGTCTGCAAGCGGAGCATCATGACGATGTCGCAATCTTTGATCCCTGCCGTCATATCGGTAAAAACGTCGACACCAAACCGCTCGATCTCGGCTGGCAGTAGGGTCGGTGGCGCAACAACGCGCACGCGCGTTCCCATTGCCTGCAGCAAATAGATATTCGAGCGGGCAACACGGCTGTGCAAAACATCTCCACAAATCGCCACGGTGAGATTGTTGAGGCGACCAAGCCGGCGGCGAATAGTCAGTGCGTCTAGGAGGGCTTGTGTCGGGTGCTCGTGGCTTCCATCGCCGGCGTTGATGACCGAGCAATTGACTTTCTCGGACAACAGTTTGACCGAGCCGGATTCGGAGTGCCGCACGACCAATACGTCTGGATGCATGGCGTTCAACGTCATCGCCGTATCGACAAGTGTTTCACCTTTTTTGACGGAGCTCGTGGCGACCGACATGTTTAGGACATCGCCCCCTAGTCTTTTGCCTGCAAGTTCGAACGACATACTCGTTCTAGTCGATGTTTCGAAAAACAGATTGATGATCGTGCGCCCGCGCAGCACAGCGCTTTTCTTGTCGGCGCGCCGGTTCTGCTCGACATAGGTGTCTGAAAGATCAAGGTAGGCAGTGATCTCGTCTGGAGACAGGTCTTCGATGCCCAGAAGATGTCGCTGAGAGAGTCTTAAAGAGCCGGTGCCAGTATCGGGATTAGTAGCGGATTCAAAGTCGTTGTTTCCGAGATGTGCCGCCATCCACACCCGGACTTTGTCCATGGTGGCTGCTGTTGGCGATCGCTTCTCGCGCAAATCAAAAACGAAGTTCGGATCGTTCATCACGGCGCGCCCGAATCGCGTAGGATCCATGCCCGTGGTCGATAGAAAATTCTCGATTTCGTTGCGGAACTGCTCTGTTATCGCCATCGTGCCGCGCATCTTAGTAGGATACTTCCTATTACTCAATAGGAAGAGGTGTAAATACGCAATTCGGCGTCAACTAAATCACGTCCCCACCGCGTAGTTCTGCGATTTCGCCGTCGCTCATGGCCAGTAACTCACGCAATACTTCTTCAGTATGCTGGCCAAGCATAGGTGGCGGACGTCGATGATTGGGCGGTGTTGCGGACATTTTTATGGGGCTTGCAACGAGTGGCACCTTCACGCCCTCCGAGACTGGGTGATCCATCTCAATGCGCATATTGCGCGCTTTGACCTGCGGGTCCTCAAAGACGCGATCTAAGGTGTTGACGGGACTGCAGGGGACACCGGCGCCGACCAAGCCATCGATCCAGTATTGTATCGGCTTCTTCACCGTTATCGACTTGATACGCGACATCAGGTCGGCGCGATTTCTGATCCGTTTGTCATTGGACGCGAAGGCTGGGTCGTCGGCAAGTTCGAGGGCGCCGGCAAAGGTGCAAAACGCACGAAACTGGCGATCATTGCCGGCTGCGATGATTACATGACCGTCCGATGCGGGGCACGCGTCGTAGGGCACAATGTTGGGGTGGGCGTTGCCGACCCGGGTCGGCGTTTTGCCAGAGACAAGGTAGTTTTCGGCTTCATAATTGAGCCATGCTACCTGCGTATCAAGCAGCGCCATATCGATGTGCTGGCCTTGCCCTGTCCCATCACGGTGACGTAGGGCGGCAAGGATAGACACACACGAATACATGCCGCACATCATATCGGCGATGCCTATTCCGACTTTGCTCGGGGTGCTTTCAGGTTCGCCGGTGAGGCTCATGATGCCGCCCATGGCTTGTGCAAGAAAATCGTAGCCTGGACGAGGCGCATAGGGCCCGGTTTGTCCAAATCCTGTCACAGAGCAATAGACCAGGCTCGGATACTCATCACTCAAGTCCGCATAGCCAAGCCCATAGCGTGCAAGATTGCCGGTCTTGAAATTCTCAACAAGTACATCACATTGCGCAATTAAGCGCCGCGCAATTTCCTGACCTTGCGGTTTGGCGACATCGAGCGTAAGCGAGCGCTTGTTGCGGTTCGCGGCAAGAAAATAGGCCGCCTCGCTGGTCTCGTTTCCTGCAGTGTCTCGTAAGTAAGGCGGGCCCCACCGGCGTGTGTCGTCACCGGTTCCCGGTTTTTCTACTTTAATGACATCAGCGCCGAGATCCCCCAATACCTGCGTACAGGATGGCCCGGCGAGAATCCTCGTCATGTCAAATATTCGCACGCCGTCGAGCGATCCGGTCATCGCTTCCCTCCGAAACTTAGTTCATCAATCGTGCAGATCGCCTTCGACTGTCTAGCTAGTCACGGCTCGACCGTCTTGTGAGCGATCCCAGATGTTCGGAATTTGAGTGTTGGTATAGCCAGTAACGAGCAATGACGGTTCGCCTGTTTTTTCTTCGTAGATATGACGGCGTACTGCGCCGATATTGGCACCGTAAAT
>CAVOAK010000168.1:0-2985 GCA_963693665.1 Alphaproteobacteria bacterium | reverse complement strand
ATTTGGAGGCAGGGTTTGGCGCGAGTTCTGATCATCGGCGCTAGTAAGGGCATTGGACTCGAGACGACCGGTCAGGCAATCGAGGCCGGACACTCCGTGAGAGCTATGTCGCGATCCACCAACGGGATGGAACTCTCAAATCCTAAGCTAGAGAGGGTAAATGGCGACGCGCTGAAAAGCCAAGATGTTGAATCGGCCCTCAACGGCGTGGAGGTTGTTATCCAAACTCTTGGGGTCAGTCTCAGTGACATGCTGCGGCCAGTCCATCTATTTTCCCGCGCGACCCGTGTCCTGATATCCGCGATGGAAGCGCAGGAAGTCATGAGACTCATCTGCGTGACCGGATTCGGAGCAGGGGACAGTCGAACGAGCATCAGCCGTCTTCAACGGGTTCCGTTCCAACTAATTTTTGGCCGCGCCTATAACGACAAGAGCTTGCAGGAAAGCCTTATCAAGAACAGTTCACTTGATTGGACGATTGCGCGGCCCGGGGTTTTGACGCGCGGGCGAAGGACTGGCCAGTACAGAATCATTAACGAACCGGCCCTATGGCGTAACGGGATAATCTCACGGGCGGACGTCGCCGAGTTTCTTGTTCGGCAAGTTGATGATCGGGACCATGTCCGAAAATCTCCTGTATTGGTCAATTGATAGAAATATACCGGGAGCTTTAGATGTCTTCTGAGGTCTATAAATCGACTGTGTACTTTGACGGCTCATGCCCATTGTGTCGGGCGGAAATTGGTCACTATGGCCGATAGGACACTGAGGATTCGCTGCGCTTCGTTGATGTCTCGAAAGCCACTGCGACGCTCCCAGATTTTCTTACGCAGCAGCAAGCCATGAAGAGATTCCATGTTCTCGCAGGTAACGGCAGGCTTGTTTCTGGAGCAACTGCCTTTGTCGATGTATGGCGCAGATTGCCGCGATGGCGTTGGGCGGCGCGTGTTGCGTCTCTACCCGGGGCTATGACCATACTCGAGTTTGGGTGCCGCCTCTGTTCTGCCTGTCCGGCCGATCGTTTCGCGGCGGCAGAGTTTTCCGTATTTAAATACTATGACCAGCAAAGGTCAGCGCTATGTCAGAACAAACTCTGAGCGGTCCCTGGTCTCTTGACGACATAAGGGTCTTTTTGGCTCAGGCGCGTATTCCGGCCCGCATTGCCGGAATTGCGCCCAGCGGCTGGCCAATGGTCCTATCTCTTTGGTTCTTGCCTGAGGTCAACGTCATCTGGTGCGCATCGACGCAAACCGCGAAGATCGTGTCTCTCATCGAAGCGAACGGGCGATGCGGGTTTGAAGTGGCTTCGGAGAAAATGCCCTACCGAGGCGTGCGTGGTCAGGCGCGAGCCACATTGCACCCAGATCGTGGCAAGGCCGTGCTTCAATCTCTCGTTGATCGCTACTTGGGGGACAGTAAGTCATCACTCGCCCATTGGCTTTTGTCGCGAGCAGACAATGAAGTCGCGATAAGGCTTGAAGTTCTTCGCTATCATTCCTGGGATTTTTCAAATCGCATGGCCGAAGAATCTCGATAGGTCTGGCTGGAGGATGGTCAACGGGGGGATTTGTCAATCCAAATCGACTTGAGGCTCACAGGGTCAACCCCTAGCCTCCCTGGACGAAAAACCATTCCAGTATTTGGAGCAACGCTTGGGAGAGATCATTTGAGGCACAAATGTTAGAACCCACGAAGGATCACCCAAGAACAAGCCGTGATCTGCTCGGTCTTTTTGTATTCATAATTCTGTGCTTTGCAGTATCCGGTATCGGCGGCGCTGTCACGGCGACCAGCGTCGATACCTGGTACCAAACCCTCGAAAAACCGCTGTTCAATCCGCCTGATTGGGTCTTCGCGCCGGTTTGGACTGCGCTTTTCATCATGATGGGCGTCGCGGCTTGGCGGGTAGACCTTACCGATGAGCTCAGTTAGGTGCGAGCAGCTAAGCCTGCCGCGACCGCAGGAGATATCCGCCTTGTTGTCGACGCAACTGGGTATCTTCATGATACAGGCCAAGGACTCAATTTTTTTTAGCGAGAACTTGACGCGCTTAAGCTTGCCAGTGCCTTTGCAATCAACGCAATTGAACCGGCGCTTCTTATCAAGCACGTGCTGCCAAGAATGCCGCGTTCGGGAAAATAAGTGCTCTACACGCTGTCCGCGCGCGTGGGCTCTGTCGGCGATAATTGTCTGGGCGGTTGGTACGCCTATCGCGTATTCATGGCAACGCTCAATCAGATTGTGCGGACTGCTTCTATCGAATTGGCGCGATGCGCACCCGAGGCAATCTGCATCGCATTACATCTGGGGATTGTCGATACAGCGTTGTTTACACCGTTTTCCAAGTCCGGGTTCAATACGGACAATAGCGGCGATTTTTTCGATTGGCGCGGCGCTGCCTCGGTGATCTATGCTAAGGGCGGCGGTTTAATAACATGACAACAATACTTTTGTTCCGACGTGATCTCAGGCTCAGCGATAACCCGGCTCTCGATGCTGCCGTCGCGCTTGGGCGGCCAATTATTCCTGTTTATATTTTTGATGACGCCGATGCTGGCGAATGGTCTGTAGGAGGTGCCTCACGCTGGTGGCTGCACGGATCTTTGTCCGAACTCTCGTCTGTGATTAAAGCAGTCGGAAACCGGCTCATTCTTAGGAGGGGCTCTGCCCTAACTGTCATCGAAAAACTAATGTCAGAAACCGGCGCTACGAGCGTTTATTGGAATCGACGTTATGAGCCCTGGGCGACGAAACACGATGCAAAAATAAAAACAGCATTAAAAGATAAGGGGATAGAGGTACGCAGTTTCAACGCTGGCCTACTCCGAGAACCGTGGGAAATTTCTACACAGAAGGGGGATGCCTACAAGGTCTTTACCCCTTTCTGGAAGACATTGCTTACACTCGGTGAACCCGATCAACCCAAGCCGGCACCCTCACGAATTCCGACACCAAGCGATTTTCCCCGGAGTGAGTGGCTGAATT
>CAVOAK010000167.1:0-2987 GCA_963693665.1 Alphaproteobacteria bacterium | reverse complement strand
ACAATTCGGTGGCGTCGCCGGCGCCAATTAGAAGAACAGGCACGCGCACATGGTTTGTGTTTTCTAGTACGAGATTGACGCCACGATCCTTAAACAATCGATATGCGAAGCGTGGTCCCCCTAGCAACAACACGAGTATTAGCCAATTTATGAATGGCAGCGAGCGTGGCACGTCTTCCATGCGCGTCAATAAAAACAGAAGTGGTAAAAATAGGAGCACGGTGAGCGAGACTGCTTTGACGATCGCGAGCATGTCGTTCATTGACGCATAGCGCCAGACGCCGCGATAAAGACGGCATCGACGGAACACAACCGCTGCAACTATTGCAAAAGCAATGGTGCCAGGCACCAAGTAGTCGGCGGCCAGCGAAAATGCCCCTTCTCCTACCCGCATGTAGAGCGAAAGTGGAAACGACACCGTTGCCATGACCACGTCGTGGAAGGAAGCGATGCGTGCGCGGTTGAAAAATAGCAGCTTAACCATCTGCATTGTTCCAAATTGCCCGGTGTGAAGTGGGCCAGAAAGTTGTGTATGACGGCATCAATTTACATCCCTGATCGGTGCATTTCGCCGTGATTCGAGGAACCAATTCGCCGTTGCCTGTAATGCGTCCCGATTACTCTCTGCCGGTTGCCAACCAGGCATCTGTCCATCCAACCGCAGCGAATCAACCAATTTTTGGTAATCTGTGTGCCGCCCAGCAAGCTGGGAACAGAATTTTAGCAAAGTCGGAGGAACTGCAAGAAGTCGGGCGGGGCGGTTCATCGTTTTGGCAAGGCGGCGGATCAATTCAGAAGTTGACAGGTCTTCGCCGTCAGTAGGCAGATATACACCGGCCGGTGCTGTCAACGCATGTTTAATTGCACCAGATAAGTTGCCAACAGAGATGAAACTTCTGAGATTGGAGATTGCTCCAAATGGAAGTGGCAGGCCGCGTTCAATCACTTTCATCAAACGAAGAAAGTTACCCCTGACGTTTGGTCCATAGACAAGTGGTGGACGCAAGATGACAAGCTCCATCGCTTTGGCCGCGGCTGCGATCGCTTGCTCGGCGTCCCATTTTGACTGTGCATAAATGTCTTGTGGATTTACCGGGTCTTCGGCGGTTAACGGGAGGGCAGATGCTTCGCCCATGACTTTAGCTGTGCTGAGGAAGATGAAACGACGGACGCCGGCTCGTTCTGCTGCACACGCCAATCGGTCGCTCGCAAACGTGTTGATTGTTCTATAGTGACCGTCTTCGTCACCATTTGATGCGGTACCTTCAGATCGCATTACGTGAACGCGTGCTGCTAAGTGAATTACAGCCGAGGCGCCCTCAATGATTGACCCCCAATCGGTATGCTCGTTTATGTCGCCTGTGACCTCGCGTGGTGCGCGCCGCACAGTTATTCCGGCTGCTTCCAGGGCTGGACACAATGACCGGCCAACAAAGCCAGAGGAACCTGTGACGATGACATCCACGACGGTCAGGCGACTGACGTTGGGGCCGCGGCGTGTTTTTCCCGCAGCATCCAGATGAGGAGCATGGCGACCACGAAGGCAGCTCCAATGATGGCAGGCAGCGGCTGAGTGAGCGAAGCGATAGCAAGGGCAATGAGTATAATATTTGCAAGTGCGACCGCTAGACTGACGGCAGCATGGCTGCGTCCGCGTTGGATAGCCAGTTGATAGAAATGTTCGCGGTGGGCTTCCCAAATTCTTTCACGTCTCAAAATGCGCCGTCCCAGCGTGACCGTCGCATCTAAGAGATAGTAGAGCGGGAGAATAATCGCGGGTGCCCAAAGTCCAGCGGCTGCGGTTTCGATGAGGAGCCAGCCGAGTAAAAATCCCAACGGTACACTGCCAACGTCGCCAAGAAATATCTTGGCTGGATGCCAATTCCACCAAAGAAATCCAATTGATACTGCCGCTAATGCTGCGCCCGGCCATGGGCTCAAACCAGCGGTCGGGCTGATATAAGCCACGATTGCAATTCCTGCGCTCACGCTTGCTGCTTCGACGCCTGCAATTCCATCTATGCCATCCATGAAGTTAAACAAATTGACAAACCAAAGCCAAAGGAGGGCGGCAGCCGCCGCGTCGTACCAGAATGGTAGAAAATTTTGGAAAATCATTCCATGCGAGCCAACCCATACCATCGCCGCAATAACGGCTGCCGTGTGTGTAACAATCCGCGTTACAGGCGAAAGCGTACGCAGATCGTCGATCCAGGAAGTGATGGCCAGGGCAATGGCCGCAAGCAACACGATACTAGTTCCACTTAATACAGGCCCTGGAAAATACGGTTCGCCGCTCCAGCGGCTCCAGACATACAAAGCGATGAGCAACAGCGCGATGACCGCGATACCACCACCACGTGGAGTCGGTGTGCTGTGGCTGGATCGACCGACCGGATGATCTAGTATCTGGTGTTTTTGAAGTATCCGGAGGACAAGGCCCGTCGCCGCAAGGGATGCGATGCTCAACATGAACAAAGAAGCGACAAAAAATGTGACTTCGGTCGACATGGTGCGGTTATAGCCTGCGGTTCTTTTCGGAGCCATAGGCAGGCCTACATTGAGTTATCTCCTCAAGCGTAGGCGCGAAGCGACTCCGAACCGACACGTACAGGAACTTCTCGGCCCAGCAGGCTCAGCAGCACGACATTGCGTTGGTCGTCATCCGTGCACTCGAACAAGCCAACTTGGTCTGCAAGTGGGCCTGCAGTGATTTGCACGACCTCACCCTTACTAAATGGTTCCCGGTAGGTCAGCGCCACGTGCCCATCTTCGGCCTCGTGCTGCTTGATTTCGGAAATAACATGTTCGGGCAATGCTCCTGGTCGCTCGCCCATGCAAACAATTTGACGCACACCATAGGTCGAATTAACAGCCCGCCAACGCTGGGCGTCTAAATCAAGCTCGACAAATATGTAGCGTGGAAAAAGTGGCGCCGTGATTTCTGTAACGCGTCGTCCGTGGCGACGCTTCTTTCTGTACTTTGG
>CAVOAK010000166.1:0-3062 GCA_963693665.1 Alphaproteobacteria bacterium | reverse complement strand
CAAACGGAATAACGGTCAACGCGATCTCCCCAGGCCCGATTGCACCGGATGATGCCGGCACCGCGGCGGACCATCATAGCGCTGAGATGATCGCTCAAATCCCGCTAGGGCATCGTGGAACGCCGTCGCATGTGGCTGCGCTATGTGGTTTCCTGGCGTCTGAAGAGGGTGGCTTCGTGACTGGTCAGATGATCGCCTGCAACGGCGGGGCGGCAACTTAGCAGGCAGGCACAATCCATCCGTTGTCGAGCTTGATAGGGAACGGGTCGAGTGACTCGCCTTTGCATGGGCCGCCGAGGCAGTGCCCCGTTTCGATCTCGAACCATGCCCCGTGATTGACGCATTGGATATGGCGTTTGTCGAGCGTCATGAACTGGTCTTCGATGAACTCCAGAGGCCAGCGCGCATGCGGACATGAATTAAAATAGCCGACGGTTTCTTAGCCTCTGCGGACGACGAATATTTCCTAGCGTGAAGCCCCGGCTTCTACTGTAAACCCTCGTGCTTCACCATCTGGAATCTCGTCAAGGCGGCACAGTGCGTGAGCTTGGCCGATTCGCGCGCTAGTCACGACGGCCGAATTCGTGTTCAGACCTTTGTTTTTCCCATCGAACAAATAAGGTTCCAGGCCTTATCGTCGATGGGCATAACCGAAAGTCGGGAATGGCGGACGAGTGCTATATATTGCAGCCGCGGCTCGCCCTTTACATCCTTGAGCGTGACGGGTTGTTCAAGCTTCTTTACAGACTTCACATCGACCATGCCGAAGCGGCCCGTTGCGTCGGTGGGGTCGAGATAATACTCCTTTGCTACCTCGACGATTCCGACAACCTGACGTTCGCCGCCTGAATGATAGAAGAATGCGAGATCGCCTACCTTCATCGCTTTCATGTTGTTCGCCGCCTGGTAGTTGCGCACGCCGTCCCATTCGGCAGTGCCGTCGCTGACTTGATTGTCCCACGACCAGGTTTCCGGTTCGGACTTAAATAACCAATGTGCCACGACGTCACCTCACTCCGGTTGGAAGGGCCCTGGCGCACCGCCATAAGCGTAGACTGCAACGCTAGCGAAAAGGCCGCCCTTATTGAAAGGTTCGCTGGCGAGCCACGTCTCCGCTGCCCCGCGATCAGGGAAATCCATCACCATCAAACTACCAATCATGGTCTTCCCATCGTCAGCCATCAATGGTCCGGTAAATGCGGTTCGGTCCCGGATGGCGCCCAGATACTCCCGATGTTGGGGGCGCAGCGCCATGCGCTGGTCTAGGCTTGCGGGGGCATCGAGGGCGTGGATAGCAAAAAGCATAGTCGAACCGCTCCTAATGTTTCTACAGACAAATCACAATCCCTGGAGATTAAGCGATCACTACGAGCCGATCCAGTATGCAGCAATGAGAAACAAAGCGGATGAAATATTTATTTGGTGTGTCCTTCGCTCGAAAACGGTCGAGCGAGGAGGCCTGCAATCACGTCGTCCAAGTCATGGCGACGATTGATTACGTCGTCCACAGCGTTACAAATTGGCATTTCTATGCCGAGTTTCTCAGCTAAGGCGCGGACGGCGGCGGCTGTGAAAACACCTTCAGTCACCGATGTGCGCTCCGATAGGATTTCTTCGAGCTTCCGTCCGTCGCCGAGCGCCTGGCCGAGTGACATATTGCGGGATTGCTCGCCCGTACACGTGAGTGTCAGATCACCCAACCCAGAGAGGCCCATGAGAGTTTCCGGCATGGCGCCTTTGGCCATTCCGAGCCTGGCTATTTCGGCAATGCCGCGCGTGATCAGGGCCGCGCGCGCGTTGTCACCCAAGCGGCGTCCTGCAACGATGCCGCAGGCGATCGCCAAAACGTTTTTGACCGCACCACCAATTTGCGCACCTACAGGATCTTTAGATATGTACGGGCGAAAGCGCGGAGTTCCGATTGCAGCGACAAGTTGCTCGCCTAGTCCACCATCTTCCGTTGCCAATGTCACCGCAGTTGGGAGGTCATTGACGACTTCCGCTGCGAATGTTGGACCGGACAATACGGCAATTGGCAACCCTGGAAGAACCTCAGCGACGACTTCCGACATGAGCGCACAGCTACCCTGCTCGATCCCTTTTGTACAGATCACAATTGGTGTGTTGGGTGCAAGGTGCGACGCCATATCAGAAATAACAGCGCGTAGGTGCTGTGCAGGCGCCACGAGAAGTACGGCGTCAATACCATCAACAGCGCCCACAATATCGGTTGTCGCCGTTATTCCGGACTCGAGTTTAATGTTAGGCAGGAAAATTGGGTTGCCGCGGCCAGCGTTTATAGCCTCAACGACCTCGGCTTCCCGTGCCCACAATATGGCCTGCGCGCCGGCCCGGCGTGTAACACAGGCCAGTGCTGTACCCCAGGCTCCACCACCGATGATTCCAATTCGCGTCATCGCTTATAGGCTCAAGTTAAATGCAATAGAGATGCGTACTCCATCTCCATTGTATGGCCGAACGGAGTGGCTTAGCCAAGCGGGAAAAAGGATCATCATGCCCGCTTGCGGGCGAATAAGTTCTGATGCTCCGGTTGAGAGCCCGCCAGGGACTTTTGGTGCCAGTAGTGGTGCATACATGATTGCAGCGGGTCCGCGCGGATCCTGAATTTCAAACTCGCCACCGAGTGCCGGATCATCACCAGCGCCACCGTCATCTACATAATAAGTTCCCGACCATAGACAACTAGGGTGGATGTGAAATTCATTTCCGTTATCGCGACGATTAACATTTGCCCAACTGTTGAATTTCCAATTTGGGCTTACGGCTTCGCCTGTGCGATCGCAGGTTAAACGGGATGCGGCCTGCTTGGCCGCCGCAACTACTGTGCTGCCGGGGCTTCTGCTCCACTCGTGAAAATCCCAGGTTGATTGCCAACCGCCGCGGTTGGAGTGGTCTGTACTGGGGATACTCACGCTGCGCTCAAGGATCAGCGCTTTCAGCGCGACGTTGATTTCCTCTGCGCCCGGAAGGTGGGTTATGGCAACTGGCGTTGCAAAGAAGCCTTGAAATCCAATTTTTGCTGGAAGTTGCGCTTGTGGTGT
>CAVOAK010000165.1:0-3075 GCA_963693665.1 Alphaproteobacteria bacterium | reverse complement strand
TCGCGAATGCAAGCGATCTTGAGCGTCTTGCCGCATCTGATGATGCCGACATACCAGCACTACATGGCTGGCGTCGGAAGATCTTCGGTGAGCAGGCCCTTGCCTTCAAGCAAGGGAAATTGGCGATTACCGTTAAAGGCAAACGTATCGAACTTATGGAAACAGACAGCACTGCGGGCAGGCCCAAATAGTATTTCAAATTGGCTCGGCTTTGTTTGCCTTCATATGCGCATCACCTGTTGGCGCGGCAGAAATGTTACGTCTGAATTTGCCCGTTGACTGCGAAATGGGCGTTGTCTGCTTCATACAACGATATGTCGACCAGGATGCCGGAGCCGGATCAACCGACTACCAGTGCAAAAATATGAGCTACGACGATCATAGAGGGACCGATTCCCGGGTTCGCTACTATGTGGATATCAGGCGGGGCTTCGCCGTAATTGCCGCAGCTCCGGGGATCGTCAGCGCTATACGGGATAGCATGTCGGACATAAGCGTGCGCGACGTCGGCATCGCGGCGCTGCTTGGAAATATCCCGGTAAAGGCGTCGTTATCAACCATGGCGACGGCTGGCAAACCCAATACGATCATCTGCAAAATGGCAGCATCGAAGTTAAACTTGGCGATAAAGTCGAACGAGGTCATCGGCTTGCGTTGATCGGCCTTTCCGGCCAGACCGAGTTTCCCCACCTCGATTTGGTTATTAGGCACAACGGTAAGGTCGTCGATCCGTTCACAGGATTAACGGCGCCCGGCGGTTGCCATGGAAAAAAATTACCGTTGTGGCGCGATGACGCCCTCGCGGCCACGCGCTATGTGCCGAGTGCAGTACTGAGAGCCGGATTCTCTGATCACGCACTGAAGCGGGCGGCTGCGAACCACGGGCTCCATCCACGCGAATCTGTCAGCAAAAATGCGACTGCCCTGGTATTTTGGGCCGAGGTCATGGGCACTCAAAAAGACGATGTGCAGGAAATTCGCCGTGTTGGACCGGACGGAACCGTCTTATTCCAAAACGCGAGACACTTTTAAAGAACCAGGCTGCGCGATATCGTTTCGGCGGCACAAAGCGTAAGGGATCCGCATTTCCGATCGGACGCTATGTTGGAGAATATCGGCTCATTCGTGGCGTTAACGGACAACTAGTTCCAGCGGCGGAAGCAGTGCGCACTATACAGGTGCAATAGTAGCGGTTAGCCTAGGACGTCATCTCTGCGATCGAGTTTGGCCTTTCGACCCATCAATTTTGCGAGTGATTCAAAGCGGCGCAAGACAACTTCACCAGCAAAATTTGCATGTTTTTTTGGAAGCACGAGAGTCAAGGTATTGCCATCATTGCGAAAATTAATTTCTTTGAGAATGGACGCAATACCACCGCACAGTGTGTAACCCAGCCGCAGCGCAAGCCCTATGGTCCGGGCACGCATAACTGCAGCCTCATCAAGCATGCCATGAATATGTTGATCCACAAGCTGCCTATCGACGGCCGCGTGACGTGCGGCGACGGCCAATGCCACCGATGCACGACCAGAATGATCAATGCCAACAATCGGTAGACGCAATACACGCAGGAAGGCGTGTTCAACGCGATAAACTGGATGCTCCGACCAGGCAATGTCAGCCAGCAAGCTTGCGGCTTCGCGTAGACGTTTCTCTTCATCTGTTTCTTCGATAAATAGCGGCGACATCCAATGAAACACTGCCATGCCATCATTGGTTGTGCGGCCATCGCGTGCGGATATATTTCGGCAAGCTTCAATAAGCGGATCTTTCCTTTTCTCACCGGCGTTGAGTTGCTCAAAAATGCAGCCTTCACGTACACCAAAGGATGAGAACACAAGCTCACTGGCCTTCGATGCTGCGAGTAAATGGGTCAACAGTTGAGCGGCGTAAGGGATCACATCAATACGCCGACGATCAATTCCAGGGATACGCTTCAAGGTCTTTTGGCTTAACCCGGCAATCATAACCATGAATTCGCGGGCCGCCGTTGCTGGAATTGAATAGCCATGCACAACCCGCAGCGGATAGTCCCGTTGCATCATATGAATCTGCGCAAGAGATCGCCACGCGCCGCCAACTGCATAGAATTTTTTGGCCTTGGCTTGCCCCAACCAACTGATTTTGCGAATGCCATCGACAATTGTCGGCGTATCGTCAAAAGAACTAGCCTTCTGCTTTCCATGTAAGCGTAGCGGCCCCAATGGGAAAGTTTCATGAACGCCGATATGTCCACCATCAAGCTCGGCAATCTCGACACTTCCTCCCCCAAGATCGGCCATGATGCCATCGGCCGACGGAAATGCGGACACAACACCTGACGCGGAAATTCGGGCCTCCTCGACGCCACTCAGGACGCGGATTTTCAAACCGGAACGTCGTTCGGCTTCACTAACAAATACAGCACCGTCATCCGCCTCGCGAATGGCTGCCGTGGCAATCGCATATACCTGTTTCACGCACATCGCGTCGCACAGTGCCGCAAAACGCACCAACGTCACATGCGCGTGCTTGACTGCCATATTGGGCAACCCGCCGCTACGCCCGAGGTCACGTCCAAGACCACAGATCGACCGCTCATTAAAAACCGGTATCGGGGCTCTGCCAGCAGTCTCGTAGACAACAAGCCGAACTGAGTTTGAGCCAATGTCTATGACAGCAACGGGCGCCGTTTGCCGCACCGCAGAAGTGAGAGGCCCAAAACTTTGCTGTCCGGTCATGGACAAATGCTGATGTCCGACTTTAGGCCATTTGGCCGACTCAAACAGTGGCGACTGCGACGCTGAGAACGCACTCCCACGCCCCGAAAGACTTGGGTTTGTCATAAAAAATATATGCGCGGAGAATTGCTCTTCGCTATCAACAACGCGTTGGAACGTTCCATCTGGGATCATATCCCAACTCTGCGCAGTATCGCACATCGTTGCGACCATGATCTGTTCAACAACCTGCCTTTTGATTGTCCTATTTTCGATCGGGACGAGCACTTCGACGCGCCCGTTTAGGTTACGCGGCATCCAATCCGCCGAAGACACAAAAACCTTGGCTTCTGTAGAAGGCAAACCGTTGCCGTCC
>CAVOAK010000164.1:0-3091 GCA_963693665.1 Alphaproteobacteria bacterium | reverse complement strand
CGCGACGTATTTACGCCGTCCACGCCGAGGAGCCACAGGTGACGGACGGACCTTATGTAGAGGAAGCGCAGCCCGGTCGTTCCGTATCACTGGAATTTGAACATGCCGATTTTCGCTACTTCGGCGCGAATCGCCTTGCGGCGTCGGACGTATCGTTCTCCGTACCAGCCGGAAGTACAGTTGCGTTCGTTGGACCGTCGGGAGCGGGAAAAACAACAATTGCCCATCTTCTTATGCGCTTCTGGGATCCTGAACGCGGAGTTGTCCGCATGAACCACCGTGACATTCGTGACTATAAACTTGATCACCTCCGCTCGGAAATTGCTCTCGTGGCGCAGGACACCTTTCTGTTCAACGATACATTGCGGGCGAATGTTGCGATTGCCCGGCCTGACGCAACTGAGGATGAGATTCGCTTGGCAATCGAGCGGGCATCGCTCTCAGATTTTGTGAAATCCAACCCAGACGGGCTCGACACCCGTGTCGGCGAGCGCGGCGTGCGTCTATCAGGTGGTCAGCGTCAGCGCGTCTCGATTGCCCGCGCGTTCCTGAAGGATGCCCCCGTCATCATTCTCGACGAGGCGACGTCACATCTCGATGCGGTCAACGAACAGGCAATCCGACGCTCGCTGGAGGACCTGATGAGCGATCGCACGACGATCGTTATCGCCCATCGCCTATCCTCGGTCCGCAATGCGGATAATATTATTGTGTTGGAAGATGGTCGTGTTGCGGAAAGCGGGACCCACGACGGCCTTCTGTCCCGCCGCGGACTCTACGCGCGGCTCGTATTCCGGCAATTGGCAGGGGCCGCACTTCCGGCAGAAATGGTCAGGGCTGCGGACTAAAGTGGGCCCAAAATTTGCCGTCGTATGATGCTCGCCCGGCCCGCCGACCGCACCAATAATCGCGAAACTGGAGTTCGAAGCATGGACAAGAAAAATACTGTCGACGTCATGTTCACGGATGCAGTTAAAGCGATCCAGGAACATCGTGGCTCACGCCGGAGCTTGTTGAAAATGGAGAAAAAGAGATTATTGGCAGAACACTCTCTCAGACGATCTGGTCCAGTTTATCGGCGAGCGGGATTCATTCTATCTCGGTACCGTCAATTTCGACGGTCAACCTTATATCCAGCACCGTGGTGGCAGGACCGGGTTCCTGAAAGTACTGGACAAGAAAACGTTGGCATTCGCCAACTTTCGAGGCAACCGGCAATACATTACGGCTGGTAATCTCAGTGAGAACGACAAGGCCTATATCTTCCTCATGGACTATCCGAACCGCCGACGGGTTAAGATTTGGGGACTGGCCGGCTTCACGGATGACGCTGAACTCATGGAGCGTTTAACCGATGCCGACTATAAAGCCGTACCCGAGCAGGCCGTCGTCTTCGAGATTTCAGCCTGTGACATCAACTGCACACAGCACATAATTCCCAGATATACGGAAGCTGAAGTTGATGAAATCACAGCGCCGCTAAAGCGACGAATCGAAGAGCTGGAGGCTCGGATAAACGGCGATGTCTAAAATTCTGCTGTTGGAAATATTCGGTTACAAGACCGAATGCGAGTTGCCGGCGAACCGTGCTGCACTACAGATTTCTGGTATGGCGCTTCCGGCAGAGATCGCTGGCCGGTGTTAGATGCTGTTCGATGCGCGTAATCGCCGAATCGATGGCCAGGCTTGCCCTGTCGCTAAGCAGATTCAGGGTATTTCGCTGCGCGCTCCAAAGACAGATAAACAGGACAACTGCGACGGAAAGTAAAACCAACAGGCCCAAATTCACCGCCAAGGTAACGGTGAGAGAAATGCCGCGGTACTCTAGTTTTGTGGCTTCCGGCACAACCGCCGTCGCGCTGTCGGAGGCGGTTGGTGATATGACTGGAGCGTCGCTCATTGCCGATGATGATAGGAAACGGTAACAGACTCTGCCAATCCGTTTTGCTAGTATACATTAGAGTATGACAACGCGTGGTTAGTCAGCGGAGTTATCGACAATGCGAGGATCGGACGAAATTCAATCAATTCGTCTCGCTCTGGGCGAGCTCGAAAATCGCAATTCTGGTCAGGCGGTGACATTGCCGCCCGACTGCTACACTTCCGAGGCGTTTCTCGAACTTGAGCGGGAAGAGATCTTCCGCAAGGAATGGATCTGCCTTGGTCGGGTCGAAGAAGTCCCCAAAGCGGGCGACTATTTCACGACAGAATTGATCGATGAGCCGCTGATCGTTGTCCGGGGCAGGGACGACGAGGTGCGCGTGCTCTCCAATGTCTGCCGCCACCGCTCTTCCGTAATTGCCGTGGGCGGGGGAAACGCCAAAAACTTCGTCTGCCCCTACCATGCCTGGACCTATGGCACCGACGGCCAGCTTTTGCGGGCGCCCTATATGGACAAGGTCGCGGAATTCGATGTTACGAAGTGCCGCCTGCCGGAATTCGCAACCGAGATATGGCAGGGCTTTATCTATGTGAATCTGGATGGCAGGGCCAAACCACTGGCACCACGGCTGAAAAGCCTAGAGCCCCTCATTAAGAATTATCATATGGGCGAGATGGCCCATCAGTTTCGCGAAGAGCAGGCCTGGGATACCAACTGGAAGTGCCTCGTCGAGAACTTCATGGAGGGGTATCACCTGAGCTTTACCCACTACGAAACGCTGCATGATGTGACGCCAACACGGCTCTGCAAGAAGTATCCTGGCGGTAAGGGGTTCACCGGTTATGAATCCCACTATCCGCCGAAATGGCCGCCGCGCACGCCCCACCATCCCGACCTGACCGACAAGGAACAACGCTACACCATGATGTTTTGCGTTTATCCCTCCCACGTGGTCGCGCTGACTCCGGATTTAATTAATTACATGTGCATGCGGCCACTAGGAGCCGAGGAAGTTCATGCCACATGGGGGTTGGCGACATTCGACCCAAAACCGAAGCGCAAGACTGTCAGCGATTTGCATAGTTGGATCGCCGATGTGATGGTCGAAGACAAGGCCAGACTTCAGAGCGTTCGTAGAGGATTAAAGTCGCGTTCTGTTGCCGGAAGCCCATTGGCGCCTCCTGACTTTGAAGGCACAATATGGGATAT
>CAVOAK010000163.1:0-3093 GCA_963693665.1 Alphaproteobacteria bacterium | reverse complement strand
GGGCAAGCGGATTCACTGCCGGGGAGCTACGATATTTTCCGGCGACTTCGAGTGGCTCGCGCGACGTGGCGTTGAGGAATTTGTGATGCTGGACGGGCGATATATGAAACCCCATATACATCGCGCATCTCTGCCGCATTCAAGCCGATAGGTTAATATGGATATTATTGTTGAAAAATTGAACTATATTTGGCCGTTTCTGGCGGTGATTACGCCGGTGGTGTTTTTTCATGAGCTTGGCCACTATCTGGTCGCTCGCGCTAACCGGGTGAGCGTAGAAGTTTTCTCCATTGGCTTTGGCCCGGAGCTGTTCGGCATCAATGATCGCTCTGGCACTCGGTGGAAATTTTGCCTTCTGCCGCTCGGTGGATATGTGAAATTTCTTGGCGACAGCAATGTTACCAGCACCACGCCGGCGGAAGATGCCGAGCAAATGTCTGCCGAAGAGCAGGCAAAGTGTTTTCACAATAAGAGCGTAGGTCAGCGCTCCGCAGTGGCCGTCGCCGGGCCGCTGGCAAACTTCATTTTGGCGATTGTGATTTTTGCGGTTCTATTTGCGACCGTTGGCCAGCAGGTTACGCCGGCGATTGTCGGCGCCGTCGTCAGCGACAGTGCGGCGGAAGAGGCAGGGCTCATGGCTGGGGATGAGTTTATCCGCATCAATGAGCAGGAAATCAGCCGGTTTGAAGACATCCAAGCCACGGTGCTAATGAATTTGGGCGATGAGCTTGATGTGATCGTGCTGCGCGATGGTACGGAAGTGGCGCTCACGGCGACACCGCGCATGGTTGCAGCCCAGGATACCTTCGGCAATGAAACGCAGCGCCCGATGCTTGGCATTAGCGTGCCTCAGGTGGCGTTCATCCAACATGATCCGGGCACGGCGATATGGCAGGCAGTGAAACAAACCGTTTATGTGATTACCGCCTCGGGCAAGGCTGTAGGGCAAATGATCGGCGGGTCGCGTTCTACAAGTGATCTCGGCGGTCCCATCCGCATTGCTGTTATGTCGAGCCAGGTGGCGGCAGGTGGTATTGCCGGGCTGGCATTTTTTCTTGCCGTAATTTCCATCAGCCTCGGGCTCATCAATCTCGTTCCCATACCGGTTTTGGATGGCGGGCATTTATTGTTTAATTTTTTCGAAGCGCTGTTGGGGCGGCCGCTCAAGCCGCAGATTCAAAATATCGGCCAGACTGTGGGCTTGGTCCTGATCATTGTTCTGATGATCTGGGTAACCGGCAAGGATATCCTTGGATTGGCATCGTGAGCGTGTGGCGCCCTGAGCGGTCATCCCTGAGATGCATGTTAGGCCGGTATGTTTAGATTGAGATTCCTTTCCTGCGCCGCCCTGGCGTTCGCCATCGTGCTGGCGTTTTCCGGACCACCCGCCATTGCGCAATCCGTCATCGGCGAAGTTTTGGTGGAAGGCAATGAGCGAATTGAGGCCGATACGGTCCGGTCTTACCTTGCGACCACAACGGGCGATGCCTTCGACGCGCGGGAAATCAATGACTCGCTAAAAAACCTATTTGCCACGGGCCTGTTTGCCGATGCGACCATCAGGCGGGAAGGCAACGCATTGATAGTCAGGGTGGTTGAAAACCCGATCATTAATCGTGTTGCATTTGAAGGCAATAAACGAATTGATGATGACGTGCTTGAGGCCGAGACGCAGCTCCGCGCCCGTGTGGTCTATACCCGCACCCGAGTGCAAAGCGATGTTCAGCGGCTGGTGGAAATCTATCGCCGAAGCGGACGGTTTGCGGCCCATATCGAACCTAAAGTTATTCAACAGCCGCAAAACCGAGTGGATTTGGTATTCGAAATTGACGAAGGTCCGCTGACAGGCGTGCGAAGCATCAGTTTTGTCGGCAATAAAATATTTGATGACGGCGATTTGCGCGATGAAATTCAGACGCGTGAATCTGCTTGGTGGCGCTTTCTGACCAGCGATGACACTTACGACCCCGACCGCTTGACCTTTGACCGCGAGCTGTTGAGGAAATTCTATCTCGGCAGCGGATATGCTGATTTTCGTGTGGTCTCAGCGGTTGCCGAACTAACTCGAGATCGTAAAGATTTTTATGTCACCTTTACGTTGGATGAGGGGGAGCGTTATCGTTTTGGCAGCCTGAGCGTAAACAGCCAATTGCGTAACTTAGACGGCGAATCTCTCACGCCCGTTCTGACCACCATTGAGGATGATTGGTATGATGCGGATGAGGTCGAAAATTCAGTTCAGGCATTGACGGATTCGGTCGGCAATCTGGGCTATGCGTTCGTCGATATTCGCCCCAGACTCAAACGTGATCGCGAACAGCGCTTCATCGACGTCAGCTATGAAATAGATGAAGGGCCGCGCGTTTATGTCCAACGCATCGATATTGTTGGCAATGGACGGACTCTGGACAAAGTGGTCCGGCGGGAATTCCGCCTTGTAGAGGGGGATGCATTCAACGCGGCCAAAATTAGGCGCTCGCGCCAGTCTATTCGTAATCTTGGCCTGTTCGAGATAGTTGCAGTCACTACCGAGCAAGGCGATCAGCCGGACCAATCTGTGATCACGGTCGCCGTTACGGAAAAATCAACCGGTGAACTTAGCTTCGGTGCCGGCGTTTCGACACAAGATGGCTTACTCGGAAATGTCAGTATTCGCGAACGAAACCTGTTGGGCCGCGGGCAGGACCTACGCCTTGGGCTCACATTCTCTTCGCGCCGCCAGGAAATAGACTTGAGCTTCACCGAACCCTATTTTCTTGATCGCGATATTGCCGCTGGGTTTGACGTATTTCGCAAGAGCATCGATTTTCAAGATGAGAGCTCGTTCGATCAGGAGACGGTGGGCGCAGGTTTGCGGGCGAATTACACCGTCGCGGAAGATCTCCGCCATGGCGTCGTATATACCTTGCGTCAGGACAAGATCAGCAAGGTTAAGGACATCGCTTCCAGGCTGATCCGGGAACAGGCAGGAACATCGCTGACGTCCTCGATTGGGCACAACCTCACTTACGACAAGCGCGATAGCGCCATTAAACCGACCGACGGCTATCGAATACAATTCGGCCAAGAAGCGGCGGGACTTGGCGGTGATGT
>CAVOAK010000162.1:0-3129 GCA_963693665.1 Alphaproteobacteria bacterium | reverse complement strand
CTCGAAGAAACTAGTGACATTATAGCCTGCACAATTATGCTGAAATTGGATTCAGCAGGGCGCGGTCGGGCGCGTGGTATCAAAGCCGGTTGAACGAGGGTTGGCATGGCTTTTCTTGAGTGGGAAGAAAAGTACCGTTGTGGGATCGCTTCCATTGATGACGATCACCGCATGCTGTTTGACATCGTCAATGCACTACATGATGAAGTGGAGCGTGGTGCGTTGCATCGGCACGTGGCAGCTACGATCACCGCCCTTATCGACTACGTCGATATGCATTTTGCACGCGAAGAGCGCTATCTGGAAATGTACGGCTATCCTGCGCTAGAAAGTCACAAACGCCAGCATAAGAAGCTCCGACAAAAGGTCTATGCGATCAAGCAGATCTACGACATCGAGCCGGACCGTCTCGATACAGACAAAGTCCTCAACTTCCTGAAGAGTTGGCTGACGAGCCATATTCTCAATACTGACCATCAATACATCCCATTTTTACGTAACTCAAAAATACGAACATTGGCAGCGGTCCAAGAGGTCGAGGTGCGTGTGCCGGCAAGCAAGGTGCCTCTCATCCATACCTGCGCGGAAGCGCTGGTCGATGGCGGCCGACTCGGCAAGGCGCTGGAGGATATTCTCAGGAAAATAAATAAAGCTCAGAAAATTGATGTTTCACCAGAAACAGCCAACGAATTTCGCAAGCAATTGAATATCGATTGATAGGTGAGACCTAACTTGGATGTGTTCTTGGTGGACGAACTTTTCGCTAAATCGAGCGGCCGCGCTCGCCGAATTGCAGCAGCTTGCAGGCTGAAACTCCCTGCTCTCTGCACTTCAGCAGTATGGCTCGATTTGGTCTGACATTGCTTGTGACAATGTCCAGACTAGGGCAGTTAACATATCAGTTCTGATTGGAGTTGCCTGAACGCGGTCGACTCCCGCAGATTGGGAGCGCGTCTGCTGGACAAGTACATCTGAAACAGGCAAGCATTCCAAATGAAATTTCTCAAAGTAAAACTTCGGCCTCTCTTCGGTCTCGTAGCCGTAATTTGGATTGTCGAGATCGTGAATTTCAGCCTGAGCCATCGTCTGACTGTGTGGGGAATACTCCCCCGCAACCTCAGCGGGCTAATTGGCATCCCTCTCGCGCCATTCATTCACGCCGGATTCTGGCACGCCGTATCGAATACGATCCCGCTCATCATCCTGGGCGGCCTGACCATAACCGCAGGGAGCAAGCGGTTTTGGACGCTGACAGTCGGGATCGCCTTGCTGTCCGGAATATTTGTTTGGTTATTTGCGCGGGACGCCTATCACGTGGGAGCAAGCGGATTGGTCTTCGGTTACTTCGGCGCTTTGTTGGCCCGGGCGGCGATCGAACGCACCATCCTGTCCATCATCATCGCGTTCGTTTCGATAACCATGTACGGCGGACTATTGTGGGGAGTCCTGCCAATCTGGGGCCACTACTCATTCGAGGGTCACCTGTTCGGATTGCTCGCGGGCATAGCCGTTGTCTGGCTCGACCGCAGATCCAGCAAGTTGCAAACGTAGTTGTGCAATCGTTTGGGCTGCGGTACGCGGTCTAGGCTCGTCGGCTACGAGGCTTGCGCGGTGCACTCGATCTCTTTCCGGGGGGGGAGGCGTCGTTAACTACCTGAGCTTGTGGCCCGTGCTCCAAACCCGCCTCGTGAGACCGTTCGGGTACGCGCTTGCGGTTTGCTGACCATCGATTTACGGACAAGAGTACGGCCGGATTTCGACACCGCACCGATCGGCTTATTACTGGCGGTGTAGAAACGTCCGGTATCATTGCTCGGCCGATAGAGCGGTTGCGAATAAACCGATGTCATACCGCGCGGCGCCAACATGTAGCCCACCATGAACGGCAGCCAGACCGAACCACTCGACGTTCGGTGACTGTAGCATCGGTTATAACCAAAGTCGGAGTAGCATTGATTGGACCTGGCGTAGCGAGGAGCAACTTCGTTGTGCCGTTCTTGCGCCTTATCGAACTCCGTCTGGCACGTGGCCGCGTCTTGAAGGCCTGCGGCGGTACAAGCTTCCACAGATTCGTAGGTGAGTGCTTCTTCTTTGTTTTCGCCACAAGCGCCGAGGATTAGGGCGCATCCCCCCAGCAATGCCAGCCTAAACGTCTTCGCGCGAATCATGGGCACCGCTCCTTTCTCACGTCGTCATACTGGCCGCATTGAGGATGCCCCCTACCAGGGAGGCTGCGCCGAGCCAGATACCGGCTGCGACTTCGTTCGCTGTGATGCGTTCCGAAATTCTTGGCATGGGGAGGCGAACCAAGAGGTAGACGATGATTTGAACGATCAGGGCAACGAAGCCCCATATGGTCATCTCGAGGATGGTAACCGAACTTATCATGGCACTGGCGAGGGGCAGGGCGAAGCCGATCAGGCTGCCCGAAAAAGCGATCGCCGCCGCCGTCGAATTTTCCTTGATGAGTTTGATCTCGTCATGTCGTGTCACTGCAGAATACACGCCGACAAAAATGATCACGAATACCGCCGCTATGCCAAAAAACTTCAAAAATTCAAATAGGTCGGCCAAGTTATCGAGAAGAAAGTCGCTCATCCGATACTCCTTTGTAGTGCGTGGTCCCTGACCGTGGGCCCATCCGGCCGTCTAGGCACTCGTTATCACCGCCTAGATGATTTTCAGCAAGGGGATCTCAATGTCCACACCGATCAATAATTCAACAGTTTGCTCTCCGCCATACGACTCAACGGTTAACAGGAGATACTCGTTTTTTTTGTCAGCCTCCAGATTTCGGCCGAAAAGCATCGCCTTTTGAAAATTCTCACGAGACTCGTCGGATTCGGGGTCCTCGTATACGAACTCCCTATATTGTACTGGCTCTGCATGTCCAACGGTCTTATCAAACCAAATACGACTATACTCGGTACCGTCATCTAGTCGATAGCTGGCGGCACCCAATTTTCCGCCTTTCTCCGTCCATTGTGCCCATTCGCCCACGCTATCAGGGTAGTAACTCTGATATGGCACATAGAGAGTAATTTCCTCCACGTGCTGGTCTTCCGTGCCATTGACCGTCATGACCTGGATCATTGTGTCATCGCCAGCGTAATAACGGTGGACGTAGCT
>CAVOAK010000161.1:0-3288 GCA_963693665.1 Alphaproteobacteria bacterium | reverse complement strand
GCGTGTTTGCGGTATGCAGACCGATACGGATAATCCCTGCGATCTCATCGGCCGGCTAACCGCCGTCTTCCTCGCGAAGATGTGACTAGGTCGATGGTGCAGATAATCAGATGACGGCATCGGCTGAGGCAGCGACCGACGATGGTTCGGTCAACTTTCTTAGCACTTCTCTAGCGGTCGCGCTGATGATCGGATCAAACGATATTTTGCGTCCATTGACGACGCCGGTTGCCGCCTCAGCTAACCCACGGGCGAGGTTCGTGAGCAGCAAGACAAACATGGTGGCGACCGACAGCGACAACCGCCTTGCCACGCTGTTGGAGAATGTGACCAAGGACCAGTGGTCGCCTCTTGGAGATATCGAATGGGATCAAGAGCTCATACTCCCGAAGTGGATATCCCCAAAACTTTATACTGCAGCGGTGAGCCAACTCTATTATGGAGAGATAGCAACCATATGGGCCTGCCAACGGCTACTCGGGGAGTTAACCGGCTCCTGTGTACGCCAATTCCTGCACGCTCAGATTAAGGACGAAGAGCGCCATGCGGATACATATCTGATGCACCTTCGGCGATTGGGCGATGTCGCGCCAATGAACGAGTCACTTGCCACTGCTCTTGAGGGGGCTGTTGCATGGCCTGGCAGCTACCATGGTTTGATCGTTGCTTTCCATATTCTTCTCGAAGGTGAGGCGCTGCGGCTGCAACAGGACCTGATAAAATGGTTTCCATGTCAACTTCTCGCTCAGATCAACAGGAAGGTCTCGCGTGATGAGGCGCGCCATGTTGCCTTTGAAAAAAATCTTCTCCAGAACGAAATCATGGGTATTGATATCGATGAACGGTTGGCGATTTTTCTCTGGGTGAAATCGATATGGGGAGAATGTTCGCGCGCCGCGCTCACGCGTTTTGCAATGCCGGGGCTGGCCGCTAAGACTATTGCGTACTATCGGCTTGGACGTCGCTGGACCAGGGCGGTGCGGACATTTGAAGAGATTGGCCTCGTGACGCGACAAGATGTATGGCAGGCGAACCGAAGATGATTTCTGTTGTCATACCGGCACTCAATGAGGTTCAAAATCTGCCACGTCTGCTCGCTGCTTTGAGATGCGAAACAGCTGTGCATGAAGTCATTGTCGTTGACGGTGGAAGTCGCGACATGACTGTTGATGAGGCACGCAAGTTCGATGTTCAGGTTGTGGAATCTCAACCGGGGCGGGGAGTGCAGTTGAGGTGTGGCGCTGATGTGGCAACTGGCGATGTCTTTCTGTTTCTACACGCAGATTCAGAATTTCCTGCTGGCGGTCTGGATCGCATCGTTGAAAACCTTGCGATGTCACCGGCTATTGTCGGCGGAAATTTTCGATTGTTGTTTAGCGGTGAGGCGAGATTTAGCCGATGGCTAACACGCTACTATGCCTGGATTCGCAGGCGCGGCCTCTATTACGGAGATTCAGCAATCTTCGTGCGACGGGATGTGTATGACACCATCGGTGGCATGCGTCCGATCGCCTTGATGGAGGATTTTGATTTTGTTCGCCGCATGGAACGCTTCGGGCGAACAGTTTGTATACTTGAACCGCCACTTGTGACGTCGTCACGCCGGTTCGAGGGCCGAAATTCGATCGCTATAGTTTTTGGCTGGCTAAGAATTCATGCACTCTACCATCTCGGTGTTTCACCGGATCGCCTCGCATCGATTTACTACTCCAGGCGATTTCGACGGGCAATTTTGTCGGATCAGAATACAGCAAGAATTCCGGAATCAAGGTATGACAACCACTAGAAATTAGGCGCGTCGTTAAGACCCCAGTTGTACGCCATCCCGCCAATTGCATCGATACCAGCTAACTTCTCCAAAAGCTCAGCCTCAGCGTAACGACGCAGGTGGGTGATGATCACTGCGTCGGACTTGCCAAAATCCTCGGCAAACCAGACATAGATACTTGAGACCGTCAGTGTTTTATCGAAAATGTTGGCGCCGCGCGGATTGTTGACATAGTCACGCGCCGCCGCTTCCAGCAGACTTTCGGTATTGGACGACGTAAAGACTTCGTTTCGAAGATTGGGGCAGCCGATCGCTGCACAGTTAAGCGCATAATGTAGGCGTGGATCCCGCCATATAGGTCTGAGGATACGATGCTTGATGTCATTCAGACCGACTGCCTTGCCCTCAATCTCGATGAGCTTTTTGCCCCTTGGGCCTCGTGCGAATAGGCCGGGCGAGACGGCGATATCGCGGGTACTTTTGACAGGGTATGCCGCCAACACGACTTTGACAGTCAGAGCGTTGTAAAGATTAATCCAGAAAGCTTTCTGCTCGTCCAAATTGAAGCCACTGATAGGTATATTCGAAAGATTTTCGACGTATGCATTCAGCGCAGCGACATCGCCTGATGAGATAGTTGGCGGATGAAGAGATACCGTGGACGACGCGGCGACGGAGTATGCACTGTTACTGTCGACGGGCTTCCGCTCGATCCACGCGTTGACCTTCGGCAGCTATCCACGACTGGATTTGAATGGGGCTATATGGGAAGCGGTCCAAGGCAACTTGCGCTCGCAATTCTTGCGGATCATATCGGCGATGGCGCGACGGCAATCGGTCAATATAGGTCATTTTGCGAAAGTACAATTGCGCCATTAACAGTAGAAGACTGGAGTATGGACAGCGATCAAATTAGCACCGCATTGAATTCCTACACAGATGTTGCAATGACGCTGCCTGAATTGATGAACAAAGTTCGTGGCTTGAAATAGTTTCTGCATAAGCGCGCCGGTAAAATTTGTTGTTTGAGGCTCGTGGCAAATGATATTCTAAGACACTGAATTACGGGGGTTGGTGCGTTGCACCATTTTAGGAATCGCCGGGCGTCAACAGTTCAAAAATACCGTCGGCGCCCACATCCGGTCATTTTCAATTGATGGAGGGTATGATGATGATTGCCAAACTTATTTCCAAAACGCAGGAATTCCGGGAGTGAGTCTTCGGGAGCGACCGCAATTGAATATGGCCTAATTGCAGCCGGCATTGCCGTTGTCATTATTGGCGGCCTGGCGCTTGTCGGCGGTCAGCTGACAACTCTATTCGCGACGATTGTCGCGGCACTCGCCGGCTAATCTAGGGTAATACATAGTCGGAGACGGCTTTTCGATTTCATTGAAACTATCCCCCGGGATCCTTAATTGGTTGCGGGGGTTTTCCTTTGTAGGTTGCACGCAATGTCCGTTTTGCGGTGTGCGGCAGGTACGGAGATGAAAAATGGTATCGCAAGGCGGTTGAACAGG
>CAVOAK010000160.1:0-3310 GCA_963693665.1 Alphaproteobacteria bacterium | reverse complement strand
CCGCAAGATCCTTGTACGCCGCGAGCACTGCCACCAAGGCCCCGAAACTGAGCTGGCCAACGATTACCAGATACCCGCCAATCGAGAAGAAAAAGAACGGCGTTAACTTGTCGATAAAATTATTGAGGAACTTGATAAAAAACTTTCGCCGGTAAATCTCATAGCGAATCCAATAGATCGCTCCGAGACGGTCGGTGAGACGGGCCAACTCTAGGCCACCTGTATCGTGCGCGTGCACCTCAACAATACCTGCCACCGATTCGCCAATATGTTCGGAGAGCCGGCGTACGTTTTGGACGCGCTGTTTGCCGAGAGCGTTAACTTTGCGCTGAAGTTTTGGGATGACGTACATTTGCAGCGGGTAGAAGGCGATCGCCGCAGCACCTAGTGTTGGGTCTTGAATCATGATAAAGCCGAGAATGATCACCAGCTGACCGCCCTGAAACAAGGGGTCGGCAAAAGCAGTCCCTATAAATCCGCCAAGTGGCTCGACCTCAGCGGTGATCATGGGAATCAGCTCACCCTGGCTGATCTTTCGAAAATGCTTGAGGGGAAAGCGCAAAATTCTGCCAAAAAGTTGGTATCGAAGCCGGCGTAAGAGTCGCTCACCGAGCTGACCTTTGTAGACGTTTATGTAGTACTTAAACCCGCCATTAATGAGAACCAACAAGAGGTAGATGAAGCTGAGGCTCAACAGGAACGGAATCTGGTCCAAATGGAATGGCACGTTGATGCCGAAGAAAGAGACGATGTAGACATCTCCATCCGCTTCACCACCTATTGCTTTATTGATGATCAGCTTTGGCAAATCAAGCGACAGATACAGGAAGGGATACGACCCCAAAATCACAACCAGCAGGAAAAGTTGCTGCGGTTTGCTGTAGTGAAGAATGTATTTAAAAATTGACGGCTGCATGTTCCATCCAGGGACCCGTTCAGTCGATACAATGTCGCCTGACTACAATCCAAATATCCACAAACTAGCGCAGGCTTACCAGCTGGTAAGCGCCTGCACACGCCTAAAACAAAAAAGAACCCTTTACAATCCGACGCCATCCCATGCGATAGTCACATCAGAATGGTCGGCCGTTGGGGGCAATGATGCGGGCTGGTAAGACCAACCGCCGCAAACATGCGCGGATACTAATCTATTGTCACGACACATTTGGCCTTGGTCATTTGCGCCGGTGCCAGGCAATTGCGCATTCGCTTGTCGAACGCAACAAGAACATGACTGTCCTAATTCTTTGTGGCTCTCCCATCATTGGCCGTTTCGATTTTCGCTCACGGGTGGACTTCGTTCGTATTCCAGGTGTCATTAAACTTCGGAACGGCGAATATACGTCGCTCAGCCTGCATATCGATATCGGGGAAACATTAGCAATGCGCGCCTCGATCATTCGTCATACGGCAGAAATTTTCGACCCCGACGTCTTCATCGTCGATAAGGAGCCGCTCGGTCTGCGCGGCGAAGTCGTTGATACACTTGAAATGTTAAAGGGCCGCGGAACGCCCTTAGTGTTGGGCTTGCGCGACATCATGGATGAACCGGCTTTACTTCAGCCAGAATGGCAACGAAAAAATGTCGTCCCTGCGCTCACCAAATATTACGATCATATTTGGGTATATGGCCTGCCGCAGATTTGTAACCCGCTAGCTGGTATCGACGTCCCCGATTCGGTGCGCCATAAGCTAATCTATACGGGATATCTTGAGCGCACAGCTTTAAACGATCCGCCGCATCAATCGCCTGCGATGCAGATTGAAGACCCTTTCATTCTCGTCACCCCAGGCGGCGGCGGCGATGGCGAGACGATGGTTGATTGGGTATTGCGCGCCTACGAAGCCGACAGCAACATGCCGAATCGAGCTTTGATTGTGCTCGGGCCCTTTATGCAGTCGAAACGCCAGTCTGATTTTATGGCGCGTGCGGAGGCGCTTCCCAATGTCGATGCCATCACGTTTGATTCCCATCTTGAGAGGCTAATAGAGCGCGCGGTGGGTATCGTCGCGATGGGGGGATACAATACGTTTTGTGAAATACTCTCGTTCGACAAGCGCGCTCTTATCGTGCCGCGAACTATACCGCGCCGTGAGCAGTACCTTCGCGCCAGCCGCGCGCAGGAAATTGGGCTCGTGCGAATGTTAGGTGATGATGGTGAGTGTACGACGGAAGATATGATCACTGCCTTGCTTGACTTGCCACAACAGCAAAAACCATCGGACAGTATTGTCCCAGGCATCCTTGACGGACTCAAAAATGTTAATCGTCTTGTCCACCAACTGTTGCGAAAACGCCGACAAGCTACGCCTCGGCTGGCCGAAAGCAGAGGATAATCGCTTTACTGCCGCCTGCGAATGAGGGCAAAACAAAGGTCGTGGCCGTCGCATTCATCCTTAAGGGATATCCCCGCCTTTCGGAATCCTTCATCGCGCAGGAAATCCTCGGCTTGGAACGGCGTGGAATTGATGTCCGCATCATCTCTTTACGCCACCCGACCGAAACAATAATCCATCCCGTACATCGTGAAATAAAGGCGCCGGTACTCTATTTACCTGAATATCTCAAAGATGAACCGAAGCGAGTCGTCCGAGCCTGGAGCGAGGTTCGACTGATGGCCGGCTATCATAAAGCGCGTGCGCTCTGGCTTGCGGACCTCAGGCGCGATTTCACCACTAACCGAGTGCGCCGCTTCGGCCAGGCTTGCGTGCTTGCTGCAGAATTGCCGAAGCAAATCACCCACCTTCATGCACACTTTCTTCACACCCCCGCATCGGTTGCACGCTACGCCTCGACGATGACCGGCTTACCGTGGAGCTGTTCCGCTCATGCCAAAGATATTTGGACCAGCCCCGAATGGGAGAAGAGAGAAAAACTTGGTGACGTCGAATGGCTCGTAACCTGCACTGAACATGGCGCCGCGCATTTGCGGTCTCTTACGAACGAACCGGGAAAAGTAGAGCTCGTTTATCACGGGCTAGATTTGGGTAGGTTCCCAGCCTCCCGTGCGCGCGCAGGGCGAAAGGGCAACCAAGAAGACCCGGTTGTAATTCTTTCAATTGGGCGCGCGGTGACAAAAAAGGGATTTGACGACCTTTTGATAGCGCTCGCCGCGTTGCCCGATAGCTGTCATTGGAATTTCGAACATATCGGTGACGGTGAATGTCTTCCGGAACTTAAAAAACATGCACAGGAACTCGGTCTTAGCGACCGTGTCCGATGGCTCGGTGCACAGCCGCAGGAGAAAGTTCTCGACCATCTGCGTTCGGCTGATTTGTTTGCGCTTGCATGCAAGATTGCGCCGGATGG
>CAVOAK010000159.1:0-3385 GCA_963693665.1 Alphaproteobacteria bacterium | reverse complement strand
CATGTCGGTGTGCCCGCGACCATTTCCGCGGCCAACCTTCCTGCCCCGGGGCCGATGCCAAAGCCGTGGCCGGAAAATCCGGAAGCAAGGTACAGCCCTGGCATTTGTTCTATCGGTGCGATGCAGGGCAGGGCATCCGGCGTCACATCGACCATGCCGGCCCAACGCTCCTCAGTCTCCAGATCTCTAAGTGTTGGGAAGGCTTCCTTAAGTTCCACAAGTGCTCTATCGAGTAGTTTGTGGTCCGGCGTTGGATCGAGGATGCGAGTTTTTTCAAACGGACTTTCGGCGTCGAGCGCCCATTGCGTATCTTGAAACAGTTCGTGAAAGAAAGCGCCATCGACGGTGAATTTTAGCTTTTCTCGCTCGACCCTAAACGCGTTCCAAAACTTACCCATCCAGCGGAACGTGTCCGGAACCAAGTGAACGGTCGATGGGCCACCACGGGAGAGAGTGTACTTTCCGTCGCTGCGTCGACGGATTCCAAAATCAGGACTCCAAATACCGGCCCGCGTTACTTCCGGACCCGCTGTTGTGCGCATAACTGAAGATCGTACTTTGAGCTGGGGAAAATTGATGCCGTGCCGCTTCAGGAGTAGCGAAGACCATGCTCCACCCGCCAGGAGAACCGCGCCGCATTGAATAGTTCCTCTTTCTGTCACTACCGCAGATACACGACCACCAGACGTCTCAAGGCCGCGAACCGCACAGCCAGTCAGCACAGCTGCACCGTGGCGAATTGCGGCGGTTGCGATCGCTGGCGCCGCCTCTGAGGGTTCGGCGCGCCCATCACTCGGCGTCCACAATGCCCCAAGATATTCAGTCCGTAGGTCTGGAAGAACTTCTTTAATTTCTTCCGGGCTGAGGAGTCGGGTGTCGAGCTGATAGAGCTGCGCGTGTTCGATCCAGGCCTCGTACTTTGCCAATTCATCTTTGGTTCCGGCGATGTACATGATGCCTGTTTGGGTAAAACCGGTCCTTTCTTCGATTTCGGCATCCAGATTGCGCCAGATCCGCAACGCCTCGATGGCGAGTGGTAGTTCCCTTGGGTCGCGACCCTGTTGTCGACAAAATCCCCAATTGCGGGAAGATTGCTCGCCGGCGACCACGCCTTTCTCACAGAGCGCTACTTTGAGCCCTTGTTTGGTCAGAAACCAGGCCGCTGAAACGCCGACGATGCCACCACCGACGACGACGACATCGACTTTTTCGGGTACGCGCTCTGAAACGACAACAGGGCGGACGGGTGGGGACATAAACTACCTCTCAGGGTGGATTGCGAATAACGATACGTCTACGTAGGTGAGGGGGCAACGCGCGTCTTGCTTTCATCTCTCGTATGGTTGAGCTCAACGACAACTTAGACAGTTGCCCCGCTACGTGGAGATTGCGAGTCATGTCGACCTGAGTTCGCTGCAATGAGAGGAGAAGGCTATGGAAGTTTTGATTGAGTATCGTGTTTCCGCTGAGAATGTTGAAACGCAAGAAGAAGCGATCCGCGCTTTTGTCGCTGCGGTAAAGGCATCGAAAAATTAAGGCTTCCGTTATGCCTCGTACAAACGTCCAGATGGCGTTTCCTTCGTTCATCATGCGTGGATGAAGGACGAAGATGCTCGGAAACGCTTCCAGGCACTTCCCGAGTTCAAAGGATTTGTAGAAGGGTTGAACGCGCGCTCCGTGGAAGGTCCAACTGTGAGTTCACTGGATCTCGTTGCTTCATCTGCTGACTAAACCCGGCACAGGCGGCTCAGGTTGAGATTAAATTTCGTTTAAGAAATTGGTTCAGATATCTAAAAATATGACGAGCCTAAGGGTTTTATAAAAGCCAATTGCTGTATTGCTGTTGAAGATAAAATTTGTAGCGAAGGCATGAGAGATGGCGCTGAGCGCAACAACTGACGCCCAATTATTGCCCCAAAATGTGCGAGAGTTTGAAACGAACCTGCGCAAGTTGTGGAACTTGGGTGCAAACCTCATCGTCGGATGGCGTACTTTGGCGCAAGGCATCGAGGTGCTCTATATTCCAAGCTACAACTTGCCGCTGATAGCAAAAAGCCGACCGGATATTCTTCGGTCTGACCGGCATATAATTGTCGGCTTCGTATCTGAGTTCAAGTGCGGGAACTCACTTATTACAACCGTATGCAGCGCCTAATGTATGAAGTGCATCACCTCTAAGTTATTCCACAAATCTAAAATTTGACATTGTTGCCGTCTTCTAAGACGTCTATGAGGCCGCGTCTAAGAATTCAGTTTGCGCTGCATCGATTCCCGGTAACCGATATACGTTGCACTAGCGAGAATGACGGCCGCTCCTGCCCAGGTAAATAGGTCAGCGATTTCCGAGAAAAATAGGAACCCAAGCAGGGAGGCCCATAGTAGCCGCATGTAATCGAGCGGCATGACGACATTCGTTGCGGCGAGACGCAGGGCGTTTGAGAGAAGCAGAATGCCGAGTGCTGCAGCAATACCACCCGATGCAAGGAACACCAACTGTCCCCAGTTCGGCCACTCCCAGAAGAAGAGGGCGGGTAAAAGAGAGAGGGAAGTGGAAAGTATGACTGTATAGCTTGTGATTGTGATGCTCGAATCGGTACGCCCGAGCATGCGGATGAGGAGAACCGAAAGAGAAAAGAAAACAGCCGCAATGATGACAAGAATTTGGCCCAAGCCAACATCGGCAAAACCAGGCCGCAGAATAATCATAGAACCACCGAAACCGACGATGATGGCGAGAAATCGGCGAAGGCGAAGTTTTTCACCGAGCAGCGGCCACGCCAGCAGGGTCGAAAATATGGGCACCAGAAAACTCAGCGCTGTGACAAGAGCAATTGGCGTCGTGCTGAGCGCGTAATACATGGTGACAACAGCGATCGAGATGCAGATGGAACGCGCAACATGGAGCATAAGGCGTTCAGTGCGGAGCGGCGCCAATCCATGTTTGACGAACGATGGCAGGATGACAAACGCGCCAAAGAGCATGATGAAGAAGGTCACAACAAACGGGTGCAGTTGAAAGGATAAATGCCGCACAACCGTATGCGCCAGAACGAAGCCTATACCCGAGAGGATCATCCAAATCATGCCCCGTGTATTGGCCGAAAAGCCACTAAACACTGACCCGGTCCGCTCGGTCATCCGCATAGCCTCCAAAGCAGGGACGTGACTGGAGTTAGACATTGTTCGAAGAGCTTGGTCTACGCCTGAATACCGTTTATGGGCGTTGAAACTTGCGGCAGATCAACTTGCAAGAGATAATGGGGGGGGGCAAAGTTTAGGCGGCTTTCAATTCTTCGGCCAGAAATTAACGGGAGGAAACTAATGACAGACGATCTTCGAAAAGACCGCGCAATGGGCGCAATTATGGGGACGTTAATTGGCGATT
>CAVOAK010000158.1:0-3459 GCA_963693665.1 Alphaproteobacteria bacterium | reverse complement strand
TTGGCGCGGTGCTGTTTTCGGGCGGCGATTGATCTGTCATTGATGTACTCTATGCGGCGCGCTGGACGCCGCCAAGGCAATCCGATGCATTCACTCACAACTATGTCTAAAATGGTTTCATGACTTTACTCAGTGTTCTAGACCAATCGCCAATACGAACCGGTGCAACCCCTGCAGATGCCGTTGCCGATACGCTGGCATTGGCCGAGCATGTCGACAGGCTTGGTTATCATCGCTACTGGCTTGCCGAGCATCACAGCAGCAATGGGCTTGCCGGTGCGGCGCCAGAGATAATGATTCCGCAAATTGCGGGTCGAACGCAGGGCATACGGGTTGGTTCTGGCGGCATAATGCTTACCCATTACAGCCCTTTGAAAGTGGCAGAAACATTCCGCACGATAGAAACCTTGTATCCGGGGCGGATCGACCTTGGGATTGGACGAGCACCGGGAAGTGACCAAGTGACCGATCAGGCGTTGCAAACCGGGCCAGGCGCGCTGGGCGCAGAGCATTATCCGACGCAGGTTCGCGATATGATGGGCTATCTTGGTGGCAACCTTCCTGATGATCATCCGTTTGCCAACGTCCGCGCGATGCCCGCGGGCCCAACCGTTCCGGATGTTTGGATGCTGGGCTCAAGTGATCAAAGTGCCTCAATGGCAGCTTATTTTGGTGTACCATTTTCATTCGCACATTTCATCGTAGCCGAGGGTGGGCCACAGGCCGTTGCGGCTTATCGTGATAACTATCGGCCCTCGGAGGCTTGGCCGGAACCTGTCGTTAATATTGGCGTGTTTGCGATGGCTGCCGACACTGAAGAGGAAGCCGAGCGTTTGATGAAATGCCGTGATCTTTCATCTGTTCGGCAACGCAAGGGGCTCGCAGCTCCAGTACCGTCTTTTGAAGAGGCAGAATCCTATATATACCCGCCGCAAGAAGAGGCCCTCAGAAGTTATAATCGTCAGCGCTGCTTTTGGGGCACCGGCGAGCAAGTACGGGACGAGATGTTAGCAACCGGCAAGCTCTATGATGTTGACGAGTTTGTCATTTTGACGATGTGCCCGACATTGGAGGCGCGATTCCGGTCTTATGAAGTCTTGGCCGAAGCGTTTGATTTGCCGTCGCGGGATACGAGCGTGACTGCGGCCGAATAAAGAACATTAACTTAACTGCTTATCTCTAAAGTGCCATCAAATCGCGGAAATCAAAGAAACCAAATTTTAAGGCTGTTTCGGTAACATCCGCCTCAATAGACGAGGTGATTTTATGGCAACGGCAGCCAAACGGTACCATGAGTTAGGCGGCATCCTGCAAAGTAATGGGCGCGTAAAGCGCTGGCCGCTGATCCCGCCACTCCACCTGAAGTACTTTATTTTCTTGCTGAAAAAGGCGAGGTGGATATCTGTCGACTTGTTGCCGAGAACTTATCAACGCCAAACCAAGCAGATGTCATGTTGTCGCGTAATGAGGATGTATCTGTCCACTGTGCGCTGGCGCGCAAGATCGTTGGCGAAGGGTTAGACGACGACGAGAAACGCAATTTGTGGCGTATGGGTTTTACAATCCTTGAGACATTGCTGCGGGACCAGTTGGTGAGTGTTCGCCGGATATTGTCAGAGGCCTTTAGCTCACCGTCCGACGCACCCCGTGAGATTTTTATGGGGTTGGCTCGTGACGCCGATCAGGAAATCGCTGCTCCGGTTCTGTCTGGGTCGCCGGATTGGGCCAAATGTGCCATTGCCGAGCGGGAAATGATATTTTGATTAATGATGACTGTCCGGTCACGATGTCACGGCACGCTGTAAACAAGGACATTTCATTATCCGAACTGGTGCTGGAGAAGATCGTCAAAAAGGCGGAGACAGTTTCGGAAATTCAGCCAGCATTGGTCGAGCGAAGCGACCTTTCCTATAATTTTCTCGTCCGGTTAGTCCGGTTTGTTGCGGCCCCGCTGCTGTCCAAACTTTGTAAGTGCCGGGAAATAGACAGCAAGGTCGTGGCCCGTATGAACAGGACAATCGAAACGCGAAGCGACCAGCTCTCTGCCCGCGTCGTGGCAAAGCTACAAGTGGCAGAAGCTGAAACCGCTTCAAAAAAGAAATCAATTGGAGCGGCTGAGGGTAGTGAGGCACCGCGCTATCAGACTAAACGTTTGTTCGATGAAAAAGCCCTAACGGACGTTTCCGTTGCGGCTGCATTAGACAGCAAGGATTATCAATTCGTTTTGACAGCGCTGGCACTCCGCGCCAGTATTCCGATGCCGACCGTCGAACGTATGATCCGAGTTAAAAGCGTCAAAACAATTGTGGCTCTCGCATGGAAAGCGGTCTTTAGTGCACGGTTCGCTATGGATTTACAGCGTGACCCTGCTTTCATTTCACGAACTAAAATTATGAATGTCCGTGACTGTATCGACTTTCCGATGCGCGCCGACGACATGGAATCCCAGCCGTTGGTTTTTGAATAATCAACTGACGGTGCACCTTTCGGTTGTTTGCGATATTGTCCGCCCAATTAAAAATATAATTTGGTTCGCCGACCGGCGGAACATTTTCTTAAATTGAGGAACAGGGTTGAAACCTAACCGTCCTATCGCCGGTATTCTCTGGATGACCCTGGCAATGCTTCTCAGCGCTGCTGCAGGTGCTTGCGTGCGCCAACTCGCGGGTGAAGTGCCAACCTTGGAATTGGTCTTTTTCCGCAATGTTGTTGGTTTGCTTCTGCTTGTGCCGTGGCTCATGCGTCAGGGGCTTGGCGTGATGCGGACCAGTCGCTTGCCGCTCTATTGTTTGCGGGTATTTTTCGCCTACACCGCCATGGTGATGCTGTTCTATGCTTGGGGAGAAATGCCCATCGCAGATGTATTTGCCCTGCAGTTCACCATCCCGCTATTTACGATTATGTTGGCTGTTTTTGTTCTGAAACAGCAAACAGATCGCCAGGCTTGGGCCGCGTGCCTCATTGGCTTTGCGGGTGCGTTAATCGTCATGCGGCCCGGCGTTATCGAGCTTACATTGGCGGCAGTTGCGGCTATTGCCTCCGCGATGATGTCGGCCGGCTCCAACACAACGATAAAGCTTCTCACCAGAACGGAGAGCGTTGGTACCATTACGGTTTATTCCAACCTTCTTATGCTGCCTTTGGCGTTGATCCCAACTTTCTTTGTTTGGGTAACACCGTCCATGGAGCAAGTGCCGTGGATATTTGGGGCAGCGTTTTTCAGTGCCGTTGGAGGCATTTGTTTTACGTCGGCGGTCGGCGCCGCGGATGCCCGTGTGGTCCAGCCCTTTCAGTTTACGCGGATGATATTCGCAGCAGCGATTGGTTACGTGATGTTTGTTGAACTTCCGGATCTCTGGACCTGGGTTGGGGCGACAGTGATTTTTGCGGCGTCTTACTACATAGTGTGGCGCGAAACTAAAAAACGAAACGCGACCCAAGCATCGACTGGATCTCCGG
>CAVOAK010000157.1:0-3508 GCA_963693665.1 Alphaproteobacteria bacterium | reverse complement strand
CTTCTGCCTTCGCAATATCCGCCTCGCTAAAGCCTTTCTGTCCCATGCGGAGGTAGAAATTCTTGCGCAACGGTCGAGACTTCGCGGCCTTCTCGAACTTGTCCTCGGAGAGTTTTCTGAACGAATGGATGAGCACACGGTTGAATGACGGGAATCGGACTGCCGGCGTTGCAACTTCCTCGAAATAGCGGAGCCATTTGCGCATATGCGCACGGCCGAGCGGGTCCTCAGGTGTCATCCTGACCTCGGGAAACATCTCGTCTAGATACTCAAGGATGACAGAAGAATCGATTATCACATTGCCGTCGTGGACAAGCGTCGGCACAACGCCGTTCGGATTGAGTTTCAGATAATCCGGCTTCAGATGTTGGCCCTCCCGCGAGTCCAAGCGGTGATCAACCCATTCCAGGCCCTTTTCAGCGAGACATATCCTCACCTTGAGACTGCAAGTTGACGGTGGAAAGTTGTAGAGCTCCAACATTGCCATTATTCAGCTGCGACAAGCGGCGGCTCGAAGATGGAAACGGCAGGTGCGTCGTCGTGCCATTTCTCCACTTCAACCAAAGCAGATTGTGCACTCGATCCCTGGCCCAGTTTCGACGTGCCTTTGTCCAACGTCAGCACATTGGGATTGCCATGACGATCGAGTGAACCGACATGCCCGCGCTCCACTGGATCGTACCAGGCACCGGTTTGGATCAAGACAACGCCTGGTCTGATCTCATCCGTAACGTGAGCGCCGACAAGGCATTGCCCGCGGTCGTTGAAGGCCCGCAGAACGTCCCCCCCGGTAATGCCGCGCGCAGTTGCGTCTTGCGGGTTAAGCCATATTGCTTCACGGCCAGAAATCTTAAATCCTTGGCTTATCCGCCCATTGTCCATTTGCCCATGCAATCGGCCATTTGGCTGGTTGGAAATAAGGTGGAGCGGAAAACGCTGAACCATTTCCGTCGCACCAAGCCATTCGCCGGGCTCGATCCATGTCGGATGGCCGGGACAATCATCGTAACCAAACGAGGCGATTGTCTCGGAAAAAATTTCAATTTTCCCAGACGGTGTTTTGAGGGGGTGAACCTTCGGGTTATCGCGAAACTCGCCCATCAGGATTCCAGGCTTCTCCGGCGGCGGCACATCGATATAGCCATTCTCCCAAAACACATCGAAATCAGGGAGCTCGACGCCGTACTGCGCGCCTTGTTGGCGTGAAATGTCATAGAGATGACGCAACCATTCCTTTTCGTTGCGCCCCTCGGTGAACTCTTCACGGAAGCTGAGGCGATCTGCCAGATCTGCGAAGATATCAAAGTCGTTGCGCGCTTCGGCAACCGGGTCGATCGCTTTATGCATGGCGAACAAGTATCGGTCGGCGCCGCTGGCTGTAATATCGTTGCGCTCCAGCGTCGTCGTCGCCGGAAACACTATGTCGGCGTGCCGCGCTGTCGCCGTCCAGGCAATCTCGTTGACAATGACCGTTTCAGGCCGACGCCATCCTTCAATCAGTCGATTCAGGTTCTGTTGATGATGGAATGGGTTTCCGCCACACCAATAGATCAGCCTGATGTCAGGGTAGTCGAACTTGGCTCCATTAAACTCAATCGACTTACCCGGATTGAGCAGCATGTCAGTTATGCAAACCGCGGGAACAGCGATGTTTCCAGCGTTCTTTCCCTGCGACATGTGAGGCGAAGGCACGATGCGGCGATGATTACCAAGCCGATTAACCGATCCGTAACACCCGAAACCACCGCCCGGCAGGCCAATTTGGCCCAACATCGCGGCAAGCGTTATCGCCATCCAAAATGGCTGTTCCCCATGATCGGCTCGTTGCAACGACCAGCTAATCGTAATCATGGTTCGAGAGCCAGCCATGCGTCGTGCGAGCGCGCGAATATCATTCGCTTCGATCTCGGTGATTTTTGCCGCCCATTCAGGAGATTTGGGTATGCCGTCGACCGTGCCAGTCAGGTAGCTCAGAAACTGATCGGAGCCGACGGTATGACTTGCAAGAAAGTCACTATCATACAGGCCTTCTTCGACCAGCGTGTGGGCGAGGCCAAGCATCATCGCGGTATCTGAACCAGGTCTCGGATGCAGCCATTCTGCATTGAGGAAGTCCGCTGCATCAGTGCCGCGGATCGGTCCTACATAAACGAACTCACACTTACCCTGGCTGATACGGCGCAACCACTTTTCTGCCGAATGATCGCCGGCACAAAATGCCTCGACCTGCATGTTTTTCATCGGCAGACCACCAAACGAGACCATAAGCTCTGTGCTTTCGGCGACGCTGGACCATGTCGTCATCGGCCCTGAGATTGCCGAAGTATTTCCCAGGATATGTGGCAACAAAGTCCCCGCAGCACCCATCGAATACCCGGACGCATAAACGGTCGCGCCGCCATAGCCATTCATGAAGCGTTTGACGAGCCCTTGGGCATGGTGGAACGCCCCAGCGCTTGCCCAACCAAATGAACCGGCATAGATGGAGGAATTCCCGTGTTCCTTCTTGACCCGTTTGATCTCGCTGGCGGCGAGATCGAGGGCCGTTTCCCATTCCATAGGCACGAAAGCTTCGACGCCGCGGCCGGATCTGTCGCTGTCTTTGCCATGATTAAGAAAGCCCTCCCGCACGTAGGGTCGATCGACACGGTTTGCCCCGTGGACAACATCTGGGACCGACTGCAGAAGGGGAGATGGATGCTCGTCGAGCTCAAAGGGCTTTACGCCAACAACGCGACCCTCCGCCACCTCGGCCCAATAAGCACCCCAATGGGAGGCAGTTCGCACAAACTGGTTCGATTGCGCCATGGTTATTATCCCTTATCGAAATCTCGAAAAGTCTATCACGCGCCACCGCACCGAGCTACGAACTGGACCTAAGATCTTCCTGCCCTACTCCGCAGCTTTTTTGTTTCTAGCGGCTACGGCTTGCTTGCAGCAACATTTCGCTGACGGTAGGCTTGAGAGAACAATTGGCAGATACGTGTGGTCGACACTTTAGCCGCACGAATCAATGGAGGCATCATGGCAGGAACAGTAGACAATACTTCGGTCGCAGACAAACGAACCGGCGCCGTTGAGAGCACGGTCGCGATTGTTCACGAAATTGCCGAAACGAAAGGCATCAATCCGTCTTCACTCGAAGAAATTCGTAAAGCGCTTACTGAACTGGCCGCTAAACGCGAGCTTTTTCCTGCGGATGATTTCCCGGCGCCAACCGATGGCGATACGACACGACGCTATATTCTCTCAGAAGACGGAGATCAAACTTTCGCGCTCTATATGAACCTGGTGATGCCAGGTCATTACTCACGGCCCCACAATCATACAACTTGGGCATCCGTGGTGGCGATCGAGGGCGAAGAGGTCAATCAATTCTTTCGGCGAACCGATGACGGTTCAGCACCGGGAAAAGCAACGCTTGAATTTGAACGTGAGGTCGTTGTGCAGCCTGGGATCGGCGTCGTGTTAATGCCTGACGACATTCATAGTATCGCCAACAAGGGAA
>CAVOAK010000156.1:0-3547 GCA_963693665.1 Alphaproteobacteria bacterium | reverse complement strand
ATGTTTGTTGAACTTCCGGATCTCTGGACCTGGGTTGGGGCGACAGTGATTTTTGCGGCGTCTTACTACATAGTGTGGCGCGAAACTAAAAAACGAAACGCGACCCAAGCATCGACTGGATCTCCGGCATCATGAATTCTGGTATTTTATCAAACCCGGTTGTTCGGGGTGTTTTATGGATGGTGTTGGCGACGGCGTTCCAGGCCACAGCGAGTGGCTTCGTTAGAAAACTGTCCTTTGATTTCGGAGTTTCAGAGCTTCTTTTCTTCTTTAGCAGTATCAGTGCGTTATTGCTCTTGCCGTTGGCGATGCGCTTGGACAAAGGCTCATTCGCTGGCGTTCGCCGACGCTCGGGTCTTTATATCATCCGCGGATTGTTGTCGTTTGGCGGGATGTACGCCTCTTTCTATGCCTATTCTGTGATGGATATTGCGAACGTCCAGTCACTGCTCTTTACCGTGCCTCTTTTTACAATTCTGCTCGCCGGTCTATTGCTCGGTGAATTTGTCGGGTTACGTGGTTGGATTTCTTGCGTGATCGGTTTTTGCGGCGCACTCATAATCGTGCGGCCGGGCATTATTCCGATGAATCCTGGCGCCCTTGCAGCGATTGCGTCGGCCTTTGCATTTGCCGCAGCCAATATTGCCATTCGTAAACTGGGTAGCTCCGAGAGCCCCATTATGATCACGATGGTGTCCAATATGATTGTGGCACTGCTCGCGGTCGTTCCCGCCGCGCTGAGCTGGGTGACGCCAAGCTGGGAACAAGTGCCCGGAATTTTGTTCATGGGCGTGTTGTTTATGTTGGCGATGGTCTGCCTCACATTCTCTATTCGCGAGGCCGATGCTCGTATTGTGCAATCGGTCAATTTTCTACGACTGCCGTGGTCTGTCGTTGTCGGCTGGGTCATGTTTGCGGAGCTGCCCGATATTTGGACATGGGTTGGGGCGGTCGTCATATTTGCCGGTGCCTATGATGTGCTGCGTCGTGAAACCCGCGGAGCCAAAAAGGGATGACGGCGGCCGGCGCCGGCACTGACAGCCGAAGCGCTGCCATGCGCGGCATCGGGTGGATGGTGTTGTCAGGTATCGGCTATTCGATTAATGCCGGTTTGGTTAAACAGCTGTCGTCTGACCTCAACACTATGGAGATTGTGTTTTGGCGGTCGGTCGTTGCAACGGTCATTTTGCTGCCATTTTTGTGCAAGCATATTGGGGCCACGGGTCGGGAGTCACTTAAGAACTGGCATCTGTTTTTACTGCGGGGTTTTTTCACCTATTTGGCGATGGGGGCGACCTATTATGCCTTGGCAAATATGCCAATCGCTGATGTCTACGCCCTGCAATTCACCCTGCCGCTTTTCATGATCCTCGCGGCGATACTGTTCCTTGGTGAGAAAGCCCGTGTTGGCAGCTGGGTCGCCTGTATTGTCGGGTTTATCGGCACCTTAATTATTCTGAGACCGGGGTTTGAGACAATCACCATTGCGGCGTTGGCGGCGCTAGCGTCTGCAGTGCTCTATAGCTGCACAAACATCTTTATTAAAAAATTGTCGCGGACCGAGAGCACGACGACGATCACTGTCTTTGGAAATCTGGTCATGGTCGTGTTGGCTGTAATACCTCTGTTATTTGCCTGGCGATGGCCGCCAATCCACACCATCGGATGGATCATAGCGCTTGGTGTCTTTACCACCGCAGGGCAATGGGCGTTGGCGCGAGCAATAGCGACGGCGGATGCCCGCATTGTCTGGCCGTTCGACTTCCTCCGCATGCCGTTTACGGTCGGTGTTGGGTATGTGATGTTCGGCCAGCTACCCGGTATTTGGACCTGGGTCGGTGCGGTGGTAATTTTTGGGGCTGCCTATTACGTCATTCGCGAGGAGGCCACGACTAAGTGACCGATGCTGCCTATTCCAATGCGATTAAAGGCGCTTTGTGGATGCTTGGCGCATCGATTTGTTATGTGTCATCCGCGACGCTGACCCGCTATCTGGCAGGTAGTTATCCGACCTTTGAACTCGCGTTTCTGCGCTGTTTCGTTGCCGTGATCGTCTTAACGCCATTGATTCTGCGCGGTGACCTCAGCCAGCTCAAAACCACTGCTTTTCCGCTCCATTGCGTCCGTGCAGTGCTAACCTATATCTCTATTCTTTTGTGGTTCTACGCGACTGAAAAGATCCCGGTCGGTGACTTCTTTGCCATCCAGTTTGTCTCGCCGCTCTTCACTATTGCCGTTGCAGCTATATTGTTGCGAGAGAAAGTCAGCGCCAAAAGCTGGTTGGCGGCATTGATCGGTTTCCTGGGTGTGATGGTCATCATACGACCAGGCTACATCCCGGTTTCGCTTGGTGTTATCGCAGCCCTCGGCACGGCAGCGGCATACGCGTTTGTAAATACCTGCATAAAGGTGCTGTCACGCAATGACTCGCCGATGGTGATGACATTTTATGTCAACGTTCTCGTCCTGGTGCTTGCTGTGATACCCGCCTATCTGACCTGGAAAATGCCGATTGTGGCAGACTGGCCGATCCTGATTGCCGTGGCGCTGCTCGCAACACTGGCACAGTTTTGTGTCGCCTCGAGTATCTCCCTGGCTGATGCCCGTGTCGTACAGCCGACGAACTTCTTGCGAATGCCGATTGCTGCCGCGATGGGTTTTATGGTGTTTGGGGAGTTCCCTGATCTTTGGACGTGGTTTGGCGCGGTGATCATTTTTGGGGCTGCCTGGTACGCCATCCAGCAAGGCAAGAAGAAATGAAACAATTGCCGAGTGCGGTTGTCGGGTCGCTTTGGATGCTGTCGAGCTGTGTTTTCTATGCTTGCGCGGCATCACTGGTGCGCGAAGTGGGGGACACCTATTCCGCTTATCAAATGACTATGATCCGCTCTCTCGTTGCAGTCGTTGCTTTGGCGCCGGTATATCTCAGCGAAGGCGGCAGACTGCTCTTTATGCCCAAACGCTTTTTTATGCATTTGCTGACCGGCGTGTTTACCTATCTGGGGATCATCTTCTGGTTCTTTGCGACCGCGTCGATGCCGATCGCGGATTTTTTTGCTTTGCAATTTGTGACGCCGCTTCTGACGATGGCCTTTGCGATTATCTTTTTACGGGAGAACGCTGATGCCCGCAGTTGGATCGCCGCTCTGATTGGTTTTGCCGGCGTGCTGGTTATTTTGCGCCCGGGTATCATTGAGATTTCTTTTGCCGCGATGGCGGCACTTATCAGTGCGGTGTTCTATGCGAGTGACAATACGGTCATCAAATCACTCTCAAAGGGCGTTTCGGCGACGATGATCGTCTATTACGCACATCTGCTGATGATCCCAATATCAATTCCAATGGCCCTCGCGACCTGGAAGCAGCCAACTTTGTATGATTTTGGTATAATCGTTGTCCTCTGCCTGTGCCTCACGATGGCTTACCTGTCCGTGACGAAAGCAATTTCGTTAACCGTGGCGCGCGTAATTCAGCCGGTAAACTTCATGCGGATGCCAATCGCTGCTGCCTTTGGCTGGGTATTGTTTAATGAGTTTCCTGATTCCTG
>CAVOAK010000155.1:0-3552 GCA_963693665.1 Alphaproteobacteria bacterium | reverse complement strand
TTGCAACGACTGGCGGCGGCGGAAAACCGGAGCCCGGGTCGACACCGTTGCAGCGAAAAAACCACCCACGTAGCCGGCCTGGAGGTGCCTGAGGGCAATGTCAGAGCAAACTGGTTTGAGTCTGCACTGAAGCACTCGTAACCTTGGCCAATGCGCAATCCATTTCGTTATTTTAACAGTTCGCCCGAGATCATCCGCCTCACGATGACTATGTATATCCGCTATCTGCTATCACTGCGCCAGGTCGAATATCTGCTGTTTGAGCGCGGTATCGACATCTGCCATGAGACCGTTCGGTTGTGGTGGAATCGTTTCGGTCTGTTGTTTGCTTCAGAGATCAGGAAGTGTCGCGTTCATCAACGGTCGTATTTGCACTGGCGCTGACGTCAGACAGCGAAGAAGACGCACTATCTCTGGCGCGCCGTCGATCATGAAGGTGAGGTGCTCTAGGTCCTCGCAAGTAAACGCCGTGATTGCAGGGCAGCGCTCAAATTTCTGAAACGCGCTATGAAGCGCTATGGCTATCCACGGTCTATCGTTACGGATCTTCTCCGATCGTACCGAGCGGCGATAACGACCGTAAGTGTTTCGGATCGGAAAGAATGTGGGCGCTGGTTCAACAAACGGGCTGAAAATTCATACCAGCCGTTCCGGCGACACGAACGGGCTATGGCAAATATCAGGGGCATTTAGACCCTGCAGCAGTTCACCTCCGTTCACGCCGCGATCCACAATCACTTCAATCAGGATCGCCGCCTCAACTGCCGCGATATTTTCAAGCAAAACTACTCCGCTGCCTTGGCCAAGTGGCGTCAACTGGCGGCTTGAACACAATCAGATACCTAATCTTCGCGTCGCCCCATCTATTTCAGCCTAAGTTGCTCTGACAAAGCCCGCGATTGTTCTGACTTTCAACGCTAATTCATATATAAGAATCAACATCCTGGGGAGATATTAGAGGCTAGGTCATGACCAGTGAATTCTTCGGCGGCGAGAGTTGGATATATCCCATCATTATGTTTGGTGCGGCCGCGTTAGCCTATCTAATCGTCCGATTTCTTGGTGTTCCGCTGCTCTACCGCGGAATAACGCGCACGCCTGGCCAGTGGGATGACCTAATCGTCAGGCACGGGGCGTTCAAACTCGTAGCCCTCCTCGCGCCTGCAGTCGTCCTGTACATCGGCGTTGCCCATTACCCGGAATTCCTGGGCCTCGGGCGCCGCGTCATACTCGCCTTCATCTTCGCCGTCCTGATATTATTACTCGTCCGAGTGCTGAGCGCGTCCCTAGACATTTATCAGCTCTATCCAATTTCAAAAGAGCGCCCGATCAAGGGTTATATCCAGCTCGCCAAACTCGTCGTCTATCTGCTGGGCGGCATTATTGTTGTCAGCACCCTGCTCGACCGCTCGCCTTGGGGCATGTTAGGCGGGCTCGGTGCGGTGACTGCCGTTCTCCTGTTGGTCTTTCGTGAAACAATTTTGTCTTTTATCGCCGGCGTTCAGCTTGTCTCGAATGATCTGGTGAGAAAGGGCGACTGGATCGAATTGCCTCAATTCGGTGCTGACGGAGACGTCGTGGATATGGCGTTGCACACTGTCAAGGTGCGCAACTGGGATAACACCTATGTTACGATCCCGACCTACAAGATTATTGAGAGCTCGTTCAAGAATTGGCGGGGAATGAGCGAGTCCGGAGGGCGGCGTATCAAGCGTAGCTTGCTGATAGACCAGACCAGCGTGCGCTTCTGTGATGAAGAGATGTTGGCGCGGTTCGCAAGCTTCAAACGCCTTACCCCTTATCTCGAGACCAAGCAGAAGGAGCTGGCCGAGGCCAACTCGGATCTCGGCGCCGACGAGATATTGAAGCTTCCGCTCAATCGTCGAGCATTGACCAACCTCGGCACATTTCGAGCCTATTGCCAAGCTTACATCAAGGAGAGCCGTTACTTTCGCGACGACATGACCATGATGGTTCGTCAACTCGCCCCCTCACCAGAAGGCCTGCCGCTCGAGATTTACGTCTTCTCCAACGATATTAATTGGATCAACTATGAAGGCATACAGGCCGACCTATTTGACCATCTCTTGGCCGTGCTGCCTTTCTTCGGGCTCAGGGTTTTCCAAAACCCGACAGGTGCAGATTTTCAGACCCTCTCGGGTCCGCGGTCCACACCTGCAGGCGAGGGCCCGGACAAGCCTTCACTGAGTACACCCCCCGCAGTTCCAGCCAGCGCCGCACCACAAGTTCATTTGTGAGTTTAGGCGGGGTGCTCACCGCGGCAGCGGTTACGCTGCCCGCAGCAACGAATGCGTATGCCCTCCCGGTCTCAGCTAAGGTTTGATGCCAAGGATGATTCCGCGACCTTCGTTGAGAACGACGTAGTTCGGCATGAGATCTTGGTAGGGCAACGCATGGGAAAGCACGAGTGCTGCAGCCTGAAAGGGTGTCTATGCGGCCCTTCTCGGCCGCCTCCGATTAACGTGAGAATGCCCACCAGCCATCGAAGCTGAGGATCAGAATGCCGGGAAAAGGCGTTTCTTGGGATACTCCGCCCCAACGACATGCTGGATCGTGAGAGCGCGGACCATCTGATATGTGCGGATGCGGAACGCAGGATCGCACGACATTCGGATGTACATATCCTTGCCGCTGATGTCGTAATCGTCGCGCAGCCATTGCATCATGTTTTCGCACGCGTCGTAGACCGCATGTTCCATTGGCAGATTGATGCCAACCGCGATCACACTGTCGGGCTTTTCAATACGGACACATGGCGCATGGCGGTTCTTGATTACGGTCGCGCTTAACTGAACTGTCGCCCGTACTTCGTCGGCGATTCCAGTAAACTCTGTGTCGCCCTGGCCGCCATGCATGTCTCCGACATAGAGCATACCGCCGTCATGATAAGCGTTTAGAAAAACCGTGTTGCCGGCGCAGATATCGCGGCAATCGATATTTCCGCCAAAAGGGCCCTGACCTAAGAGCGAGGTGAACACTTCACGTTCGGGCGCACATGCCAGCGTGCCGCAAAACGGCATCAGGTCCCACGTCAGCTTGTCTGAATATTTACCCGTACCGTCCCGGGTGTAGCCGCTTGGCCCGGGCAAATGTTCGATCACCTGAACATGCGGTTCCGCGCATTCCGCCCATTTAAGAGAATCGCCGAGCGGGCCTATGCCGGGCAGGATTCCGGAAAATCCATAGCGCCATGGATCGATAAAATCGAATTTGACAGCCAGCGTATCGCCGCGCTCGCAGCCTTCGACAAAGATCGGGCCAACCACCGGGTTATAGGCGGGCGGCCACACCTTTTGCAATTCAATGACATGCTCGTCGGTAAAGTTATGGACAAACGGATCGTCGCTGTCGTCAGCAATCAGGCCCGACAGAGCATCGTCAGTCTCAAGCTGAAATGTCTCTCCCTGAGCCACCCGAAGGACCGGCTCATCCCGCCAATCGAACGCGTACTTACTCGGTACATCACCTCGGTTGATACGTTGCATTGTTGGAACCTCCTGGCGTCATTAGTTATAAATGATGGTGGCCTGA
>CAVOAK010000154.1:0-3576 GCA_963693665.1 Alphaproteobacteria bacterium | reverse complement strand
CGTCCGTGCAATTCTCGGCGCCATGAAAATCGCGTTCGACATCCAAATCTAAGGCCTGAACGCGACTTCCCATTCCACCGTCGCACAGAAGGACGCGTTCACTCAGTGCCTTTAGGAATCCGCTCATTTATTAAGCAATTTTTCTGTGCGTGGGCCGCAGGCCAAGACGCCAACAAATGGCATAACTGAGGGCGGCACGGTTTAGTGTGTAAAAATGAAAGGCGTCAACGCCTTCCTGCCGAAGTCGGCCGCATTGATCAAGCGCTGTTGTCGCAGCAACCAACATCCGTGTTTCAGGATCTCGGTCGAGTCCGTCAAACAGTTCCGCCATCCATGTTGGTACTGTCGCACCACACCGCTCACTGAATTCGACGACTTTCGCGAAATTGGTTACAGGCAAGATACCCGGCACGATCGGAACTGTTATACCGGCACGCACGGCGCTGTCGCGAAATCGCAGATACATATCATTGTCGAAAAAATACTGCGTGATGGCGCGGCAAGCGCCTGCGTCGATCTTGCGCTTCAGATTTTCCAAATCTGCAACTTGGTTCGACGAATCCGGGTGTATTTCCGGATAGGCTGCGACAGACACCTCAAATTTATGCAGACGACGGATGCCGGCAACAAGGGCCGCCGCATTATCGTAGCCTCCTGGATGCGGCGCATAGGACGCGGTCCCCACAGGCGGATCACCGCGCAAAGCAACGACATGACGTACACCGGCGCGCCACCAAGACGACGCAAGTTCGTCTACCTCTTCGCAGGTTGCCCCAACGCAGGTCAAGTGCGCGGCCGCAACGCCTGGCATCTTGCTATGTATTCGACGCACGACGCGATCAGTACGCGCTCGCGCAGAACCCCCTGCGCCGTAAGTTACCGAAAAAAACTTCGGCGCCAACGGTGCCAGTTTCTCAACAACGTCCCAGAGTCCAGATTCACTGGCCTCATCACTCGGCGGGAAAAACTCAAAGCTAACTGCTGGAATTTCGCTCATAACTATCCCCGCTCGCTGGCGGCGCTAGCCTGTGTACTACCCGTCTCCTGCCGACTGGCCGGCCACAGACATACAGTTAGCGGTGTCCCCGCCAGTTGAATGGGCGCGCCGGATTCGAGACCAGCTGCCCTAAACCATGTTTCGAACTCGTGATCGTCAAATCCGAGCCGTTGATGTCCATGTTCTATGCGCAGTTCTTCTTCACTATGCGTGGCAAAATCAACGACAACTAGTTGTCCACCGGGCTGGAGTATTCGCGCGGCTTCCGTAATTACCCGTGCAGGTTCTTCTGCGTAGTGAAGCACCAAGTGTATCGTGACAGCGTCAAACAACTGGTCCGCCAGCGGTAGGTGGTACATGTCGCCATGCCTGACTTGACAGTTGCTCTGGCCCGCTCGCTCCAGATTGGCACGAGCGACAGCAAGCATTTCATGCGAGAGATCCACGCCAACCGCTTTGTCGGCTATATCTCCCAGCACCTCCAAAATACGCCCAGTGCCGGTACCAATATCGAGCAGATTGTGTATCTTCCTAGGAGCCAAAACGGCCTTCAGTGCCTGTTCAACATCGGCATCATCTACATGCAGTGACCTAACCCGGTCCCACTGCGCAGCGTTGCGTCTAAAATAGGCGGACGCCCAGTCGGCACGTGCACGTTTCACTTCCGCAAGTCTTTCCAAATCATTGTTGAGGACAGTGTCATGCGCCGGAATGAGCGCAACGAGTGTATTAGTCAGTTCGTCCCAGGGCCCGGTAGCCGAAAGGCGATAATAAGCCCACGTTCCTTCGCGATTCCGGTCTAGCAATCCTGCGTCCACCAGCAATTTTAGGTGACGAGATATCCGTGGCTGGCTTTGCCCCAATATCTGCGTAAGGTCAGTAACCGTTAGCTCTGTCCGACTGCATGCCGCCAGAATCCTAAGCCGCGTTGGTTCGGCCGCAGCGCGCATTCCTTTGAGGAGTGTTTCCATCGTTTGACAATCGCATAAATAGTCAAGTTCACTACAATTTTGCCCTGACTCAATAACGATATAAAGATATATTTATATATAGTAAAGCTAAACTTAGCATGCAGCTTGCGGCGCGCCTAGGGTGAGATATATTTGCAACAATGGCGATGCTAAGAGCACACTAATCGCGTATGTCGTATAGTTTTTTAACCGCTTGTGTGATACGTCAAGCTGAGAATAAAGCGAGACCGTCAGACGAAGCCGTAGCGATCTTGTGACAGTCAACTGAAAAGAATTCGCAATGAGTGTATTTCACGCAAAACATAGAGTAGTTTGTGACATTCAGGTTGAGATCGCGACAAGTCGTATTGAGTTTGCTACAAATCATCTACGGCAGGACAAATTTATTTGCGGGATAAATTGATCGTGCAGCGTACTGGCACAAGGCTGTCTACTGTAGCGGCATTGGCGCTTGGTGCTCTTGTCATCACGGGCTGTGCGACCATGCCGTCAGATCCAGAAGCACGCGCTGCTTACCTGGAAGCAAGCGATCCGCTAGAGCCGCTGAATCGGGCAATTTTCAGTTTCAATCTAGGCCTGGATAAGGCCCTGCTTCGGCCACTTGCAGCCGCGTACAACACCGTACTGCCGGACCCTGTCCGCGATGGCGTCCGTAATTTTCTCAACAACTTGCGAACACCTATCGTTCTTGCAAATGATGTTTTGCAAGGTGAAATTGGCCGTGCCGGTGAAACTGTTGGCCGATTTTTATTGAACTCGACCATTGGCGTTGGTGGATTGTTCGATATTGCGACTGAACTTGGCTTCGAATTTCATGACGAGGATTTTGGACAGACATTGGCCGTTTGGGGAGTCGGCGAAGGCCCCTATCTCATGTTGCCAATTCTTGGACCATCAAATCCACGCGATGCTGTCGGATTGGTGGGTGAATATTTCGCAGACCCGGTGGTCATATGGACAAATAACACCGATCGCGAATGGATACTGTATACGCGGACGGGCGTAAATACGGTTGATCGCCGGTCACGCAATGTAAAGACGCTTGAAGAACTTGAGCGAACGTCGCTGGACTTTTACGCTGCGGTTCGCAGCCTCTATCGCCAGCGGCGAATGGATGAGATTCGCAATGGTGAATCAGGTGACCCGGTCGGCATACCAAGCATTACGTTCGATCTCGACGAGAATCTGGACACGTTGAGCAGCCTCGATTAGTCGAATGCTTTCACGCTTTTGGATCTTGGTTGTTTTCACGGCTGTGATTGCACTTGCGACACTTTCCCCAGCCCGTGCAATAGCAGAAGACGCCGCCGGTATATTCGTCAAGGAACTTGGCGACAAAGCGATCAACCTCCTCACGGCCAATGGCATCGCAGATGCCGAACGCGAATCCCGCTTCAGGGACCTCTTCCGCACGAATTTCGATGTTGAGGGTATTGGACGATTTACGCTCGGCAAACATGTACGTCGCGCAGACGAGCAGCGAATGGCGGAATTTTTGAAGTTGTTCGAAGATTTCATCGTCGTCACATACGCTTTAAGATTTTCTGAATATTCCGGGAAAACCTTCAGCATCCGTTCGGTACGTTCAGAACCGGGCAGAGATACTCT
>CAVOAK010000153.1:0-3690 GCA_963693665.1 Alphaproteobacteria bacterium | reverse complement strand
TACAGGGGGCAGATGAATTCCGCTTACTGCTGGGACGTTGTTGTCCTGGCAAGCCGCTTCAATGGCGTCAATCAGGTCTTGGTTAAAGGACATGGGTAGCCTCGTGCAGGGTTCGCGTGCCAAGGCTGTCGAAGTCTCGTTGTCGAAAAGCTTCGTAGACAGCGATTGCAACCGCATTGGAGAGATTGAGGCTGCGGCTGCCCGCGCGCATCGGCAATAACAACTGGTGTTCCGATGGTGTGTGTTTGGAGACGGCGGTGGGCAGGCCATTTGTTTCAGAACCAAAGATGAGCGCGTCACCGGGCTGGAACTCGGCCTGGTGATAAGGACGGGTGTGGTGACTGGAGTAGGTAAAGCGACGCCCATCTGGATGCTGCTCGATAAAGGAGTCGAAGTCGGGATAAACGCTGACGCTTGCCATTATCTGGTAGTCCAGTCCTGCCCGGCGCAAACTGCGGTCATCGAGATCAAACCCAAGTGGTGCGATGAGGTGTAAACGGCACCCAACGTTCGCGCATAAGCGAATGATGTTGCCCGTATTGGGGGGAATCTGCGGTTGACACAGAACCACTTCAAACATGCTGGCACATTTTACCGATGCGGCGTTAGAGCGGCTTAACCACGGCCAGTACGATGACCGCTACCAGGATTAAGACGGGGACTTCGTTAAACCAGCGATAAAACACGTGGCTGCGTTGATTGCGATCGTGGTTGAAGAGATAAACCAGTCGGGCGCAGAAAAGATGATAGCCGATAAGCGCAGCGACTAGAATGAGCTTGGCGTGTAGCCAACCGCTGCCGCTGCCCAGTCCGTATCCAAGCCATAACCACAAGCCGCAGCCCACCGTGAGAAGTCCCCCCGGTGTGGCAATGCCGTAGTACAGCTTTCTTTCCATTATCTTGAAGCGAGCCTGGCTAGCCGCGTCATCGGCCATGACGTGGTAGACGAAAAGGCGTGGCAGGTAGAACAACCCCGCGAACCACGTCACCATGAAGATAAGGTGAAAAGATTTGACCCAGAGCATGCCGGCGGCCTCGCCGAATCAGACGCGTTGTTTCTGGACACACCAGCAAAAAGAAACCAACGTGTCCTGTTAGCCTAGAAGGCGAAGATCATAACATGCGCGATAGCCCGTATCCCGAGGCGTTGTTCCCGCGTTGGACGCACAGCCTATAGATTTCTAAACTTGGTCAATTGACGTCGTTGTCGCTTGTCAGGCCGGCCAGGCGTGACGCCCACATTCCGCTGTTGTTGGAGTTCTGCTTGGCGAAGACGGCGTCGTTCACAGCTGTCGTCATCCTCCTGATACAGTGCAGCGGCGAGTGCGGGCGCGAGGCGCTTTTCTGCAAGATCGATAATTTCGACATCGTAAGTCAGGGGCCCCTTTCGGATTTCAACGCGATCCGCTGTAAAAACGCGTTTGCCGGGCTTCGCACGTTGCTGATTGACAACAATGTGGTTGCGGCGGGCGGCCTCGCTGGCCAAATGACGCGTCTTGAAAAAGCGGGCTGCGAATAGCCATTGGTCGAGGCGCACGCCCTGATCGTTGCTCATAGGGGTAGCATTAGATGAATGGGAGCGCAATAGTGCCATTGTTGCCGCTAAGGCGGCAGAGTTGGAATCGATATGATTTCTTTAAATGAGTTGTCTTTGGTATTAGCAGGCCATGAGCCTGCACTGATTGATCGGTCTGACGGGGATAATCGGGCAGCGGTGGCTATGATTATCGATAGCAGTGGTTCTCAAAGCGACCCGAAGATTATCTTTATTGAGCGGGCACAAGATCCGAAAGACCCCTGGTCCGGCCATATGGCCCTCCCAGGAGGGCGCTGTGAGACAAGTTCAGAGAGTGTCATAGATGCGGCACGCCGCGAGACTCGCGAGGAAATTGGGCTTTATCTTCCACGCGATAGTTTGCTCGGTCGTCTTGATGATTTACAGGGTAGACATGCCGGGCGGAGTCAGGGCCTGGTCATTTCTTGCCTGGTGTTTGGTGTCGATAAAAAGGCCGCATTCACGCCTAATCACGAGGTGGCGGATATCGTGCAGGTGCCGTTTTCGGTATTGTTGGATAAAGGTAACCGCACAACGATTGAGTACCCTGTTCTGGGTTCAGGGCGTTATCCGGCGGTCCATTTTGTTCCAGATGACTCGCGTGTTATTTGGGGTTTGACCTACCGTTTCCTCAGGCAATTGGTGGGATTGTTCGGGTATTGCTTGCCAGAATCATGACGCAGTGTCTCGCCGCGATGTCCTCGCTCGTTCTCGAGATATTCAACATAGGGCGCCACCTTTGGGCCGAGTCTGGCAATCGATTATCATCGGTTTGTGGTCCACGGTAACGCCCGTATAGGGTCAAGAGGTGAAGAACCAATGACACCCTCAAACACGCGATCCGTTTTATTGGGAACACTACTGTCAGCGCTCTGGCTGATGTTGTCTGGCCATTGGAATGTACGCTTGCTCCTGTTGGGTCTTTTGTCTGTCGTGGTGACTGTGTGGATGGCGCGGCGCATGGGGATCGACGACGCTGAGGGGCTGCCCGTGCAACAGTTACCGCGGTTAATCGCTTACTTGCCATGGCTAGCGCGGGCGGTCGTTGCGTCGAATATAGACGTCGCTCGCTGCGTCGTGACGCCATCACTGCCGATTGAGCCGGTGACGGTGCGGGTGCACGCTGACCAAAAGACAGCAGTCGGGCGGGTGGTTTACGCGAATTCGATTACTTTGACTCCCGGGACGATTACTCTTGAAGTGGAGGAGAACTCAATTGAGGTTCACGCGCTGACAGGCGAAGGTGCCCGAGATCTTTGTACAAATGAGATGGGTCGACGCGTGACAGCCTGCGAAGCGCTCTAGATGCTAACGCTGACTTTACTAGTGTTACTGGTATCCATGGCGCTCGCATTACTGCGTGCCGTGAAAGGCCCGACGGTATACGACCGAATTCTAGCGGCCAACGCTTTCAGTACAAAGACAGTGCTGCTGATCACGGCACTTGGCTTTTTGGTCGGTGAGGCGGAGTACTACGTTGATATAGCGCTGATGTATACCCTAGTCGGTTTTATCGCTACGGTGGCGGTGCTCAAAGTTTCTGAATTCGGCAACCTGGGCCAATCGGGTGCTGTCCGGTCGACCCCGGCAGAACAGCCGCGCAAATGATTGATATCGTGACTATTGCGAGCGCTATTTTGCTCCTGGTGGGCAGCGTGTTCACGCTGATCGGAAGTATCGGCATTGTCCGCATGCCAGACGTGTTTACGCGATTGCATGCAGCGGGGATCACCGACACGCTTGGCGCCGCGGGTGTGCTACTTGGCTTGGCCCTGCAGGCTGGATTCAGTCTTCTGTTGGTCAAGTTGTTACTGATGCTGGTGTTTTTATTGTTGCTGAATCCAACGGCTTGTCATGCGTTGGCGCGGGCGGCGCTTCATGGATTGCGCCGGCCATGGATGGGACTAACACATCATGATTGAAGTAGTCACTGTCATTTTATTTGGCATGCTTGCAGTGACGGCAATAGCGGCTATCCGGCTGCACGATCTGTTTGCTGTCGTCATGATGTTCAGTATTTACAGCCTGTTGGCAGCGGCGGTATTCGTCGCGATGGATGCTGTGGATGTGGCCTTCACCGAAGCGGCCGTTGGCGTAGGGATATCTACGGTTTTGATGTTGGCGACGATAGGGCT
>CAVOAK010000152.1:0-3729 GCA_963693665.1 Alphaproteobacteria bacterium | reverse complement strand
ACACTCTTGCAACGGCAGTCTTTTAGCAGGAAGCAACTGCTGTTTCCAGCAGTGTGCGATTTCGATGGCCCTTATCGCGTATTTATTACATCTCGCACCGCCTGACCTTGACCGCAGTGCTAAAAACCGCCACATGGTAAAAACTGTTAGTTCAATTAAGTTACGCGCATCAGAATTTTTCCAACCCATTCCCTTCATGTCGGAACGAGTGAAAATGACCGAGACACCCGATTGGCACGGGACAACGATACTTTCCGTCCGCAAAGACAATATTGTTGTCGTCGCAGGTGACGGCCAGGTGACCATGGGACAGACGGTCGTCAAGGCGAATGCACGCAAAGTGCGCCGCCTTGCTGACGGCAAGGTTATCGGCGGGTTTGCAGGCGCAACGGCAGATGCATTTACATTGTTTGAGCGGCTAGAAGCGAAACTAGAACAGTATCCTGATCAGCTGACCCGCGCGTGTGTCGAACTCGCAAAAGACTGGCGGACGGATCGCTACCTGCGGCGGCTCGAAGCCATGATGGCAGTAGCTGACAAATCGGTTTCGCTCATCCTTTCGGGGACCGGCGATGTCCTGGAGCCGGAAGACGGCCTTATTGGCATCGGTTCGGGCGGTTCGTATGCACTCGCCGCAGCACAGGCACTGCGCGATCAAGACGGCATGAATGCTGAAACGATCGCTAAAAAAGCACTAAAGATCGCCGCAGGAATTTGTATTTACACCAACGAAAACGTCACGATTGAAACCCTATGACATCGTTTAGCCCGCGCGAAATTGTCTCCGAACTAGACCGCTTTATTATTGGCCAAACAGACGCTAAGCGTGCGGTCGCCATTGCACTACGCGATCGCTGGCGACGCCTGCAATTGGCTGAAGATTTGCGGGAAGAAGTCCTGCCAAAGAATATTCTCATGATCGGACCGACCGGTGTTGGCAAGACTGAAATTGCCCGTCGTCTCGCCAAACTCGCCAACGCACCATTTATCAAAGTCGAAGCGACCAAGTTCACCGAAGTTGGCTATGTCGGTCGCGACGTTGAGCAGATCATCCGCGACTTGTTGGACAGCGCGATCCACATAACCCGCGAACAGCAACGAAAAGACGTTTTTGCGAAGGCAGAGCTCGCCGCCGAGGAGCGCGTGCTCGACGCGCTTGTTGGCGAGAATTCAAGCGAAGGCACGCGGCAGACCTTCAAAGTAAAATTGCGCCAGGGCGAACTTGACGACAAGGAAATCGACATCGAAATTGCGGATACAGGCGGTGGAATGCCGTCGTTTGAGATCCCCGGAATGCCGGGCGCGCAGATGGGAATGATCAATCTGAACGAAATGTTTGGCAAAGCAATGCCGGGGCGCACAAAGCCCAAACATTTCACGGTTGCAGAGTCGCATGACATTCTCATTGCCGAAGAGAGCGACAAGCTCCTGGATGATGATGCGATCGTTAGGGATGCCATCACATCAGTCGAGCAAAACGGCATCGTCTTTCTCGACGAAATCGACAAAATTTGCGCACGGTCCGAACGCGCTGGCGGTGATGTCAGTAGAGAAGGTGTCCAGCGCGATCTCTTGCCGCTTATTGAGGGCACTACCGTCGCAACGAAACACGGCCCTGTCAGGACTGATCATGTTTTATTTGTTGCATCCGGCGCTTTCCATTTGGCGAAACCTTCCGACCTTCTTCCTGAACTCCAGGGTCGGCTGCCCATCCGCGTCACCTTGCAGGCCCTCACAAGGGACGATTTTGCGCGCATCCTTCGCGAGCCCGAAAACAGCCTGATCCGACAATATGTCGCTTTGCTAGGAACCGAGGATGTAACGCTCGAATTCACTGAAGATTCGATTGAGGCGCTGGCTGATCTGGCCGCAGAAATCAATTCGTCGGTCGAAAATATTGGTGCAAGACGATTACACACCGTTTTGGAAAAGTTGCTTGAAGACATTAGTTTTGATGCCCCGGACAAAGGCGGCACCAACATTACGATCGATGCAGACTATGTCCAGTCGCAGGTCGCCGATTTGGCGAAGGACACCGACCTAAGCCGCTTTATTCTCTAACCGCCACTTACCTCGCGCGCCGCAATAGAATATAGAGCGCCCCGGTGCCACCATCCCGTGGCTGGGCGTACGTAAAGGCAAGTATCATTGGTCGAATCGCTGCCTCATTAAGCCAGCGCGGCACAGCTTCACGAAGCACGCCCTGTCCACCATCTCCCTTGCCTGTGATAACCAGAACTGCTCGGCGACGCTCTGCCCGTGCACCTTCTAGAAAGTTGGCGAGCACCTGATGCGCTTCCCGCTGGGTCAGCCCATGCAGATCAATTCGAGCTTCAATCTCCAGTTGTCCACGCTTCAAACGTTCAGCGGTCCGTTTGTCAACGCCTGGCGACGCATCCAGGCTCAGCGGCGGGGGCGGCCGTCGGGATGTCGGGGGCGGTGGCGCTGTCGGTGGCGCTGGTCTCGCGGCCACAGCCGTGAAACTTTCCGCAATGCGGTCCGGCGATTTTGCGGAGTCTGTTGGTGCATTTTCTGCTGTCGGTATGGCAGAACGACGTTTGCGACCGCGCAAGGGCTTTATATCCGATTTAACAGCGCGCCACAGTGCGTCATCGTCATCTCTTGGGCCCCGATCAGCCATTGCCGCCGCCACAGTTATCTGACCCGAACTCCTCACCGGGCTTAATAGAAGCGTCATCCACCAACACGATGTGTAGCCGCCGCGGACCGTGTGCGCCAAGCTCAAGCTGTTGCTCAATATCGGCAGTTCGTGAAGGACCAGTAATAAAGTTGATGGTGCGCGGCAGCGGTCCAGCCGCACGCAAAACCGCGATCGCTTGCTCGTAGGCACCAACGATCTGGTCTATGTTGAGAACCACAATATGGGTCGCCGGCAGGAAATTAAGTGTCGTCGGACTCTCAGGACCTGAATGCAGGACCAGTGTTCCGGTCTCTGCAACTCCAGCAAGCGCCCCAGTCAACCCAACCTCATCGCTGCCGTCGGATTTACCTGTTGTAACCGTTATGGTCGGGCGTCTCGCCCATGGAATCGCTGAAAGCCGATGATCGGGAGCCATTCGCAAGACCGCCGGCAAATTTTCGGCAGCTAGATATCGTGCGACTTCATCAGGGACGTCTTCAATTGATGCTACCCGGTGGACTGTCGTTTCCACCTCTTCCGCTTCCTGCACAAATCGCTGCACGAGCAACGCAGCCTCCCCGCGAGCTCGCTCCGGTACAAACGTCGGCTCAATCAGGCGCTGCGGAGGTAAATCGAGAGCGCCACGGCGCAGCGACGCCCGTATTTGACCCAGGATAGTTTGCCGCTGAGAATCACCGACTCTTTCCATCATTGTCGCCGCTGTGAAGTTCGCCGCGCCTTCGAAAGTGCACTATCACCAGACGACCACAAGCTCTGAAATGTTCTCCCTTGTGGCGCCGGCAAATCGCGGCCACCTGTCCAGGAACCCGCAAGAAATAACCGCTTAATATGACCTTTTTTGCCTCCCACCACGTAAAGCAGACGAGAGGAAATCCCGGCCAGGATGCGGTAGAGTTTCGGCCGCTTAGCGAAAAATGCCCAAATTGATAGACAGAGCCGCGACCGGGTTGACTCAAGTCGTCGGGCGAACTCGTGCTCACGATGATGCCGTAACAGTTTCGGCAACGGAATGCGCATCGGACACACTTCTTCGCAACGACCACAGAGGGTCGATGCATTCGGGAGAG
>CAVOAK010000151.1:0-3751 GCA_963693665.1 Alphaproteobacteria bacterium | reverse complement strand
TGGGGCGCAGACGTTGTCAAACCTGAGCACACTGCAATCCTGCTAGGATAAACGGTTGTAGTGCTTTACCGATAGGCCCTCCCGTGAGGGCCTAGCTTTGACAGCATGAGGTTGATACCTATGGAAACCATGATCGTCATCCGATCTGACGTCGAAACCCTAATCAACGTCGCGGACCGACTCCCTAGCGATATTGTAAAGGGCGAGAAACCAGCACCAAAATTGAAGGCCAAATCAAAGGCCAAATCAAAGGCCAAATGATGCGCCAGGTGCGGCCCTGCGCTGCGGGTGGCCGTTTCAATACCGCCTAGGTTATGAGGCACCTGCAGCAATAGGATAAACAATGGCGATCATTATCGAAGACGGGTCTAAGGTTGCCGGCGCGAACAGCTACGCAACCGAGGCCCAACTGTCAACATACGCAACAGATCGCGGCGTCACCGTTAGCGGGACGGTTGCGGTGCTATTGATCCAGGCAATGGATGCCCTCGAAGATAAGAATTTTATCGGCACCAAAGCGAACGATGACCAAGCATTGCAATGGCCCAGGCTCGGCGTCCAAATTGATGGTTACAGCATCGCGTCCGACACAATACCGTCCAACCTCATTAATTCGCAGATTGAGATCGCCCTAGCTATCGACGGCGGCGACAACCCGCTCGCTAACCAGGGCCGAGAAACTGTACGGGAAAAGATCGGCGACATCGAAGTCGAGTACGGAAAGTCGGCGCACCCGACAACATACCTAGCTGCAGCCGAGGCCAAATTATCCTCACTGGTTAAGAAGTTAACGGGGATAATTCGTGTTTAATTACGCTGGGATGGAGGCAACCGCTACGGCACTAATAAACCATTTTGGTGCCGATACAACGATCACCAGGACCGGCGGCGCAACATTCAACCCAGGGACCGGCAGCTATACCGGCGGATCCGTTACAACGCTGACGGGTAAGGGCGTTCGCATGCGGTTCGACAATAGCGAGATCGACGGCGAGATAGTCAAGCGCGGGGATTTCCGGTTGCTATTTGGTGCCGCATCCGGCGCACCTGAGGTCGACGATAACGTCGAGTTTTCCAGCAACGACTACAGGGCGATGCAGGTGAAAGCCACCTCGCCCGCAGGAACAGCGGTGATGTATGACATTCACTGTCGACGTTAAAAAATGGGCGGATAAAGCTGGCCTCGATGTGGTCGAGGCCAAGCGTGCCGCAGCACTGCAAGTATTCGGCACCGTTATAATGGCGACGCCGGTTGGCAACCCCAGCCAATGGCAAGACCCTACGTCAGCGCCTCCAGGCTACGTCGGCGGGCGATTGCGAGGCAACTGGCAAGCCACGCTCGATACACCTGCCGCCAAGGAGATAGCCAACATCGACGCCTCTGGCGGTCTGACAATAAAAGGTGCTGAGGCGACCGTCAGTGGTGCCACCGGCGACCGGGACATCTACTTGACGAACAACCTGCCCTACGCTGGGCGGATTGAATTTGGCAGTCACAGCAAACAAGCGCCGAGCGGAATGGTTCGAGTCAGCATCCTGGCATGGAATAAGGCGGTCGAGGACGCAGCAAGAAGATGAGTACAATATTTGCCAGCATTAGCGCCGCGCTAGATAGCCGACTAAACACGTTGGCTGCACTGCCGCCGGTTGCATGGCAAAATATAGCCTATGAGCCGGTGAGCGGTGTATTGTATCTCAGGCCAACCCTGCTACCGGCACCGACACAACAGGCCGGCCTAGGCAACACGGGTCTTGATGAGTATCAAGGCATCTACCAAGTAGATATTTTTGCGGCTGTCGGTGGCGGTCGCGCATCGGCTGAGGCTCAAGCGGATTTGATCGGTGATCATTTCAAGCGAGGCACCAGTCTAACAAGTGCTGGCACTATTGTCAGACTGCGCGACGTTTCGCGCACCGCTGGCATTGTAGATGGTGATCGGTTTGCCATTGCAATTTCAATTAATTATATGGCCCATACGCCACCGAGGTAACCTATGACAATCGCAACCGGCTCACGCCACGACCTTAGCTATATCGTTGAAGTAACATATGGCACAACGCCAGCATCGACCCCTGAACTGACGCCAATCAGGCACACGGGCACAACGCTTGGTCTGTCGAAGGACGCGCTCGAATCCGAAGAACTGCGCCAGGATCGCCAGGTCGCCCATTTCCGTCACGGCAACAAGTCGGTCGGCGGAGACATCAATTTTGAGATGTCTTACGGCACATTCGATGATTTGATCGAGGCGACTCTAGGCGGATCCTGGGCAACAAACATCCTGCTCGCGGGCACAACCCGTCGCAGCTTTACGATTGAGCGCTATCACGCCGACATTGGCAAATATCTGCGCTCGACGGGTTGCAATTTTAATAGCATGAATTTGTCGATTGCGCCGAACAGTATGGTCACCGGATCATTTGGCATCGTCGGCAAGGACATGGCAGTGGCAGGAACGGCGCTGACGGGCGTGACCTACGCAGCGGAAAGCACCGCCGAGCCGTTCGACTCGTTCACCGGGTCGATCACCGAGGGCGGGAGTTCGATAGCAACAGTGACCGCACTGGAATTGACAATCGACAATGGCATCGAGGCTCTATACGTTGTCGGGGACGATACAACGCTGAATCCGTCAACGGGTAAGTCGATGGTCACCGGCACCGTCACCGCCTACTTTGAAGATTCGTCATTGATTGACAAGTTCATCGCGGAAACGGCCAGCGCGATCGTATTCGTGCTGACGGATTTGAGCGGTAGTTACTACACCGTCACGCTTCCGAATATCAAGTACAACAGCGGTAACCCTGAAGTTTCAGGCCCCGGCGCTGTCACTGTATCGTTGGAATTCATCGCGTTATATGACTCGTCAACCACCAGTCAAATAAAAATTGTAAGGACCGCATAATATGGAGATAACCAGCCTATACACCGCTGAGGCCCACGGGGATGGGTCCGAGGTGCAGGTGATCAGTCCAGTCGACGGCGAATTGACCGACTTTTATATCACCGTCGTCGGACCCGACTCGAAGAAGTATCGCGAGGCGGTGCGAAAGTTTCAAATGAAGCTGCTTGAGGAAATCGAGGGCGCGGACATTGAAATGCTAGTGGCGATCACCAAGGGCTGGAGGGGTTTGACGGACGGCAAAAAGGACGTTCAATACAGCGATAAGGCAGCTAAGACGCTGTACGCTGACGCGCCATTTGTCGCCAGTCAAATCGACCGTTTTATTGCAGACCGCAAAAATTTTATGCCGGGCTGATTGGCGAACTAGAAACCTTCGCCACCTGGCAATTTTGGGCGGCGGGTTTCGATACGGGTTCAAAAGTCAGCCGCTTGGAAAACCTGAAGCAGGTTGAGAAGTCGATCGGGCGGGAGCCAAAGGAATTGGCCGGTCGCCCCAGGTTGCGGATTGAACTATTGCCCCATTGGGAATTGTTCGTCGATTTGAACAACGCGTCCGACGGCGTAATCGGTTACGCAGACATCTGCGCGTATTCGTCCATCTACGGTGCGCTGACGGTCTTTGAGGCGGACATGGTTCGCGCCCTAGATCAATTGCACACGAGGCAAGCCCGCAATGGCTGAAATATCCAGGCTCATAATCAAGGTCGAATCCGATGGCGTAGCGAAAGCCACCACTAGGCTCGATGCCCTAACGGACCAAAGCTCGTTGGCCGACCGGGCAGCGGCTATGTTCACGGGGTCGATCGGGAAAACCGGAACAGCGCTCGCTAAAACGGGCGCTAAGG
>CAVOAK010000150.1:0-3824 GCA_963693665.1 Alphaproteobacteria bacterium | reverse complement strand
GGACAAATCGTTTCCTCTCTCGAAGGTGGGTATGATCTTGATTCACTATCGTCCAGCGTTACGGCCCATTTAAGCGCTCTCATGCGGGCTGGGTGACGTTTTCTCATAAAAACCATAGAGAACTTACCGAATTTTCAAACACAGACACTTGAACATCAGCCGTTACTGACTAGGTTGCTCTCAATCGTCGCTGTCACTAAACTTTAACGAACATAATTTGGGACCCAAGTGGATGGCAAATAGCGAGAAATCGCCTGAAATCTCCGCACTTTCGTTTGAGGGAGCGCTTGCAGAGCTGGAGGACATCGTTCGTCGGCTTGAACAGGGCAAAAGTGACCTCGAAGATGCAATTGAGGCTTATGAACGCGGCGCTGCTCTGAAGAAGCATTGCGAAACGAAACTTAAAGAGGCCAAAGCGCGTGTCGAGAAGATAAAACTTGGCGCAGATGGCGCTGAGGGATTGGAGCCTACAGACCTTGAGTGAAGCAAATGCTCTGATGCCGCTCCCGGAGGCTATGGCCGAAGGGGCTGCTGCGGTTGAACAAATTTTGGACGAGGTCCTTGCGGCACCGCAAGGTCATGAGGCTCGATTGTTTGAGGCAATGCGCTATGCCTCGCTTGATGGTGGTAAGCGGTTACGACCGTTTCTCACGCTGGAATGTGCCCGATTGTTTAATACGCCTGACAGCTATTCATTGCGTGCTGGCGTCGCGGTCGAACTTATTCATTGTTACTCATTGATCCATGATGATTTGCCGGCAATGGATGATGATGATTTGCGGCGTGGTAAACCGTCCTGTCATATTGCATTTGATGAAGCGACAGCGATCCTGGCAGGTGATGCCCTTCAAGCCATGGCCTTTGAAATTTTAGCGGACAAAGCGACCCATCCTGACGCCGAAGTACGCGCTGCGTTAGTCAAAGGGCTCGCGATCGCCTCGGGGGGAAATGGTATGGTCGGCGGGCAAATGATTGATTTGGCGGCGGAGCACAGCGATGCCGATGTTTCGACTGTTACGCGAATGCAGCGCCTAAAGACCGGCGCTCTAATTAGTTTTTCCTGTGAATCGGGTGCAATTGTTGGCAGGGCGTCAGATGAAGCGCGACAGGCGCTTCTGCATTATGCCCATGATCTGGGGCTGGCGTTTCAGATTGCAGATGATCTGCTCGATGTATTGGGAACATCAGAAGATGTCGGTAAAGCAATACAGAAGGATGAAGCGGCTGGCAAGGCAACGTTTGTATCGCTCCTTGGCGTCTCAGAAGCGCAGGAACGCGCCCAATTTCTGACCGAGCAGGCCATCGCACGACTTGACATGTTTGGGGAAAAGGCTGCACACCTGCGGGCTATTGCGAATTTCGTCGTCCAGCGGCGAACATAAGGAGGTAGTGTTGAGCAAGGGACCCGAAACGCCGTTGCTGGATACCGTCAAATTACCGGCGGATCTCAGGAAACTGGAAGAAAAACAGCTGCGGCAGCTTGCTGATGAGCTTCGGGCGGAAACAATTGACGCGGTCTCAACAACGGGTGGTCATTTGGGCGCCGGGCTTGGTGTCGTCGAACTTACCGTCGCGTTGCACTATATTTTCAACACGCCGGATGATCGTCTCGTCTGGGACGTCGGCCATCAGGCCTATCCACATAAAATTCTAACCGGCCGTAGGGACGGAATACGAACGCTTCGTCAAGGCGGTGGGTTGTCTGGATTTACTAAGCGTTCAGAGAGTGAATATGACCCGTTTGGCGCTGCGCATGCTGCAACGTCCATTTCCGCAGCTCTTGGTTTTGCGGTTGCTCGCGATTTAAGCGGCGGTTCAAATAATTCGGTCGCGGTAATTGGTGACGGTTCAATGACGGCCGGCATGGCTTATGAAGCGATGAATAACGCCGGGTCGATGGAGTCACGTTTGGTCGTGATTCTCAACGATAATGATATGTCGATCGCGCCGCCTGTCGGCGCCATGAGCGCCTATCTATCGCGGCTTATCTCGTCCCGCTACTACCGGTCGCTGCGCCATTTGATGCGCGACCTCGCCAAGAAGTTTCCCAAGCCTCTCGAACAGGCTGCAACGAAGTCTGAGGAATATGCTCGTGGCTTGGTTACCGGCGGTACGATGTTTGAAGAGCTGGGCTTTTTCTATATTGGGCCTATCGATGGCCATAATCTCGATCATCTTTTGCCGGTCCTGAAGAATGTTCGCGATTCCGATGAACCGGGACCCGTTCTGATTCATGTAGTGACCAAGAAGGGTGGTGGTTATCCGCCCGCGGAAGCGGCAGCCGATAAATACCACGGCGTCGGGAAGTTTGACGTCGTGACCGGTGCGTTGGCGAAGTCGCCGCAAGGCCCACCGGCCTACACCAAAGTTTTTGCGCAATCGCTGGTCGCCGAAGCCGAAAAAGATGACAAGATCGTCGCCATTACCGGGGCGATGCCGTCTGGAACCGGTCTTGATGTGTTTGAGAAGGCCTTTCCTGATCGGTGCTTCGATGTTGGGATCGCGGAGCAACACGCCGTTACGTTTGCGGCTGGGTTGGCTGCAGAGGGATTTAAGCCCTTTGCGGCGATCTATTCGACCTTCTTACAACGGGCTTATGATTCTGTTGTGCATGATGTTGCTATCCAGAATCTCCCTGTGAGATTTGTGATGGATCGGGCGGGGATGGTTGGTGCAGATGGAGTAACCCATCAAGGCTCATTTGATATTACTTATCTTGGCTGTTTGCCGGGAATGGTTCTTATGGCGGCTGCTGATGAATCTGAGCTTGTTCACATGGTAAAGACGCAGGTTGCCATTGATGATCGTCCGTCGGGGTTGCGCTATCCGCGTGGCAACGGTGTCGGCGTCGATATGCCGAAAAAGGGCGAAATTCTTAAAATCGGTAAAGGGCGGATTATTCGTGAGGGAACCAAGGTCGCGTTGTTATCCTATGGGACCAGGTTGGCCGATTGTTTGCTGGCCGCGGACGACCTCGCTGCGCGTGGTTTATCGACAACGGTTGCCGATGCACGATTTGCTAAACCGGTTGACGAAGACCTCATAAGGCGTTTGGCGGCTGAGCACGAAGTCCTCATAACGATTGAGGAAGGGTCGATTGGTGGTTTCGCCAGTCAGGTCACACATGTATTGGCCTTTAGTGGATTGCTCGATAATGGCCTCAAATTCCGCCCAATGTATTTCCCTGATATCTACATCGATCACGACAGCCAGCCCAAACAAATTGAAATGGCCGGTCTGACAGCAATCGATATCGTTGGTACAACGCTTAAGGCGCTCGGGCAGGAAATTATTGAAGAGCCCGCTCGGGCCTAATCGGATTTAATCAATGGCCGTGAAACAGCGCGTTGACCAGTTATTGGTGGCGCGAGGTCTTGCAGAGAACAGAACGCGTGCACAGGCTTTAATCATAGCGGGCACTGTTTATTCCGGTGAAGCGCGTCTCGACAAGCCAGGTCACCAGGTCGCTGAAGATATTGCAATTGAGGTTCGTGAGCGGCCACACCCATGGGTGTCCCGTGGCGGTATCAAGCTGGCGCACGGACTGGATAATTTCTCTATGGTGGTGGACGGCAGTATCTGCGTCGATGTGGGATCGTCGACCGGTGGCTTCACGGATGTCTTGTTACAAAATGGTGCTGCTAAAGTTTATGCAGTGGATGTAGGCCGTGGCCAATTGGATTGGCGGCTACGAAACGATGAGAGGGTCGTCGTGCTCGAGGGTGTTAATGCACGGAGGTTGGATGAAACTCATATTCCAGATGCCCCGACGGTGATTGTCTGCGATGCAAGTTTTATCGGACTTCGTACAGTACTACCTGCCG
>CAVOAK010000149.1:0-3871 GCA_963693665.1 Alphaproteobacteria bacterium | reverse complement strand
TGGGCGCGCAGTTTAGCACAGCGCTTAGACGTCTTCGGGTATTTGGGGCGCCACGGGGAACCCGATTGGCGTCTTCACGATTGACCGGTTTATAGGTGTCCCCTATACTGCTGCGCCTTTATTGCAGTGCATTTTTTGGAATGTTCTGGTGTCGCTACGGTTATGCTAACAGCGCCATTGCAGCGGTGAAATTGGGCCTTGAGAGAATTGAAAACGACAGTCAGCAATGGAGACGGATCACCGTTGGTCCGAGTGGTGGCCGCACAGGCCGCGCTAGTTCTGGTGTGTTTGCTGGCGCATCTTTTTCACGGTGAGGCAATCAGTTTTTCTGTTTTGGTTGGAGCGGGCATTGGCGCGATGGGGGTCGGGTATGCGGCCTGGCGAGTGTTTTGGCGGCCGACGGAGCGGGCGCTATCTGGGACAAGCGAGCTGGCGACGTTGTATCGGGCTGAAGTAGGAAAGTTGGCCATCATCGGTGGGCTCTGTGCCGTCGTTTTTTTGCTGACAGATGCGCCGATGGCAAGCGGCTTGGTGATCGGCTTGCTGTTGAGCATGGTGGTATCTAGCTTGTCCGCGATCCTGGGAAAGACGCCACTGGCGTTGATAACGGAATAAGGCCCAAGAAGACATGTCGAGCGACACGCTTACTGCAACGGGTTATATCAACCACCATCTGCAAAACCTGACTTTTGGTCAACTGCCAGGAGATCACGGATGGGGACTGGCCCACACCGCCAGCGAAGCCAAGGCCATGGGGTTCTGGGCGATTAATGTGGATACGATGTTTTGGTCTATTGCGCTCGGCGTTTTGTTCCTGTGGGTTTTTCGTAAGGCAGCGCGTAGGGCAACCGTTGAAACCCCTAGCGGGCTGCTTAATTTTGTCGAGTGGGTGATTGAATTTATTGACGACAATGTTCGGGGGTCGTTCTCTCATAAGAACGACCTGATTGCGCCGCTGGCTCTTACACTATTTGTTTGGGTGTTGTTGATGAACACCATGGACTTGGTGCCGATCGATTGGATTCCAGGCATCGCCAAGTGGCTCGGAATCGAGTACATGAAAGTGGTTCCAACGACGGATCCTAACGCGACTTTTGGCATGGCCTTTGGAGTGTTTGCCCTGACGCTTTTCTATAGTATTAAAGTCAAAGGGCCGTTGGGTTTTGCCGCAGAATTAACGATGCAGCCCTTTCAGGCCGATAACAAGGCGCTCAAAGTGTTGTTTATTCCGATTAACTTTTTTCTCGAATTTGTTAGTTTGGTGGCAAAGCCAATCTCCTTATCGCTCCGGCTTTTCGGCAACTTGTTTGCGGGCGAGATGATTTTTATTCTCATTGCATTGCTGTTCTCTGGTGGCATAGCGTTGGCGCTGGTGGGTGGTATCCTGCAATGGGCTTGGGCTGTTTTTCATATACTGATTGTTTTGCTGCAAGCCTTTATCTTTATGACCTTAACCATTGTGTACTTGGAAATGGCCCATAGTCATCATTAAATATTGTCCGAGGTAGGTCGTCCCCAGCCTCGGATTTTCGTTACTTAGCACAAGGAGAAATCATGGAAATTGCATTGCTTTACCTCGCCGGTGCCGTCTTGCTTGGCCTGGCGGGTGTCGGCGTTGGGGTTGGCGTTGGAGTGCTTGGTGCCCGGTTCCTAGAGGGCATTGCTCGACAGCCAGAGCTATTACCGATGCTTCGCACGCAGTTTTTCATCGTGATGGGCCTGGTAGATGCTATCCCGATTATCGGTGTGGCGATCGCGCTCTACATCATGTTTGCGGTAGTCGGCGCGTAACGAGATTACTCGCTGAGCGGGCAGGAATTACCCAATGAACATTAATGCAACACTGATCGGCCAGACTATCGCGTTTGCGGTGTTTGTCTGGTTCTGTATGAAATTCGTCTGGCCACCCATAGTGACCGCTTTGAATGAACGTAAGGCTCGTATCACGGAGGGTCTCGCGGCGGCAGAGCAAGGACGCCAGGAAAAGGCGGCGGCGGAACAGCATGCACTGAAAGTCACCGATGAGGCGAAGAGTCAGGCGCAAGAAATTCTTCGTCGGGCAGAACGGCGCGAAGCAGAAGTCATTGAGGAAGCAAAGGTAGCTGCTCGCGTGGAGGGAGAACGAATCGTAGCCGCGGCCCGAAGCGAAATCGACAAAGAGGTTAACACTGCTCGCGAAACATTGCGCAAACAGGTAGCAGCGCTAGCGGTTGTTGGGGCGGAGCAGATACTGGGTCGTGAAGTTGATTCACAAGCCCATTCACGGCTTTTGGATGAGCTTGCAACACAGCTTTAAGCTTTTGGAAAGCTAAGGAATCGACCGCAGTGGCAGAACTTTCAAGTATCGCTAGGCCCTACGCACAGGCGGTTTTTGAGCTCGCCAAGGATTCAGGGCATTACGGGCCGTGGTCTGAGGCGCTTGGACTCCTAGCGAAGGTCGCAGCGGACAAAGATATGGCGGCGTTGTTTTCTAATCCCCGAGTGTCGCGGCAACAAGCAGCAGACATAGTCATCGAGCTTTTCGGTGAGGGGGTTGGTGACGAGCCGAAAAATTTGGTACGCCTCTTGGCGCAGAATCGTCGCCTACAGGCGCTGTCGGCCATCTCAAAACAGTATGAAATATTGCGGGCGGAGGCGGAACGGACGATCAGAGCGGATCTGGAGAGTGCGTTGCCGATCAGCGACGAGGAACAACGTCGCATAGCTGGAGCACTTAAGACCCGCCTTGGGCGCGAAGTAGAGCTGGTGGTTACAACAAATCGTGAATTGGTCGGAGGCGCGGTCATTCGTGCTGGCGATCTAGTGATTGACGGCTCGATTCGAGCCCGTCTGGAGAGGCTTGCCGCGGCAGTCAGCGCATAACGCGTCTTTGGAGAACAAGGTGATAGATAGAGGATTATTGGAATGGCGATGCAACTAAATCCCTCGGAGATCAGTGAGCTGATTCGGGCCCGGATCAAAGACTTTGATGTCGGAGCTGAGGTTCGGACGGAAGGGTCCGTGGTGAGTTTGACCGACGGAATCGCGCGGATTCACGGGCTTGCAGATGCTATGCAGGGTGAAATGCTGGAGTTTCCCAACGACACCTACGGCTTGGCATTGAATCTGGAACGGGATTCGGTTGGTGCGGTGATCTTGGGTGACTACGAGCATATTGTTGAGGGAGACACAGTCAAATGTACGGGACGCATCCTGGAGGTTCCCGTCGGCGAGGGCTTGCTGGGCCGAGTGGTTGATTCCCTGGGCAATCCGATAGATGGCAAAGGACCTGTCGAGGCAGCTGCATCAGCGCCCATAGAAAAAGTGGCGCCTGGCGTAATCAGCCGAAAGTCTGTTGATGAGCCAGTGCAAACGGGACTCAAGTCGATCGACAGCATGGTCCCCATTGGTCGCGGCCAACGCGAACTCATTATTGGAGACCGCCAGACAGGTAAGACGGCGGTTGCTATTGACACGATCATTAATCAGAAAGGCACGGGGATTAAGTGCATTTACGTTGCCATTGGCCAGAAAGCCTCCTCGGTGGCCGGTGTGGTCAACAAACTCGAAGAACATGGGGCGATGGCGCACACCATCGTGGTCTGCGCAGCAGCGGCTGAATCCGCTGCTATGCAATACATCGCGCCCTATGCGGGTTGTAGCATGGGCGAATACTTTCGCGATAAAGGTGAAGACGCGCTTATTATTTACGATGATTTGACCAAGCAGGCCTGGGCGTATCGACAGGTCAGTTTGTTGCTTCGGCGCCCGCCGGGCCGCGAGGCTTATCCGGGTGATGTGTTCTATCTTCACTCCAGACTCCTGGAGCGCGCTGCCAGGATTAACGCAGAAGAGGTTGAGAAATTAACTAACGGCAAGGTTAAAGGCCAAA
>CAVOAK010000148.1:0-3949 GCA_963693665.1 Alphaproteobacteria bacterium | reverse complement strand
GTGGTGCACAGCTTCCAGGCGATGATGTAGCGCGAGAAGTCGTCGAGGATTGTCGACAGATAGAACCAGCCCCAGCCGATGACCTTGAGGTAGGTGAAGTCGGTCTGCCACAGCTGGTTCGGGGCCGTGGTCTTGTCGTGGAACTCATCGGCTGCCTTGATGACGACGAAGGCTGGGCTGGTGATCAGGTCATGCGCCTTGAGCAGGCGGTAGACGGACGCTTCCGAGACGAAGTAGCCCTTGGTGTCGGTGAATGCCAGTTCCCGTGGCGACAGCTCCGGCTCATCCAGGGCCAGCTCGACGATCTGGCCGCGGATATCGTCCGGGATACGGTTCCAGACCCGGCCGGGACCGCAATTGCGGTCCTCAAGACCGGCCTCGTTAAAGGCCCGATAGCGATCGTACCAGCGATAGAATGTGGTCGTCGGAATACCCAGCTTGTCCAGGGTGCGCTGGGAGCGTTCGACCAGGTGGATGATCTCCAGCTTCTCGGAGGCGGGGTATCTCATTCGTCACCTCCCCCAGCCCCGATCATGCTTTTTTTTGAGCAGCCGGTTCTCCAGCACCGTTCGGCAAGCGCCTCCTTGAGGTCGCGCATCTCGGGGCGCAGCTCTTCGACCTCACCCGGGGATGCCCGGCGGGAGAACGAAGAGGGTGGTTAGAAGAATCTAACAGGTGGAGCTCTCGTTACCGGAAGTCGTGAGGCTTTAACGCCATTCCGTTCGGGGCTAGACTCTCTGGATGCGCACCCTCCACGCCGCCATGATCACACTCGTTTTGTTCGACGTTGCTGGTTTGCATAGGTACTGCAGTGACCGGCACGGTCGCAGTGTCCGAATTGAAGCCTCCGGTTGAGAGACTAGAGATGTCCGAAAGACCGTTCATTATCGACGCTTTGCAATACAGCAATTGGTCCGAAAAGATTTTTCGCCAAATGAACCGTGCGGGTGTTGCCGCCGTACATGTCACAATTTGTTATCATGAGGATTTTCGGGAGACCGTTGAAAACGTTATCTCCTGGAATAGGAGGTTCAAACGTTATTCGGATCTTATTGTGCCCGGACATTCTGCCGGCGATATACGTCGCGCCCGCGAAGATGGCCGCACGGCTATCGTATTCGGTTTTCAGAACTGCTCGTCCATCGAGGATGACATCGGTCTGGTAGAGGTCTGTCACCAAATGGGCGCTCGATTCATGCAGCTTTCCTATAATAACCAAAGCCTTCTTGCGACGGGCTGCTATGAGAACGAGGACTCTGGAATTACGCGGATGGGGCGCCAGGTGATCCGGGAAATGAACCGGGTCGGCATGGTCGTCGATACAAGCCACACGGCAGCGCGTTCGACTCTGGAGGCTATCGAAATTTCTGAACGTCCGACCGCCATTACTCACGCCAACCCTAATTTCTGGCACCCAGCACTACGCAACAAGTCAGACGATGTTTTGAAGGCACTAGCTGACAGCGGCGGCATTCTGGGATTGTCTCTCTATCCTCATCATCTGAAGGGTAAGTCAGAGTGCACCCTTGAGGATTTTTGTACCATGGTAGCCAGGACGGCAGATATGATCGGGGTTGATCGAATTGGTTTTGGCAGTGACCTATGTCAAGACCAACCTGACACAGTCGTTGAATGGATGCGCAACGGTACGTGGGCGCACGATACCGATTATGGTGAGGGGTCTAAGGCGGGAGCTGGATTTCCAGCCCAGCCCCATTGGTTCCGAGACAACTCAGGCTTTACTAACATTCTTCGGGGGCTCCGCGATGCTGGTTTCTCAGAGAATGAGACTGCCTTGATCGCGGGCAAAAACTGGTTAGATTTCTTCGAACGTAGCTTTGGATCCGAGGCGGGTATGAAATAGCGATGCACGCGGCCACCGGTCGACCAAAAATAGCATTGCGCTTACCCACTGAAGTTATGCGGCTACAACGAATGGGAGCTTCGTTCCAGACACGTATCAGCTTTGCGAGACGCCTTATTAGGCGTATGCATCGTGAAAACTGGCGTATCGAACGGCTACGATTCGATCTTAATGACGATGGCTATGGCACGGCGCTCTATGTAGTGACGACGCCTGAGCATTGCTACAGCCTCATCTGCTTTTCGCATTACCTTCGGCCAGAGCTGCGGACCGATAGGGTCATTGCCGAGGCATGGGATGCCACCTTTTCGCTTTTCGACGGCATACCTAATGCTGCCGACATTAGCCGTTTAGCAGAGCAGACACCGAAGCAGGAAGCGGGACGCTTTCAAGCCTCTGAGCTAGTCTTAAGTCGGGCCAATAAGAGCCTGCGGATTTTTGACTGCGTCGTCGATAGCCTTGCAAAAGGAACCCAGCCCGATCCGTACAATATGAGCGCGGTCGGCTATTTGATGCGAACTACAGCTGTCTATGCCAACGGCAAATTTGGTATGGCCGACCGCACACGCTACACCGATCAGTCGGCACTCGCCTCACCATTTCAGGCCGAAATGTTAACCGTCTACCTGATCCGCGGATTCACCCACGATTTGGTAGAGCACCTGGCAGCCTGCAGAGATCCCGACCGTGCCGCTATACTTGATCGGCCCGTTAAACGTCACCTCGGCATCGGCAACGCCACCGGCCTTGGAATGGCGCCATTTCTGATCAGCCACCCCCAGCTAATCCATAACTGGTTTCACGCTCGCGAGACCGGCCTTGCAAAGATTCGATCGATTGAAGTTGTAACGCCAGACCGACAAGCAAAATTTCGCACCTTGCTGGCCCGGGCGGAGCTACATATTGCGGAGTGGTCCGTCGGCAACGATCGGCAAACGGCCCGCACATTGACCTTACTTGAGGAACTTCAGCTTCTGACGAAGTGGACGGCTAATGGGAGCGAGATATTTCATGAGCCAGTCCCATGGGATGCTCTTTACCGGCGGGCAGCAAGCGCATTTTCAATCGAGGGTCAAGAACTTCTTGTGTCGCTGCTCTTCGAGCCTTATCCGGGAATTATTGACGACCTCGGGGAAGCGCTACAAGTTGATTGCGAGGAGCCTTTTGATCCGAGTTTGACGGTCACAGAAATGCGTGCGCTTGTCCAGGATCACTATTCGTGGGCGTTAGCCATCGATTTTACTGATTCTCGAGAAAGCCAGTATTTTTGGTACTACTCGGAAGAGAAGATTGAACCGCGCCGCGGCGCGCGACGAGATGAGCCCGGTGTTGAGAAGGAGATGAAAATTGCGGTTGCCCAGGACGTCCAAGCCTTTCATGTGGCGCTTGGCAAAACGTGTGGCGATGAAACCATGACAGCTTTCCTGATGCGTAGCGCTGAACACCGCCATGTAGCACGTCGCGTTCAGATTGGCGCCCGCTATTCCTACGCCGAGATCCAAGACAACGTAATCTCCGATTCTTGTAAACCAATTGATATTCTGCGCGGCAAGCTTGCCTTTTTTGGCGCCTCCAAGTTTGACCCCAAATCGGATCTCTGGACCCGAATTACCATGTATCAGGGAGCGCCGCTCAACGACGAGCTCGACGCCGACGATGCCGATGATTGGTGCTTCCCTTTTTTGCCGATGATTGAACCGTGCACGTCTCCCTGAGCGAGATTCAGAGCACCATTTGCAAGGCCGCTCTTGGGGTTGGCCTGCCTCTCGGGCTCGGAGAGGACGCAGGCTGGGCAGCCCGTAACATGATGACGAATGGCATCGGGTCGATTTCCGGCTTTGCTGAAGCCCTTGACGCCATAGAAGAGGGTAAGTCCACAGGATTCGATGCAGACCGTGCCGGAGCTGGATATTTTACTTCAAAGCCAGCGGGCTTTCTCTTGTCGGCTATCTGGGCAGGACCCTCAACTTGCGACCTTGTCGCCTCGACAACGAGTAGGAATAGTAAGTTTTCGACGATCACCCTCATCAATGTTGATGTACCGAGCGTTATACTTTTTGAGGTCCTGGCATCGACTGTGGATGT
>CAVOAK010000147.1:0-3982 GCA_963693665.1 Alphaproteobacteria bacterium | reverse complement strand
CTCCGCACGTGACGCTATTTTGGTCAGAGCTCAGATTCGACGCAGAAAATTTCCTGTTAACCGTTCAGCCACTTCCATAATTGAAATTAGAACAGACACAGCTAATGGCCAAAACCAAGCCCAGTTCGACACCAAAGACAGTCGAAATTGACAAGGCCCGCGCGAGTGACACAAGCAGTCGAGACCAGGACGATCAATGGATGTTCCACTCGATTTCCAATGTGCGCGCCCACGATGCGGTAATCGAGCAGATCACGTTCGCAATCCGCGCGGGCGCATTCGCACCGGGAGATCGCATGCCGCACATTGGCCAACTTGCAAAGTCCATGCAAGTGAGCAAACCTGTCATCGGCGAGGCGCTCAAGGTGTTGTCCCGATCCGGCGTGCTCCAGGTCCAGCGTGGCATTAAGGGCGGACTAACGGTGCTCACGACCGAGATACCGCCAAGTATCATGGCGCTAAGCGCGCCCAATTTTCATCTCGGTGTCGCAGACATTGTCGAAGCGCGGCGTCCCGTGGAGTTGGCGTTAACCCTCCTGGCTGCCGAGCGCGCGAGCGAAAAAGATTTCGAGATGCTGGAGAGTTGTATCACGGCGCTCCGAAAGCATCGCCGCGGGGGCCTGGAAAAGCGAATCCGCTTCGATCATTTGTTCCACTACAATATTGGACGCGCGGCGCGAAACCAGGCATTGGCAACCTATCAGCATCAAATTCTTGAGCAGCTATTCCTGCGTATGCGCGCTTACTTCAGGGAAATTGAGGACGTGGACAGTGTCATCGACCTTCACGAGGAAACTCTCGCCGCCTTGCGTTCCGGCGATCACTCGGCGATCGAGCGGGCCGTTGATACGCACTTGCACCCCCTGGAGCAAGCGTGGGCAGCAACCCCTAAGTCCCGCACCAAATTGCGTTAAGCTGACCTTGGCGTAGAGCGCCCCGCATAAGGGCCAAAAACCACTTAGAGCATTTTACGTTCGCAGGCGCTCACGTGAAATACTCTATCTCTTTGGAATTGAAGCAAGTCACCAGCCAACAGCAATGTCACAGGTGGTTCCACCTGTTCGGGATTTGCTCTAGATGTTGAAATCCAGCTTGATCGCCGCCTTGCGAATCTCAGGAATTCGTATTTTGTCCTCGCCGAACGTGCAATTACCGGATTGTTTGGGTGTGTGGCTCGGTGATCAAATCTGCCGCAGAGCGCGCTCCAAGGCGGCGACGCCTTCGACGATATCTTCTTCGCCGACCGTAAGCGCCGGATAAAAATGAACGCTCATCTCATCCCCGTCCGTGGCAAACCGCGCGAGCAGCCCGTTCTCATAAGCGCTTTGCCGCATGCGGTGGATTAGCCCTGCACGATCAGTGCAATCCGCTATATCCAGCACCACGCTGGACAACAAGCCGATTACCGAGACGTCGCGCAATCGCGCCAGAGACTGGCCCATGCGCTCTAGTTCACGGCGCAGGACAATTTCCATCTTGGCCGCATTGCCAACAAGCTGCTCGTTCTCAAGAATATCCAGACAAGTCTGAGCTGCTGCGCAGGCAACCGGATGGCCCGCATAAGTATTCAGATGAACGAGAGGTTTCTCTAGGAAAGGTGCGTTTACACGGCTCGATACCGCAACGGCCCCCATCGGCACATATCCACTGGTCAGGCCCTTGGCTAGGGTGATGATGTCTCCGCGTACATCAAAATGCTCGCTACCGAAAAATCGACCCGTGCGACCGAACCCGCAGACCACCTCATCAAGTATGAGTAGAATCCCATGTCGATCACAGAAAGAACGAAGATTTCGAAAATAATCAGGGTGAGGAATTTTCACCGCCTGGGGAATTGCAACGGGCTCCGCAATCACCGCCGCAACGGTTTCCGCACCTTCTGTTTCTATCGCATTTTCGAGGTCGGTTAAGCAACCAAGCGTGCAGCTGAGCTCGCCGCCGCAATGACCGCATCGACCCGGCGACGGCTGAGTGGCCTGAACGAAATCGGGTGCGAGATTTCCGAATCCGCCTTTGAATACTTCCACGCCGCTGGCCGCGAGGCCCGCATAAGTCCAGCCGTGATAGGAGCCGCTGCGTGAAATGATTTTCGTGCGGCCAGGCTCGCCGCGCCGCGCGTGATAGTTCCGCGCGATCTTTACGGCAAGTTCATTCGCCTCGCTGCCGCTACTGGTAAATGACAGGTTCGCGTCATCGCAGGCGACAATGCCGGACAGTCTCTCCGCGAGGTCAATTGCCCCTGGGTGAGTTACGCCGCCATCAAGCGCAATGAACTCCAATTTGCGCGCCTGTTGTGCCATCGCATCCGCGACTTCGGCTCGGCCATGGCCAATCTGGCATGCGCCCAGATGCGTGCCTGCATCAAGAACCCGGTGTCCGTTTTCGTCGATCAGATAAGCACCCTCCCCCGCAACGATAACTTTCGGGAACGATGCCGGGAATTGCTGATCTAGGGCGGCGAAATCGACAACGAAATGCCTGAGATATTTCTTCGCTCTTTCTTTATTCGAAGTACTGTTGGCGAAAACATCGGTCGAACTTGCCATAAGAATCTCGCAAAGATGGAACTGTTAAGCAGAGATATAATTTGGCTGTAAGGCCTTAGCTACGCATGACAAACGGATTTTGGACCTCGTCGCTGAGCTCACACCAAACGCTCTTGGTCTGGAGGTAAGCATCCATCGCCTCGATCCCGTTCTGACGCCCCATGCCTGATTGCTTGTAGCCGCCGAACGGTGAGTTAAAAGTCATCGCCCGGTATATATTCAGCCATACCGTGCCGGCTTGCAGACGGTCCGCCATGCGATGGCCGCGGCAGATGTCGCGAGTCCACACTCCGGCGGCGAGGCCAAATTCAGTTCCATTGGCAATTGCGATGGCCTCGTCCTCATCGTCAAAGGGGATGACGGAGAGCACCGGGCCGAAGATTTCGTTCTGTGCGATGTAGCTATCGGTGGCGACGCCTGTCAGCACGGTCGGCTGGAAGAAAAATCCATCCGGAAAGTCAGCGACATCAGCCCGATTACCGCCGGCGACGATCTCCGCGCCGTCCTCGGCCGCTCGTGCAACCATGGATATGTTTTTTTGCAGCTGTGCTTCGGTCGCCACGGGTCCCATTTGTGTCGTCGCGTCGAACGGGTCACCGATCTGAATCGCGCGGGCTTGGTTGGCCACCCAGTCCAGGATCTCATCATAGATGTCGCAATGAATGAGAGCTCGGGAGCCAGCAACACAGGTTTGCCCTGCAGCCGCGAATATCCCTGCAAGCAAGCCCGCTTTCGCCTGTTCCATGTTGGCGTCAGGAAAAACGATATTAGCGCTCTTGCCGCCAAGTTCGAGTGTCACACTGGCCAGCCTGCGACCGGCTCGTTCGGCAACGGCGCGGCCCGCAGCGACGCCACCGGTGAACGCAATCTTGGCGATACGCGGGTCGTCGACCAGAGCTTCAGCCGTCGTCCTGTCTCCGGTAATTACGTTGATGACGCCGGGCGGAAAGCCCACTTCTTCCGCAAGACGTACCGCCTCAATTGGCCCCGCCGGGGTCACTTCGGACGGTTTGATGACCACTGTATTGCCCGCAGCCAGAGCTGGCGCGATGGCCATGATCGTCAAGAATAATGGTGAGTTCCATGGTGTAATTGCGGCGACCACGCCGAGCGGCTCGCGCCTCGTGTAATTCAACACCGACATGCGATCGAGCGGGATTACCCGCCCTTCAATCTTATCGGCGAGGCCGCCAAAATAGTAAAGCCAATCTGCAACAATGCGTGCCTGAAGGACCATCTCGCCCAAGAGCTTGCCATTTTGGGTCGCTTCAATGCGTCCGATCCGCTCCGCATTGGCCTCAATCGCATCACCCCACGCCATCATCAGGCGTCCGCGTCGCGTGGGTGAAAGCGCGCGCCATGTAGCGGACTCGAATGCGTCCTCCGCAGCCGATACCGCGGCATCGACAATCGAATTATCGCCCATTGAGAATTCT
>CAVOAK010000146.1:0-4003 GCA_963693665.1 Alphaproteobacteria bacterium | reverse complement strand
GACGGCATCTACCGATTCCCGATACAACAAGCGCATTTCAGAATGGGTGGCGTCGTCGAGGTCAGAGGGAGTCAGTACTTCCTCCTCGACCTCCTTGTTGTCTTCGTTTTTTTCTTTCCGAGATTATCGGGAGGCATATTTTTTCCGTTCGAAAAAGGTTGAACTCTAGCAAGTCCACATTGTCAGGCCGTTAGGCTCGCCATCATATCGCCTAAATCGCGACTGCATTCAATATGAGTTCGTGGACCGGACTATTTTTTTACCGGTCGGCCTGAATTGGCGGACACAACTGAGTTCCGTACGAACAGAAGACGCAATTGTCACCCTCCGTCGGTTTTAGTAGCGTGCCGCAACCGTCGCATTCATAAAAATAGAGGCAGGAGTCGGTGGGCGTCCGCTCTTCCTTTGGGTGTCCGCAGTCGGGGCAGGTAAGCACTGAGTCATAACGGATATCGTTCATGGCTATGCCCTTAATTAATCGCACTGAAAGTATGTTCGCTGCGCCATCAGCGCGTGGCAAGGCTGAATCGTAAACCACTACACTGCCTTTTGGCGGCGTTTTTATGGAGATACCATGGCCAAACGATTTTAGCTTCCCTTATCACGGGAACTGGGTTGCGCGAGACCGCATTCGAGACACGTCTAGCTTTACGCGTGCATTCGTATCTGTGGAGTGGTTTGATAGGGGATGTTGTGAACTTGCCGAAAGGGAGGTATTCGCGATGTCCTTATCGCACCAGCCGTTGATGGAGCAATTTGGCGCTGAGGTCAGCGGCGTCGATCTTGTGGCCGAGATATCCGATGATTTGTTGGATGAACTCGTTGATGCACTCTACACGCATTCGGTCCTGTTGTTTCGCGGGCAACACTTTAAACCGGCGGACTACGCGAGGCTTTTGCACCGTTTCGGCCAACCGAAAGTAGAAACGCGCAAGCAGTTCAACATACGTGACTTTCCAGTAGTCTCGACTGTCGGCAACATCGAGGCCGAGGACGGAACGCCATTGGCATTTTTTAATCGGAATGGCGAGGCCTGGCATACTGATGGCACGGCCGCGTGTCATACCAACGCGGCAACATTCCTCCATGCGGTAGAAGTTCCCAAACAAGGTGGGGACACGATGTATTGCAGCACCGTTTATGCCTACGAGACGATGCCCGAGGAGCTTAAACAGAAGCTCGATGGTGCAAGGATGTTGTGCAGCTTTCATGCCCACAACGATAAAATTATTGCTCGTGACCCGGACTCACATGCGGCGTTGACGCCGGAAGAGCGAGCAGCGCTGCCGGACGTCTGGCACGATATTGTCCAGACACACCCGGTGACGGGCCGAAAATCGCTCTACATGAACCGGCAGCCGATTGGGTTCGACGGTCTAGAGGAGAAGGAAGGTAACACGATTCTCCAACAGCTTTACGAACATGCAACCCAGCCTCATCTCGTCTATCGCCATCGATGGACACCCGGCGACCTGATCGTCTGGGATAATCTTTCGTCCCTTCATAGTGCGACAGACATCGGCCCCTACGAGAATGATCGCCGCCTGATGTACCGATCGTTGGTCTATATGACACCGACGACGCACCCGCTCGTGAACCTAGACGAAATCAACGCGATATTTACGGATAGCGAAGGGAAGGGCGCTCTCGTACTGCCCTAACGCACAACACACGCTCTTTTGGTGTTTTGAAATCCAAAAATGGATAATTGTTTATAGCGCCCTGAGCCATTGGCGGCTTTGGGGCAATTTTTTGTGTTGATCGTCGGTCGAATTTTCCTATCGGCAAATATTGCCGGGTCTGCCAGTATGTTTTGCTTTGCTTGGGTTTTTGTAGTCGTGCGTTCTGTGAATCGAGTTTCTGTTCAGATCATTCGGATGCGTAAACTAGCAATGACGCGAGAAGTTTCACCTAAGCAATTGGAATCAAAAAGCATAAATAGTGAAGCGGTGTTCGGCACGAGAATTGCGGTGTTTGGGTGTGTTCGCACGAAGGTTCGCTTAGACGATCAACCGTCGAACGAGTGCATGGCAAAAGAGTTTTGGAATATGCCATCGTGCTAGCAGTGTGTTGGGGGCTACCAAGTCACTGTCGGCATGAGCCGAAGCTCTGGCCTAATTCTGAAAGTCCGGCTTCTTGGAGGTGACTCGCAATGCGCGCAACTTTCTTTGTCGTTCTTATCGTCATCGGCCTAGCGTCTTATGCCGTGAATTCCATTTCGACTACATCTGAGCAGCAAGCTAGTCCCGCTGTTAAACTCGACGCCGGTCGATCGAAGGCGTTAGTGTCGGATCATGTTGGCGAGAATTCAGTGCCTCGCCCGACGCGCATTTCGTCATCGTCGACAATTTGACCGTCGTATCAACCTCAGCTCGATAAGTGTGACGGAGAGCCGAAAAGAAAGCATAGTGCGCTATACGCTTTCCGTTTTGGAGGCGTCATTACACGATGCTGCGGATGCGTATCCTTAATGCATTGATCGGTTTGTTTGTCTGCGTGATTGTGTCCCCTGTCGTGGCGACGGATCTATCGTCAGCTGAGGGCCTCTATACTATTTGCGCCCAATGTCACGGAGTGAGTGGGGTCAGCAACCAAGACGATGTTCCAAATCTTGCCGGTCAGAAAAAACTTTACCTTTACAAACAGTTTTTGAATTTCGTGCAGCCGCAAACGATGAGGCTGGCACGCATCGATTAGGGCATCGTACTCACGCTGCTATGAACATCATCGGCCAAGGCTTAACAAAACTGGAGCTGGAATATCTTGCTCGTTATCTGGCAAAACTTCCTTGCTCCACCGATATTGGGATCGCGCCGCACGTGAAACCGATGGCCGCTGGTGTTTGCGAGAGTTGCCAGGGTGCCACCGGAGTTGTCGGGGCTGATATAATTCCGATTATCGCCGGGCAAAAAGCCGCATATTTGAATAAACAACTAACGGCATTTAGCTCAAACGTAAGAGGTAAAGCGGAGGAAAAGACCGACGCGCGTACATTTTATGTAATGGACAGGCCGGCTGCCCGTCTTAGCATGATGGATATTGCGCAATTCTCAGATTACTACGCCTCTCTTTCATGTTCGGCGAATTGATGCGTAACCCTATGCCGTCGCGTCGTAGCGAATGCCGAAACTGTAGCGCTCGCTGGTAATGTCGCTCAAAAAGTGGAACGGGCGATCCTTTCTATTGGCAAAGCCCGGTGCTCGCATGAAGATCACGTGCCCTGCTGGCGCAGGAATTTCTCGTGCACCGTTTCCCTCACGGTCGGAACATATACAATACCGACCGTGACCAGACAGTACGAGAAGAACGACAAGGCTCTGGTAGCGCACGTGGTCTCGGTGTGGTGTGATACCCTGCGAGCCAGAAGCGTAACGTTGCAAGACCAAGTCATTCAGGCGTAGTGATTGCGCAAGTGGGGAGGGGATCATCTGAGCCAACGCCTTGTTTAGGTGGCGCTCCAGCGCGATGGCACAGTCCCGAAAAACACCGTCCCAAACGATGTTGTAGGAGAGCTCAAAATCCTGCCTGACAACGGTGTTTTCGTTGACGACTATTTCTTCGCGCGCCTTGCGAAAGGGAAGGCCCGGTGCCGCTTCCAACAGCAGGTTGAGGCCGTGAGCATTGACCATGGGTGCCGATGCAGCGTCTTCGGTGCCCACTTTATTAATCAGCTCTATCGTCGCGTTTGTATCCGCCGTCAGATAGCGTTCAAAATCCATATCTCGCAATTTCTTTCGCACATAGTGTGGCAACTGACAATAATACCGTCTGTTGCTGCAATGCGCACCAGCAGGGCGGCGGCCACGAATTACTTGAGTAGACTCGAGCTTTCGCGACCGAAGACCCCTTTGTCCTCTCGCAACAATGGCCGGCAGGGGACGTGATGTATTGAGACAACCGCGCGATATACATCGTGCGGCGCCATGGGATCACTTCATTTACCAGCGACTGGCTTATCGTGTCGTTAAGGATGACTTACCCTACCAGGGCAAATACCCTTCTT
>CAVOAK010000145.1:0-4014 GCA_963693665.1 Alphaproteobacteria bacterium | reverse complement strand
CTTGCGGGCCAGACGCAGCCGTTCCTCAAGTTCCTGGAATGTGGCTGCGCTGTCCTCAAGGTCGTTGCTAAGTCGCCGGTTCTCTGTCGACCTCTGTCGACAATGTATCAACAGCTTGTCGAAGTTCGATCACTTCCGGTCTTTAGATGCGGCACCTTTAAGCTAGCCTCGCCAACACCGGACCGGATCGATACTCTGACTTGACGCTAAACAGGCGGGTAATCATGCCTATCCGCCAGATGTTGGATACTCTTCTTACTCAGGAGTTTGAGACCATCTCATATAACCCCAAACAGTTTTTCATATTAACTTTTGTCATCACGTGGGCTTGCTGGTTTTCAGCTCCCTATTTTGGGGACGCTAGAAACAGCGACGCTACCTTTATCGCGCTTATGCTGATTGGCCTGTTAACTCCATTTCTTACGGCGCTATATCTGACGCTCACCTCGAAAAACGACAGATTGAAGCGTACATTTTTTAACAAATTGCTCAATATCAGATTGATTATATGGAGCAGCATTCCTCTATTTCTAATATTGTTTCCTGCTTCGATTATCGTATCTGTACTTATTTCAACTCTTTTTGGTCTTTCTTTAGATCAATTTACTATCGCTGAGGAATTTTCATTCAGTGTTGGCGGCATTCCCGCGCTTCTTGTTCTTTTGCTTGCTGCGTGCTTCGAGGAGCTTGGCTGGAGGGGATATGCTGTTGAAAGTTTGAATGCCAGCTTCAACTATTTTGGAGCAACCGCCATTTTTGGCGTTCTCTGGTCGCTCTGGCATCTTCCTATGTTTTTCATCCCAGATTCATACCAGGCTGAATTGCTTCAGGAAGACTTTATTTTTGTTGTCAATTTTTTCGTCAGTATTGTCCCTCTGGCTTTTATAATTAGTTGGTTTTGTAAAAAGAATAGTGGAAGCATCCTCGGAGCGATTCTGATTCACTCGGTTATCAATCTGACTCAGGAATTCTTCCTGGTTTCGCCCTACACAAAATGTATTCAGACTCTGGTCTTAATAGCCATTGCAGCCGTTTTTGTCATGGCTGACAAAAAGGTATTTTTTGGCGATGACGAAAACGTCACCGATTAAGCAGATTTGGACGTTCACAAATGGAGAGATTGGTTTGGTAAACGAGGGGTAAACGGGGCTGCGAACACTGGATACGATCCTTTGACACACGTATCGTACGCGTCCCGGCGAAAACGCGGCCGCGCTCAAGGAGGCTTAGCCATGACAGTGCAAACTGATGATCTTCGCATCGTCGAAACCAAGGAGCTGACAGCACCGCTGTCGCTCATACAGGATATCCCCGTCTCCCCTCGCGCAAGTGATGTCGTCGATGACGCGCGTCAGACCATCCACCGGATCCTTCAGGGGGACGATTCGCGCCTGCTTGTTATCGTTGGGCCCTGCTCCATTCATGACCCGGTCGCCGCCCGTGAGTACGCCGAACGGCTGCGCGGTCTTCGCGACCGTTTGAGTGATGATCTCTTTATCGTCATGCGGGTGTATTTTGAGAAGCCAAGGACGACCGTTGGTTGGAAGGGGTTGATCAATGACCCCGATCTCGATGACACCTTCAATATCAATAAGGGCCTCATGACCGCACGGCAGTTGCTCCTGGATCTGGGCGAGATGGGCATCCCGGCAGCGACCGAGTATCTCGATCTCATCAGCCCCCAGTACATCGCGGATCTCATCTCATGGGGAGCAATAGGTGCGCGGACTACAGAGAGTCAAACGCATCGGGAGCTTGCATCGGGTCTCTCGTGCCCGGTTGGCTTCAAGAATGCGACCGACGGTGACATACAGGTTGCTATCGATGCCATCAAGTCGGCATCGCACCCCCATCATTTTTTGTCCGTGACCAAGTCCGGTCACTCGGCGATCTTCAAGACTGCTGGCAACGAGGACTGTCACATCATTCTGCGTGGCGGCAAGTTACCAAATTACGACATGTTCTCTGTCGAGGACGCAACGCGGATGCTTGAGTCTGCCGGCTTGCCGGTTCGCATCATGATCGATGCGAGTCACGCCAACAGTCGCAAGCGGCCCGAGCGCCAGGTCGATGTGGCGGAGGACATCGCAACTCAGGTCAGGCGTGGTGACGCCAGCATCTTTGGTGTCATGCTTGAGAGCCACCTGGTGGAAGGTCGACAGGACGTTGTGGCGGGTGAGGCACTAACGTACGGACAGAGCGTCACAGACGCGTGTATGGGTTGGCCGTCGACCGAAACGGCTCTGACGCGTCTTGCTGATGCGGCGCGGACACGTGCCGGTCGGTAACCTTATTGATCCTGGAATGAGGCGCCGAGACAAACAGGAATATAGGTTTTAACCAAATGAGGTGGGGAGAAACATCGCGATGAAAGACTTTGGCGGCAAGATTGCGGTTGTGACCGGGGGCGGAACAGGCATGGGGCGTGCACTGGTCCGCCAGTTGGCTGCGCTCGGTTGTGATGTTGCGACCTGCGACATCATGGATGAGACCCTCAAGGAGACGCGGCGGCTGTGCGAAGCGCAAGCGCCGCAGGGCGTGCGCATTGCGACCTTCAACTGCGACGTCGCCAACGAAGACGAGGTGCAGGCGTTCCAACGCTATATAAACGAGACCTTTGACACTGACCACATCAACTTGCTCTTCAACAATGCCGGCATCGGTGGCGGCGGCAGCTTCGTGGAATCGAGCCGTGAGGAGTGGGAGCGCACCTTCAACATCTGCTGGAATGGGGTCTACTATTTCGCCCGTGTGTTTCTGCCGATGCTGCTCGCGAGTAAAGAAGGCCACATCATCAACACCAGCAGCGTTAACGGCTTTCGTGCTTCGCTCGGCGGCAACATTCCCCACACCGCATATAGTGCGGCAAAGTTCGCGGTTAAGGGATTCACCGAAGCGCTGATCAATGACTTCCGTTTTAATGCGCCGCATCTCAAGGCATCCGTCGTCATGCCGGGCTATGTTGGCACCGAGATTGCCGTCAACACCGGCAAGATTCTGGGCCACTCGGAAGACCTGACAGATACCGAGATCGATGCCATGCGCGAGCGCTGGCGGAAGATGGGGGTCGAGCAAAAGCCGCAGACCAACGACGAGGTCCGCGCCATGGTGAAAACACAACGCGAAGGTTATCGCGACGGTGGTTTGACGCCGGACCAGGCCGCGACGGTCATCCTGGACGGTGTTCGCAATGACGAGTGGCGCATCCTTGTGGGTCCCGATGCGGTTGCGTTGGACGAAGCGGTACGCGCCGCGCCGCTCGATGCCTACGATCTGGAGTTCAGCGACAAGGTCTGGGCGGGGATGAGCGACGACTAACGATCAATCCTGGCAGGAAAAAAGTGAGCCAATCGATGTCGAGCAGAACAGAGGCGGGTAGTGACGTGGACGAAAACGCAGTCGTCGATCTTGAGACGCTTCAGTATCTTTTCGATCTCAACGGCTATGTCGTTATCAAGGATGTACTGAAGTCCACTGAGATTGATGCGCTCAACGCGGCGGTCGATGCGCAGGACCTGCCGCCCCCACCGCCCAACTTTCCACGATTTGGCAGCGCTGCCGGGGCCGTGCGATCAACCGGGGCGGGCTTCCTGGACTGGGATTCAACGTTCGTTGAGCTGTTGGATCACCCCGCAGTGCTGCCGATATTACGATTCCGCCTGGGGGACTACTTTCGGCTGGAGCGCCTTTATGGCATGTACATGCGCGAGGGAATGGCGCTGGGCCCGTTGCACGCGGATTACGGTGCCAGTTCGCCAAAGTCGATTGCGGGCGCGGGCGAGTTCCATCCGGTGCTCGATCACCAGATGCGGGGTGGATTCACCGTCGCAGCCTGGAATTTGCGTGACACGGGGCCTGGTCTCGGCGGCTTCTGTTGCATACCCGGCAGCCACAAGAGCAACTTCAGAATTCCGCCCGGCATCCGGGCCAGTCATCAGGACGGCGAGTGGACAAAACTGCTCGAGGCGCCGGCGGGCAGTGTCACCCTGTTCACTGAAGCGCTCATTCACGGCA
>CAVOAK010000144.1:0-4021 GCA_963693665.1 Alphaproteobacteria bacterium | reverse complement strand
TACCAAACGCGCGGCATTAGCGGCCACACCTATTTAGCTGTACCAGCAGACAGTCCGCCGGTTTTTTCGACACGCGGAACTGACCTTGGAAATCTGTTGTTGATTCAAGGCATAACGCCAATCGGCGGCTTTGTCGATTTTGAGGATCATGACGATCCACTTCAAGTATTCGTCGATCTCATAAGCAGAAATAGAATTTCGACGAGGCGAGTGGGTATAGAAAAGAATGCCTTCTTCCTGACGGTTCAGAGTTACGAAGCTCTGATTTCGGCGTTTGCGGAGTCCGTGTTCATTGACGTATTGAAAATTGTCGAAGAACTTAGGCTGATAAAGTCGCCGGAAGAGATTGCCTGCCATCGCGAAGCCGGACGCATCATTGTGAAGGCCACGCGCGCAGGCATCGACGCGGTGCAACTAGGTCAAACAGACGGCAGTGTGGTCATCGCGGTAACCGGCGCGCTTGTTGAGGCGGGGTCATAATGGGTCGCGACGTGGCCGGCCGTTCGAACCGGCACACAGTCTGGCCGCTCGCATGCCTCATGGCAGAATATTTCCATCGAAAAGGCGCAAGCGACAAATATCGAAACTGCGGGCGTCGTTCAGCGCTATCATACACCGCTCCAGCGCGCGATCATTTATGGGCCGACTGTCGAACAGCCCCGCATTGCTGAAATCGTGTGTCTTGCAAACCATGCAGCGATCGATGCAATGCCTCCGGACGCAACAGCCGGCGAAACATTTGAGGCCGCACGTAGAGTTGCAGATGAATCCGGTTGTGGCGACATCCTCTCGGGGCGGTCGGGCTACACGACGGGTATCGGCATTTCCCCAAGTTGGGTTCAACACATGAGTATCAATATCGTACCAGGCAATGGAACTGTGTTTGAATCAGGCATGATTTTTCATGTCTGCATGGTGCTCCAAAAGCCTAATATATTTGGTGTCGGCGAGAGTTCGACTGTTGTGATTACAGAGACGGGCACAGAGAACCTTACCGCCGAGATGGCAGCGGGCCCGTTTCTAGTCGACTAGGGTTTGAATTCAAAACACCTCCTATGTCGGGTGGTCAGAAAGCGTAAAGTGTAATCAGCTTTCTGAATTCTGGGGTTCAAATGAGTTTCGAGCGGTTGCCGACCGATTTTTGGGTGCGCGCGCATGTGCGGCGATATTCGCTGGAAGGAATTCCAGTCGCTATCACCAAGCGCGGCGATCTTCATCGCGGCACGGTGATTATCAAGATAAATAGGCTTGAGAACGGGTGCACTGTTCTGACACAGACAAGCGACCTTGACGGCAATATTGCGTGGCTCAAGGCTCTGGACGGTAATTTGGTGCCTGAACCCGAGGCAAACGCGTATATCGAGCGTCAAGTCGCGCGAGACACGGATCTGTGGGTTGTAGAGGTCGAAGACCGCGAAGGGCGCTATTTGTTCGACGGTAAAATTCTATAGACTGGTGCAGGTTTTCACGAACAGTATGACCGATATTCGTAGTCGGACGGCCACATTAAAAGAACAGGTTCGATACCTTCGATCCGAATTAGATGACAAAAAATATCAACAAGCCACTCGATGATCTGTTTGTGCGGCTTCGAACGGCCACGAATGCCGAGGATGCGCAACAGCTCGAAGATTCTATCTGGGAAATTTGGTTTCATTACGACGGTGACAACCGACACATAAATTATCTTATGGGTCGCGTGGCGTCGGCCATGGCAAACCAGCACTTTGAGCAAGCGGAGGTGCTGTGTAGTACCGTTATTGAACTAGCGCCTGAGTTTGTGGAAGGTTTGAATAGGCGTGCGACGGTGCGCTATCTTGCCGCCGACATCGATGGTTCAATTGCTGACATCAGCGCAGTGCTCGACTTGGAACCACGGCATTTTGGCGCGCTTTCTGGACTTGGACTTTGCTTTCTCGCTTTGGAAGATCTCGAAAAAGCAGCGGATACGATCCGCCGGGTTCTGGCAATCCACCCCAATGCGGCAGGCGCGAAGAATAATCTCGCTGAAATCGAAGAAGCGCTTGGACACCGCGGTGAGTGATGGCAACAAGAGGGATGTGACAATGGGAGGTAGCCTGCATCACTTCATAGGTGGCGCTAAAATCGAAGGGACGAGCGGCCGAACCGGTTTGGTTTTTAATCCTGCGACTGGTGAAGTGAGCGCCGAAGCACCATACGCGAATATCGCCGAAGTGAATTCTGCTGTCGCGTCCGCAACGGCGGCACTCCCTGGTTGGGCGCAGACCCCCGCTTCGGCCCGATCGCAGGTCATGTTCAGATTCCGCGAGCTTGTGATCGCGAATATGGATGTTCTGGCTGAGATCGTCTCACGTGAGCACGGCAAAACGCTTGCAGATGCCAAAGGCTCAATCCAGCGCGGCATCGACGTCATCGAATTTGCCTGTGGTATTCCGCATCTCATGAAAGGTGAGTATTCCGCAAATATCGGCGGCGGTATCGATACCTACTCAATGAGAGAACCGGTGGGCGTGGTCGCCGGAATTACTCCTTTCAACTTTCCAGTGATGATTCCACTGTGGATGGGAGTAATGGCAGTTGCCTGTGGCAATTGTTTTATCAACAAGCCGTCCGAAAAGGTTCCGTCCGCGCCGCTTTTTCTTGCGGAATTGTGGATCAAGGCTGGCCTTCCCGATGGGGTTTGGAATGTTGTAATTGGTGATAAAGAGGCCGTGGGTAGCCTTCTTGAGCACGCAGACGTTGCCGCGGTTTCGTTCGTCGGTTCTACACCCGTGGGAGAATATGTCTATCGGCAGGCCAGTGCTGCCGGAAAGCGGGTTCAGGCTTTCTGTGGTGCAAAAAACCATATGGTAATCTTGCCGGACGCCGATATGGATCAGGCGGCTGACGCATTGATGGGTTCAGGCTATGGGTCGAGCGGTCAGCGCTGTATGGCAATTTCGGTCGTGGTGCCGGTCGGGGAAGCGGCGGCCCAGGCGATTGTTAACCGTCTAACGCCGCGTGTGCAAGCGCTGAAAATTGGTCCTTTTACAGACCCAGATGCGGAACTTGGGCCGCTGATAACCAAGGACGCTAAAGCGCGCGTGGAACGCTATATAGGCGAGGGTGTGTCCGAGGGAGCGGAGCTTCTTGTCGACGGGCGCGGTAGCAGCCTGCAGGGCTATGAAGGCGGCTTCTTTGTTGGTGGGACACTGTTTGATCGAGTGCGGGCGGATATGTCGATTTACGCCGACGAAATTTTTGGGCCTGTCCTAGGTGTCGTGCGTGCCGAGACCTACGGTGACGCCGTCGATCTCGTAAACAGTAACGAATTCGGTAACGGCGTTGCGATATTTACCAGAGATGGCGATGCAGCTCGAAATTTTTGCAACGACGCGGACATAGGCATGATCGGCGTCAACGTCCCCATTCCCGTGCCAATGGCGTTTCACCATTTCGGTGGATCAAAACGCTCAAAGTTCGGCGATTCGCAGATGCATGGTCCGCAAGCCGTGCAGTTTTTTACGAAACTGAAGACGATCTCGGCACGTTGGCCATCGGGTGCAGGCGGGGGTACGCAGTTCTCGATGCCGACGAATCGCTAGAACGGCGGACAGTTTTTTTATCCACTTCCCTTTGGGTCGGTGGAACACTGTTGGATCGAGTGCGGGCGTATTTTTTCGAGAACATCAGAAAACACAGCCGCCACGCCCCATGAAAAAAATTCTTATGCGCGCACCGGATCATTCACGGTGTAACTGCGCAGTTCAATCTCCGTTGCGCGGACTCTTCGAGCGTTAACGTTTCATGACAGGTGTTGATGTAGTGACAGTCGAGCTCTTCGATTTGCTCGCGCCAATCTTCAGTCACAGCGTTGACAATCAACATTCGTGGCAATTCAGGCGCAGCACCGTGCGCTGCTTCCAACGGATCGGCGGCAAAACTGGAAATGATAGGCGGCGGAAAATCCGCAAGCCAGCTGTTTGCAAGGGGATCCGCGACGACCGCACCAATGCGCGGGTTGTCGCCCGGTGACAGCTTGATCTTGACATTCGCGGCG
>CAVOAK010000143.1:0-4065 GCA_963693665.1 Alphaproteobacteria bacterium | reverse complement strand
ATGAGCGGATTCCTAAAGGCACTGAGTGAACGCGTCCTTCTGTGCGACGGTGGAATGGGAAGTCGCGTTCAGGCCTTAGATTTGGATGTCGAACGCGATTTTCATGGCGCCGAGAATTGCACGGACGTACTCAATCTTTCGCAACCAAAAATCGTGCGAGATATTCATCTGAGTTATCTTGAAGCTGGGTCGGATGTGATTCAGACCAATAGTTTTGGCGGTTCGCCATTGACGTTGGGCGAGTTCGATTTGGCTGATGATGCATTTGAAATTAACAAGACCGCAGGCATACTTGCCCATGAAGCCTTGGAGGAGTTTTCTAAGGATGGCCGGGAACGATTTGTTTTAGGGTCAATTGGCCCCGGGACTCGACTCCCCAGCCTCGGCCATATCGCCTATGACCAACTTGAAGCTGCGTTCGAAACCCAGGCTCAAGGATTGATAGCTGGCGTCATTGACGGGTTTCTGATCGAGACCTGTCAGGACCCCCTGCAAATTAAGGCAGCGGTCAATGGTGCGAAGCTGGCTTGTGCGGCTGCAGCCGTTGATTTGCCGATTATTGTGCAAGTGACCGTCGAGACGACAGGGACTTTGCTTGTTGGAACTGATATTGCCGGCGTGGCGACTATTATTGAGTCGCTGGACGTCGATGCAATTGGTATGAACTGCGCTACTGGCCCGCTGGAGATGGCGGAGCATATTCGATGGTTATCGCGGAACTGGCGCAAACTGATCACCGTCCAGCCAAACGCTGGCCTGCCGGAGTTGGTCGATGGTCAGACGAGCTATCCACTCATCGCCGAAGAGTTATCACAGTGGATGCGGCGGTTTGTGAGCGAAGACAGTGTTTCGATGATTGGAGGTTGCTGCGGAACGACCTTGGAGCATATCGCTGCGCTCGATTCGATGTTGCGGACGTTGGCCGACGATGATTATCGCCCGTTGGTCGCTGAACGTTCGCTGGAGTGGGTGCCATCCTTGTCTTCACTCTATGGCGCGGTCTCGCTGCGCCAGGAACGCGCCTATTTCTCGATTGGCGAGCGCTGCAATGCGAACGGTAGCAAGAAATTTCGCGAGCTTCAGGAAGCGCAGGATTGGGACGGATGCGTGGCTATGGGACGTGATCAGGTCCGTGAAGGCAGCCACGCGCTTGATATCTGTACCGCGTTCGTTGGCCGTGACGAGATTGTAGACATGGTCGAAGTTTTATCGCGCATGCGTGGAGCGGTCGCTGCACCGCTCGTTTTTGATTCGACGGAGTTGCCGGTGTTAGAAGCCGCTCTAAAGCTCTACGGCGGCAAGTCGATCATCAATTCCATCAACTTCGAAGACGGTGATGAACCTGCCCACAAGCGCCTCGTGCTCGCTCGTAAGTTCGGTGCTGCGGTCATCGCGTTGACGATCGACGAGAGTGGCATGGCAAAAACTGTCGACCGCAAATTAGAAATAGCAAAACGGTTATACGACTTTGCTGTTAATCAGCACGGTCTACCACCCGAAGACTTATTGTTCGATCCTTTGACGTTTACGATTTGCACTGGCAACAGCGACGATCGCAGGCTTGGTCTTGAAACGCTTGAGGCGATTGAGATTATCGCCAAGGAGTTGCCGCAGTGTCAGATCATCCTCGGTTTATCCAATATCTCGTTCGGCCTGAACGCAGCTGCGCGACATGTGCTCAATTCAGTCTTCCTCGATCGCGCGCTTGAGCGCGGGCTTACAGGTGCGATTCTTCATTCACAACGCATAGTCCCTGTTCATGCGATTCCTGAGGAAGAAGCCAGAATTGCAGAAGATCTCATTTTTGATCGAGGGCGTGAGGGCTATAATCCGCTTATGGCCTACATCGACCTATTTGAGGGTCGTAGTGCGGATGAGGCTGTTGTCAAAGAATTGCCGGAAAAAATCGAGGAACGGTTGGCGCAACGTATCGTCGACGGCGATCGGCTGGGCCTTGACGAAGATCTCGCCGAGGCCATGGAGGCATATACCCCTCTTGAAATTATCAATCAGTTCTTGCTGGACGGCATGAAGGTGGTTGGAGAGCTGTTTGGTGCGGGTAAAATGCAACTTCCGTTCGTGCTGCAGTCGGCAGAAACCATGAAGGTGGCAGTCGCCTTTCTCGAACCCCATATGGATCGTGTCGAAGGGCAGGAAAAGGCCACCATTGTGCTCGCCACCGTTAAAGGTGATGTCCACGACATCGGCAAGAATCTAGTCGACATCATTCTTACGAATAACGGATATCGAGTCATAAATTTGGGCATTAAGCAGCCGATCGCGGACATTTTGGAAGCTGCGCGTGAAAATAGTGTTGATGCCATCGGTTTATCGGGGCTGCTGGTCAAATCTACCGTCGTCATGCGGGAAAATCTTCAGGAGATGACTCGACAGGAGCTCGATATACCTGTGCTGTTGGGCGGGGCGGCTTTGACCCGTGCATATGTCGAGGAAGATTGTGTCGAGGCCTATGGTTGTGGCCGTGTCGCATACGCGCGCGATGCCTTTGAGGGCCTCGCCGTTATGGCGCAGATCAGCGACGGAAAATTCGATGCCCATATTCAGGAAGTGGCAGAAAAGCGCGCCGATCGTCCCACCAATCGTCGTAAGACACTGGGCGTGGCAGTAGAAGCCGAAGCCCGTCAATCAATTGATCCGGAGTTCGCGAGTCAGAGGCGGCGTGAGTATGCGCAAGGCGTCGACGTTCCGCAGCCGCCCTTTTGGGGCTCGAGGATAGTCAATCAGGTTCCGGTCAAGTCGCTGGTACCATATTTGAACGAGCGCATGCTCTATCAATTCCACTGGGGGTATCGGAAAGACGGGAAACGCCTCGATGAATACATGGAATGGGCAAAAGTTGAGCTGCGACCAATATTGAACGGATTACTGGAAACAGCGGTGCGTGACGAGATCCTCAAGCCGCAAGCGGTCTACGGATTTTGGCACGCGGCTGCGGAAGGTAATGATATCATTCTATTTGAAGAAGATGGTGCCTCGGAGCTCGGTCGTTTTAGTTTGCCGCGGCAAATGAATAGCCAGCGCATGTGCATTGCTGATTTTCTACGCGATGTGGAAGGCGGGCCAACAGATCGAGATGTCATCGGTCTCCAGATAGTGACCATGGGTCAGCAGGTGGCTGATATAGCCCGGGATTGGTTCGCGGAGGATCGCTACAAGGACTACCTCTATCTACACGGACTTGGCGTCGAGATGACGGAGGCGATGGCGGAATACGTTCACAAACGTATTCGTGCCGAATTGGGATTTGTCACGGAAGATGTCGGCGATGTCGAGACGTTGTTGCACCAAGGGTATCATGGCAGCCGATATTCGTTCGGCTATCCGGCTTGTCCGAACCTAGAAGACCAAACTTTGATCTTAAAATTGTTGGGGGCAGATCGCATTGGTGTGGAGTTATCTGACGGCTTTCAACTCCATCCTGAGCAAAGCACGTCGGCCATTATCGTGCATCACCCACGTGCCAAGTATTTCACTGTTTGAACGGTTAAGCAGAGCCACAACGCTTGTCTACGTCGCCTAACGCGCCATAGCATATCCTTGATATGGAAACTCGGGCACCGCTTTTACCTCACAACGATACCGTTCGTTCCGAGTGGATCGATTTCAACGGGCACATGAATGTCGCCTACTATGTTTTGGCATTCGACCGTGCAACAGATCGATTGCTGAAACATTTGGGCCTGGGTGAGGAATATGCGACGCGCGGCAACTTTTTCGCCGGTTGCTGTGGCCCGAAGGCGCCGGACGGGTCATTCAATTAGGATCTGATTTTTCGGGTAAACCCGCCTCGAATGCGGTGTCAGTTGACTGACGGCATGCGCTAGTTGGATGCGCTGAATTTAAGCCAGCCGTATCAGTTTCCCGAAATAACATCGATATTTACCAGATTTGACTCGACTGTGAAAACGTCCAGCGGCACTGATACACTTGGCTCGCCAACAGCCCAGACCGCACGATAGAAGTGTGCCAAATCGTTTACTGGCTGGCCCGCGACACCTGCAACTATGTCTCCGACCTTTACACCTGCGCGTTCGGCTGGCCCAT
>CAVOAK010000142.1:0-4069 GCA_963693665.1 Alphaproteobacteria bacterium | reverse complement strand
AGGAAAGTCGGGCCGGGTATCGCAAGGCGCTGGTCGCGTATTTCAATGACTACGTGAAAGATCTTTCGGACGATAGCCGTCGGCGTCTGAAACGAAATCCGCTGCGAATTTTGGACTCGAAAGATGCTGGAGATTGTCGCATTGTTGCAGGTGCGCCGGAGTTTAAGGATTTTTTGAACGCATATAGCGTTGATTTTTTCGCGCAAGTGAAAGCGGGTCTTGACCTCCTGTCGATCGGATATGAAATCAACCCGCGCTTGGTTCGGGGGCTGGATTATTATTGTCATACGGCTTTTGAGTTCACGACCACACAGTTGGGGGCGCAAAGCGCGGTTCTCGCTGGTGGTCGTTATGACGGATTGATCGAAACTCTTGGCGGACCATCTACTCCGGGTGTTGGGTGGGCTGCCGGGATAGAGCGACTTGCTATGCTGGCGAACGATGTGCCGAAACCGCGCCGTCCGATCGCTGTCGTACCTATCGGTGCCGATGCCGAGGCGCCTGCTCTTAAGTTGAGTGAAGAGCTCCGCCGTGCAGGCTTCAGAGTCGATGTTGGTGATAGTGGTAATTTGCGTAAGCGTATGCGACGCGCAAACAAGGTTAATGCCGTTGCAGCAATCTTGATGGGCGAAGATGAGTTAGCACAGGGGGTTGTCACCGTGCGTGATATGGAGTCCGGTGATCAGGAATCGACGGCGACTGGATCGGTCGTCGCACAACTCTCTCGCTACCGTTAGCCGAACCATGTCGGAAATTCGCCGCGCACGTCCATTTGTCGTTGGAGCAAATCATCGCTCAAGCTCGGTCTTGCTCCGCGATCGTATGTTCGTGGACGAAACACGCGCGCCAGTAGTGTTCGAACGGCTATCGCGTGCGGGGATTCGTCAGACGGTCCTAATTTCTACATGCGATCGTGTCGAGGTCCAGGGAGCGCATGAAGAGCCGCTCGACACGATGCAGGAAATTCGGAATATCTTCGCCTCGGTCGTTGGCGGGTCGGCACCCGAGCTCAACGACCAACTCTATTTTCTCCACGATGACGAAGCTGTACGCCATATATTTTCAGTCGTCTCATCGCTCGACAGCCAGATGATCGGCGAATCTCAGGTGCTTGCTCAAGTTAAAGAGAGTCATCGGCTGGCCCGAGACTACAGCATGGTTGGTTCCGAGTTAGAGAGAATTTTTCAATCTGCGTATAGCGTGTCGAAGCGTATTCGAAGCGAAACGCGGATTGGAGAAGGGCCTGTATCGCTTGCCGCATCAGCCCTTCAAATTGCCCGTAACGTGCATGGAGATCTCAGTTCGTGTACTGGCCTTATCCTCGGTCTCGGTGATATGGGAGAATTTATAGGCGGCCATCTTCGTGCCGCAGGTCTCGGTCGCACGATGCTCGCCGGTCCCTCGCGCCGTACGGAGGCACTGGCACGCCGCATGGGTTGGCATTACGCCTCAATGGAGGATCTTGCAGGCGCATTGGCAGAGACCGACATTGTTGTAACTGCGGCGGGAACTGGTGGTTACCTTATTACTGCTGAACAAGTCGCTGCGGCGCTCAAGAGTCGACGCTATCGGCCTATACTCCTATTAGATGGTGCTGTACCGGGAGATATAGAGCCTGCGACTGATCGCCTCGAAGAGGCTTTCGTCTATACGTTGGATGATTTGGAACGTGTTGCGCTCGCCAATAGAACGTCGCGCGAGGACGCGGCAGGCCAAGCATGGCAAATTATCGACGATGAAGTTGCTCTATGGCGGCAGAGGGAGGTCGAACAAACTGCGATACCAGTGCTGATTGCGCTGCGACGCCATTTTGAGGACGCTCGTAGTGAAATATTAACGTCGAATCCGCAGGTCGATGCTTCGGAAGTGACCCGGCTGCTTATCAACAGGCTCCTTCATCATCCAAGCCATGCAATTCGCGAACTGGCGGGTACGACAACGTCAGTAGGTGTGGATGGCAATACTGCTCATGAAGAATTGGTTCGGCGCCTTTTTCAGTTACCGCTTGGAGATGATGGGTAATGAACGACAATAGTCTGTTGTCAAAGCTCGAGCGGATCGCTGATCGTCAAGACAGCCTTAGCGAACAGCTCTCACAATTTAAAGGAAGCTCTGCAGAGCTTGCAGCCCTTTCGACGGAGTATGCTGAGCTAACGCCAATGGTGGACAAATATAAGGAGCTGCGAGCGGCTACTACGGAGCTCGCCGGACTTGAGGAGATCATTGCGGACGCGGAAAGCGATGCGGAAATGCGTTCTATGGCGCAGGAAGAGTGTGAAGGACTTCGTGCGCGCGTCGCCGGGTTTGAGGATGACATCAAGGTATTGCTGCTCCCACGTGACGAGGCGGACGATCGTGGTGCGATCCTTGAAGTGCGTGCCGGAACGGGAGGCGACGAAGCTGCTCTCTTTGCGGCCGATTTGTTCAGAATGTATCAACGGTATGCTGAACTTCACAATTGGAAGTTTGAGCTTCTGCAGATCAGCGAGACTGGCATTGGTGGATACAAGGAGGCGATTGCTTCGATTTCCGGTCGAGGTGTGTTCGCAAGACTAAAGTTTGAGTCTGGTGTTCACCGTGTTCAAAGGATTCCAACAACTGAAAGCGGTGGGCGCATCCACACGTCGGCAGCGACTGCTGCGGTGCTCCCTGAAGCAGAGGAGGTGGATATCCAGATCGACGAAAAAGACCTCCGCGTTGATACCTATCGTTCGCAGGGGGCCGGTGGCCAACATGTAAACACGACTGATAGCGCTGTGCGTATCACACACATGCCGTCGGGGGTTGTTGTGACTTGTCAGGATGAAAAGTCCCAGCATAAGAATCGTGCAAAGGCGATGAAAGTTCTACGGGCGCGACTCTATGATCATGAGCGCATGACCCTTGAGGCGGAGCGGGCTGAAGCGCGCCGCGTCCAAGTTGGTAGCGGCGATCGATCAGAACGCATCCGTACATATAACTTTCCCCAGGGCAGAGTAACCGATCATCGCATCGGTTTAACACTTCACAAGCTTGAACGAGTAATGAGCGGTGAGGGGCTGGACGAAATCGTTGAAGCGCTTGTCGCTGAAGATCAGGCTGCCCGGCTGGCTGCTATCAATTGACGATGTGCTTTTAGAGAGTTGCATAAGACAGGGAGCTGCGCGGCTTGCGGCGGCTCAGATTGAGGAGCCTCAGCGAGAAGCGCGCTTGCTTCTCGCTCACGCAATGGGCGCGGCACCTGGTAATCTTATTGCGTTCTCGGAACAAACGATCGGTGATCCGTCAGGTTATTTCGACCTCGTCGAGAAAAGAGCTGCACATGTTCCGTATTCCAGAATTGTAGGAAAACGTGAATTCTGGAGTTTAGATTTTCAGCTGACCGACGATACCTTCGATCCACGGCCTGATAGCGAAGTCGTGGTGTATTCGGCCTTGCACGGAATTCCCAATAAGTCCGCCAGGTTACGCATTGCCGATCTAGGGACAGGAACGGGCTGCTTGCTCTTGGCCCTCTTGAGTGAATTGCAAAATGCGTCCGGTGTTGGCATCGACCGCAATCCGGCAACAGCCGCCGCCGCCGCCGCAAATGCGGTAAAACTTGGGTTACGAAGCCGCGCAGATTTTATTGTAAGCGATTGGGGGCTGCCACTTTCAGGAAAATTCGATTTGATCGTTTCCAATCCACCTTATATTTCGACATCTGCGATCCGAGAACTTGCGCCGGATGTGCGGTTACACGAGCCTATTCTAGCCCTTGATGGCGGCGATGATGGGCTGGACGCCTATCGTGCTGTTGCGCCGGATCTCGCACGGCTTTTGGTTCCTGGAGGCTTAGCCGCAATTGAGGTCGGTATTGTCCAAGCTGTAAGCGTCACTGAAATTCTCGAGGCTGCAGGCCTTACAGTGACCAGCATTGATCGCGATCTGTCGGGAGTGGACCGTTGCATTGTTTGCAGACGCAGATAAAGCTAGGGTAAGGAAAAAAAATGTTGGTTTTCTTGAACTCTCAAGCTAATGTCGACATTGGCTGAGGCCAAAATTGAGCCGGGCGTTCAGGGCGCCTTGCAAGATCCCGCAAAATGAAGTG
>CAVOAK010000141.1:0-4070 GCA_963693665.1 Alphaproteobacteria bacterium | reverse complement strand
GTTGGACTATGCACAGTCGACACTACCTGACCCGCAGTATTTTCTTCTCACCGACGCCGATACCGTCCTCCAACCAAATGTTTTAGGTCAGTTGGTCACAAAAGCAGAAATCGAGGAGTTGGACCTAGTGTCACTTATGGCATTGCTTCATTGCAAGGGGGTCTGGGAGCGGTTGTTGATGCCCGCCTTCGTGTTCTTCTTCCAAATGGTCTATCCGTTTTCTTACGTTAATGACCCGAAGCGATCTGAAGCTGCTGCAGCTGGCGGATGCATATTGGTTCGCGCGTCGTCATTGGAAGGGGTAGGAGTCATTGAGACAATTCGTGGCCGCCTTATCGACGACTGCGCGCTCGCGATTGCACTTAAGCGGCGTGGATCAATCTGGCTCGGGCTGACGGACCAAGTCGAAAGCCTCCGCGTTTACGGCAGCTTTTCAGAAATTTGGACGACGGTCGCACGAACTGCATTTGAACAGCTCGAATTCTCTGCGCTTCGTCTCTGCGCTACTGTGGTTGCAATGGGCGTGACGTTCGTAGTTCCCCTGGTTACGGCGATCGTTGGTGTCATAACTGGTGATGCGCTTTTGGCGCTCTTCGGTAGCTGCGGCTTGCTTGTAATGTTCATCGCCTATCTGCCGACAATTCGACTGTACCGACAGCATGTTTTGCTGGTGCTCACATTGCCGATCGCAGCATTTCTTTTCACATTGATGACCATAGAGTCCGCTCGGTGTTACTGGACCGGATCCGGCGGTCAATGGAAGGATCGTAGTTATCAGCAACTCTTACGAAATTAGCTGGCAGGTCACCGGCTGGCGGACAACGGGTGCGGCGAAGGCGGGTGACAAGCCAATTTCAGTTCGGCACGTAAACTTTCGGCGAATGTTGTGACGCTCGCTGGTGCCGCTGATGTTGACGCCATCACTCGCCGGTCTGGTTCTTCATTTTACTGGGCGATGCGACTGTTACCCTCAGTGCAGCGGAAAGCAATGTTTGCTGTTTATGCATTTTGCCGAGACGTCGATGACATTGCCGACGATGACGATAGCGCAGGTGAAGATAAGCACGCCCGATTGCAGGAGTGGCGTAACGAAATCGCCAATCTTTTCTCTGGATCCCCGAAACATCCGATTGGGTTAGCGTTGGCCAATTCTGCGCTGCAGTTTGGATTGTCCGAAGATGATTTTCTACTCATCATCGATGGTATGGAAATGGACGTGGTCGGTTCCGTCAGAATTGCAGATATGGACGCACTCCGACATTATTGTGACCTGGTAGCGTGTGCAGTTGGACGTATCTCTGCGCGAATATTTGGCCTGCCGCAAGACCTAGGGGACGCACTTGCTGCCGCACTTGGCGAGGCGCTTCAGCTCACTAATATATTGCGCGATTTGGATGAGGATGCGCAGGTGGACAGGCTATATATTCCGCAAACGCTTTTGAATGCGCATCGTGTTGTGGCGACTAAACCATCGGCAATTCTCATTGATCCAGCAATTTCGGATGTCTGCGAAGATATTGCGCAAATCGCACAGAATCGATTTGACGAGGCAGCAACTATCCTTGCGCGTTGCGCCCGCCGACCCGTACGTCCGGCCATGATAATGATGGAAAGCTATCGGCGTGTCTTGGTACGTCTGAGGCGACGTGGCTGGGTTCACACCGAAGGTCGGATTTCTCTCTCGGTTATCCAAAAGCTTTGGATAATTTTCCGATACGGAATCATTTAGGTCGTGCGTCCATGGGCGGATTTCGAAAATAGGTGTTATGATAAATTTGGTCCTGACACTAGGTTGCTTTTGGATCCAGAAACCCGCTGGAAGTATGCCGGTGTAGCGGTCGCGTGGAAGGGGCTCGACGCGCTACGTGGCGATCTTTGGGCGACATAGTGACTTGGACCACATTGTGAAATCAGCATTAGAAACAGCCGAAACAAGCGGCAGTACCGCGTCCGACCAAAGCGCCCAATCCGGCGAAGCGGTCAACGATGTACTTATCGAGACGATAGTGGAAGCGACAGCTTGGCTCGTCAGTCAGCAGGCTGATGACGGTCACTGGGCATTTGAGTTGGAAGCGGATGCTACGATCCCTTCCGAGTATATTCTGCTCAACCATTTTCTCGATGAAATCGATGATGAAGTAGAGGGGAAGCTCGCCGCCTATTTGCGCTCAACACAAGGCGACCACGGCGGATGGCCGCTCTATCACGAGGGTGACATTGATATCAGCGCGACAGTGAAGGCTTATTTTGCGCTGAAGCTAACCGGTGAGGATTCCACGGCGCCGCATATGGAGCGTGCGCGTGATGCAGTGTTGGCGCACGGCGGCGCATCCAAATGCAATGTTTTTACGCGCACCACGCTCGCCCTGTTTGGCCAGATGCCCTGGCGAGCCGTGCCTATAATGTGGGTTGAAGCATTGCTTTTGCCAAAGTGGTCGCCGATCAACACATACCGGGTGTCCTATTGGTCGCGTACCGTGATGGTGCCGCTATTGGCAGTCGTCGCACTACGTCCCGTGGCACGCAATCCACGTCAGGTGAATATCAGCGAGTTGTTTGTGACTGCGCCTGATTTGGAGTGGAATTACTTCACCAACCCAACCGGCCACTGGCTGGGTGAAGTTATGCTTGTGATGGATCGCATTCTGCGCGTGCTTTTTGAGCCGTTTCGACCCAGATTTCTTATCCGTCACGCAATAAATAAAGCGATCAGTTTTATCACGGAACGGTTGAATGGCGTCGATGGGCTTGGTGCTATTTTCCCCGCCATCGCAAACACGATTATGGCATTCGACGCCCTTGGCTATTCCCGCGAGAGTACGGAATTCACGAACGCTCGCGAGGCATTGTGCAGACTTCTTATTCTCAAGGAGAATATCGGCTACTGCCAACCTTGTGTTTCCCCGGTGTGGGATACTGGGCTTGCAAGTCACGCGTTGTTGGAAGCTGGCCTTTCGGGACATGATCCAGTTTCCGCGCGCGCCGGGGAATGGTTGCGCAACCGCCAAATCCTCGATGTCGATGGGGATTGGAGTAAAAACCGTAAATCACTGAGGCCGGGGGGATGGGCGTTTCAGTACCGCAACGACTACTATCCCGATGTTGATGATACGGCGGTCGTGGTCATGGCGTTGGACCGCGCCGACGGCGACCGCTACCAAATAGCGATAGACCGTTGCGCCGAATGGGTAATTGGAATGCAAAGCCAAAATGGCGGCTGGGGCGCATTTGATGCGGATAACGAATACCGCCTGCTCGAACATGTTCCCTTTGCAGATCATAATGCGTTGCTCGATCCTCCGACAGCCGATGTCACGGCGCGATGTGTCAGCATGTTGGTTCAACTGGGCTATGACCGCAGCCATCCAGCGGTAGCGCGGGGTATTGATTTTCTAATACGTTCACAGGATGGCGACGGATCATGGTTTGGCCGCTGGGGCGCCAATTATATTTACGGAACGTGGTCAGTTCTGTGTGCATTTGAAGCAACTGGCGGTGAGGACTTACAGCCGTTGATGGCTAGATCAGCGCGGTGGTTGGTGTCGCGACAGCATTCTGACGGTGGGTGGGGAGAGGATTGTTCGTCATATTGGGAGCATCGTAAGAACGAGGTAAAGAAAAGTACGCCGACCCAAACCGCTTGGGCGCTGCTAGCTCTCATGAAGGCCGGGGAAGTGGAGAATGAAAGTGTCCGCCGGGGTGTCGAGTTCCTTCTTGATGCGCCGCGTGAAGGAGGGGAGTGGACGGAGAAATATTTTAACGCGGTGGGATTTCCGCGCGTGTTTTATCTCCATTACCACGGCTACAACTCATATTTTCCGCTTTGGGCTTTAGCGCGTTATCGCGCCCTTCGACTTGGCAATTCTCCGACGCTGACTTACGGAATGTAGATGGTCCGTCTCGGTGTTGTGACCGGTCTGCGCAGGGAGGCCCGTTGTCTGGCAACGTTCCCCGTGCCTTTGCGCCCAGAAACCCGATGTGCTGGTGCAAATGCAGGCCATGCCCGAAATGCCGCCCTCGACCTTTTGGCCGAGGGATGTGATGCGTTGCTGAGTTTCGGCATTGCCGGT
>CAVOAK010000140.1:0-4133 GCA_963693665.1 Alphaproteobacteria bacterium | reverse complement strand
CCCGTGCCAAATCCTGTGACCCAGTAGTCGAGCTTTTCACCATCGAAATCGTCAACGATTTCGCGGGCGGTCGTCCGCGAATGCATGTCTGGATTGGATTCGTTCTCAAACTGCCGCGTTAGAAACCAGCCATTTTGTTTGGCAAGTTCCTGGGCCTTGGAGACCATTCCTGTCCCCTTTTGCGCCGCTGGCGTCAGTACAACCTGTGCCCCTAAGAAACGCATCAATTTGCGACGCTCAACGCTGAAACTCTCGACCATGGTTACCACTAGCGGGTACCCCTTCTGGGCACAGACCATGGCAAGGCCTATGCCGGTGTTTCCGCTGGTCGCTTCAACAACAGTTTGCCCGGGTTTTAAAGCACCTGATTTCTCGGCATCTTCAATCACTCCGAGGGCGAGACGGTCCTTGACCGAACCCATGGGGTTAAAGGCTTCAATCTTGACAAAAAGGTTGATGCCAGCCGGGGCTAGCTTACCGATTCGGACAACCGGCGTATTACCCACGGTTTCCAATATATTTTCAAATTTGCGCCCCATTTTTATCCCTCATTCTCGTTGATCAAATCAGTGGTTTCCCGTTAATCGCCAATTCTACACTATAAATATCGAATTCTCACAGCCATCAATTTAGCTTGCCCTCGACGACACCCCAGTGATCGGCAAAGGCAGCGCCACCAGTTTTCAAAATCTGGGATTGCTGTAAAGACGCGAACGTTTAACACTGTTGTTTGATCGTTCATTATGACCTTCGCCCATGACCGGAGATTAAAAATGGAACCGCGCGCCACCTACCTCGCCGAGCGTTTGGGCAGTGTCGAGCTTTCGCCAACGGGCAAGTTCGAGGCTGGAAGTTATGAGACGTTTACGCTGACGTTTACCGCGGGCGATTACGGTGCGGACGAGAGCGGCAGCCTTAAAATCCTCATGCGCCTGGCATCCGACCTCGGACGGCCCCAGTTCGACAATCCAAAAGAGTCAAACTACGTAACCGTTGAAACGACGGCGGACGTCAATCTGGAGTGTAGCTACGACGCCTACGCCTCGACGCGGCCCTGGACCAAAACATTACACATTAAGGTGTCGGGCGGACATTTGAGCCCAGGGGATACGGTGACAATCCGGTTTGGCGACAAGCGCGGCGGGTCACTAGGCTGGCGCCTTCAGACATTTTGCGAGGAGAAGTTCGAATTCCGGACGACCATCGACGCATTTTCGACCCATGAATGGGCGGTGTTACCAGACTGTCCGACAATCGAAATTGTGCCGGGTCCGCCGCGCAGTTGGAAAGCGGTTCTGCCAACAATGCGCCGCGTCGGCGAAAACTTTCGTCTCGGACTGAAGGCCGAAGATGCGATGGGCAACCCAACAGATCAAGCGGACCAAACACTGACGCTTGTCGCCAGTGCACCGATTGCAGGACTGCCCGATACTGTGACAATGAAGCCCGGCGAAAAAACACAGGTGATTGAAGGGCTTAGCGCCTCCGCCCCAGGCAATATTATGATCCAGGTCCACGACGCGGATGGCACCGTGTTAGCCGACAGCAATCCGCTTCGAATCGAGCGGGAGTCATCGATGGTTCCCTATTGGGGCGACCTTCACGCGCAAAGCAACGAGACGGTTGGCACCAACACGGCACGCCAGTATTTCGAATTCGGCCGCGATTGCGCCTTCCTCGATGTCTGCAGCCATCAAGCAAACGATTTTCAAATCCCACAGGATTTTTGGGAGGAGTTGAACGGAATCACGGCGGAGCTCAACGATCCAGGCAAATTCATCACGCTTCCCGGCTATGAATGGTCTGGTAATCCGGCAGTCGGCGGTGACCGCAACGTCTATTTTCGCGAGGAGAATCGGCCGATCCGTCGCTGCTCGCATGTGCTTGTGGACGATTTGAGCGACGTCCAATTCGACACACCGACAGCAAACGACCTGTTTGCCTCGCTGATCGCCGCCAAAGAGGATGTGGTGTGCTACGCGCACTGCGGTGGTCGACCTGCGGACATTAAATATGCCCATGACGGGCGTGTGGAACATTCGGTCGAAGTCCACTCCGGCCATGGTTCATTTGAATGGATACTCAATGACGCGTTTGAAATGGGCTACCGGGTCGGCGTCGTCTGCAACAGCGACGGCCACCGTGGCCGCATTGGTGCGTACTATCCGGGTGCATCACATTTTGTGACCGGTGGTCTCACTTGCTTTCTCTTGCCCGAGCTTACGCGTGAGGCCGTCTTCGATGGTATCCGCCACCGCCATCACTACGGCACAACGGGTGCGCGCCTCTTTCTGGACGTAACCGCCAATTTCTCGTCACCGGCAATGATCTTTGGTGATGATCCCGCACTTGGCCCGGCAACAGGGCAAAGCGCAAATAAGGCGATCATGGGCGACATCGTGCAGTCCGATGCAGATAGCGTCGAACTCGTCGTCGATGTGGTCGGCATGGTCGGTTTGGAGCGTGTTGAAATCCGCAATGGCCTAGAGGTTTTAGAAACCATACGTCCCTATACCACTGACGATCTCGGCACGCGCATTCGAGTAATTTGGCAGGGCGCAGAGCATCGCGGCAGGCGACGCCACACGTCCTGGGACGGCAATGCGCAATTCAAGGGGAATAAGATTATACAAACGCAGGCCATCAATTTCTGGAACCCCTACCGGAAATTGGATCAGCGCGGAGAAGATGGCCTTGCATGGCAATCATTCACACCGGGTTCACTTGCCGGTTTCGACGCCTGGCTCGACAATGCGAATGAAGGCACCTTGTCGCTACACACGCCGCACTTGGAATGCGACATTCCGGTCCAAGATATCGGCTTCGAGCCAAAGATATTTGACTGTGGTGGATTGGATCGGAAAGTGACGATCCAGCGCATGCCCGACGAGGCTTCCTCCCGCGAAATGCAGATCACGCGCCGCATTGACCTCCGAAAGAGTGGCGACAATCCGCTCTATGTCTGCGTCACCCAAGAGGACGGGCATCAGGCTTGGTCGAGCCCGATTTACATCTTCGGCTGAGCCGCGCGATTAGTCCGTTCGGTCGCGTCGCACAGAAGCAGTAAGTAATCGGTTAGCTAGGACCAAAGCAGGGCCATTAATCCTTGCCGTAGTCATGATCCGGGTAGTTAGTCTCGCCCAACTTCCAATATCCGCGGGTGTGAACGCGCTCGCGATCGAGTCCACGCTCGTCCACCAGATAATCGCGAATGCGGCGCATGGTGGCAGCTTCGCAAGCAATCCAGAAATGGCAATTTTCGGGGAAAACTTTCATCTCCTTTATGGCTGTCTCCAACAAGGTGCCGGGCCGGGCGTCCGTCGGGCTGCGATGGAGCCAATTGATTGATGCCTCGGCGGTTGAGTTCAAATCCCGCTCCTCCTCGACATCATATATCTCGCCAAAAACTGTCGCCTTACAGGTGGCTGGCAATGACTCCAGGACTGTTTCTGCAGCCGGCAGCGACGTGTCGTCTGCGATCAGCACAAGTTGGGTGGTATTCTCCGGTAGGTCGTAGCCACCACCCGGCCCGGCGACAAACATTGAATCGCCGGCCTTCGCTGTTGCTGCCCAGGTCGCAGCGATACCATTGCCGTGGTGGACGAATTCTACCTCTAGTTCGCGGCGTTTGAGATCGTAGCGGCGCGGCGTGTAGGTGCGAGATGGCGGCCTCGGTGCTTCTGTATCACTCGGTGACCACTTCTCACCGTCCGGGACGAACAACAGCTTTATGTGGGCGCCCGGGCGCGGTGGGCCGAAGTCGGCAAGCTCTTCGCTGCCAAAAATAATGCGGGTCATGCGAGGGGTTACCTTTTCCACGCGCTCGACCGAGACTGCGCGGGGCGGCCGACGCTTGCGGGGCGCATTGGAAGCCTGTGTATCACTCATAAAATAGATCCATATCCAATTGATGGTTGCGTATAATGACTCGCTAAAAGTGGGGCTATCTCACAGCCAGACAAGTATCTGTTGATGGATATTAGCGGACGTTCATAGCTGTGTGATTATACATCCGCTTATGAGCCAAAAGCGGACATTCCATTGATGTGCGTCAGTTGGCGCTTAAGATCAATGCTGGCTGCTATGTCCGTTCACAATGCTACACGGAAAATTTCGAGCTTCGGCCCGTCAAA
>CAVOAK010000139.1:0-4184 GCA_963693665.1 Alphaproteobacteria bacterium | reverse complement strand
CTTCCCGGATATTATTGATGTGGTCACAAGGTTGACCAACAACAATGATCGATCGGTCAGTTATGGCAGGGTTTACGCGGCAATGCTTGCAACGGCAATCAGGACTGGAAACAAGGATGCCGTGATTGAAGCGGCCAAAGAAAGTGCCAACCCCGAAATCAGGGAAATCATTGATGCTGCTTTAGCGCGGATTGCTGAGCCCAATGTCGATGTGTCGGGGTATTTTGGAAGAAGCTGCCATTTGCCGTTTGGGTTGCCGCAGAACATCCATCTTATTTCCAACTGCAATACGTATGTTGAGGCGATGCGAATGAATATCCTCGCGGCCGGTGATAATGCGGGCCGTGGAATCATGATTGGCGCTATCTACGCGGCCCTCTATGGGATAGGTGGTGATCAAGGCGTCCCCCAAGCATGGATCGATAAGGTGACACTAAAGCAGGAAATTGACGAGTTACTGTCTATGATCCCATCCACACCAGAACCAGGTTGTTGATCAGACCGTAGTCCCATCACTGCTGCCGAGATGCCCGATGAATTCCTTGGTCATCTGCACGTCGCCAAAATTGCTGTAGAACGTGTTGAGGGTCGCCGTGTGAGCTTCGAGTGAATTGGCGGCGCAGGCATCCTCAATGATCAAGGTCCGATAATTCAGCATCATGGCATCGCGGGCGGTCGATTCGACGCAGATGTTTGTGACGACGCCACAAAAGATCAATGTGTCGATATCGCGGTTCTCCAGTTCCTCCGGCATGTTTGAGGCGCCTTCGATAAATGCGGAATAACGCGTTTTGTTGATCCAGATGTCATGGTCGCTGGCATCTAATTCAGGCCATAGTTTGAAGCCTTCACTGCCCTCTGCAAGCTCACGTTTTCGGGCATCGATGATCGCGGGTTTCATGCGCCCGTAGTGGTTGCTCCATGTACGGAAAGCGGCTTCATTGGTGACATTGCGAACCCAGATAATATTGCCGCCAGTGTTTCGCATGGACTGCACCAGTCCGTTGATGTTTGGCACGATTGGATGAGCATTCGGGCAATATGAAATCTGCCCTTCGACCATGTAGAAATTCTGCATGTCGATCACCAGCAGGGCAGTCGTGGCTGGGTTGAATGTGGTCACGGAATGCGGCGCACCGTCGCGTCGCGTTATTTTTTCGATATTTGCGGGCAGCAGCACGGAGTCAGGCATAACCGTTCCTTCAATTGGAAGGGGGCGGAAGGGGGGTTAGCGCCTACCCACACCCATTTAGTATTGGATTTCTGACACGGGACTGGCGTGTTGTCGAACTTAAGAATTACGGCGATGCAGAATTCTGTGTTCGGCGCTCTCTTGTTGTTGAAATTCGGTCGCTAAATTTTGTCCGTAGTGTGGGATAATCTGTGTCCTGATCTTCACGAAGTCAGGGCATGGTTATGATTTCGTCTGAGCCAGATGCGCATATGATGGAGCAAGTCATGTCCAAAACCTGCCAAAGTTGCGGAATGCCGATGGCAGTAAAAATGAAAGCTACTGTTCGTTGTGTTACGAAAACAGCGCGTTCTTGGCTCCAGACTTCAGCGTTGAAGAGATGCAGCAGTTCTGTATCGAGGCGCTCAAAAAAGAAAGGCCTTCCCAAATTCCTAGGTTGGTTACAGAAGCGCGGTTTGCCCGAGTTCGACCGTTGGAAGGTTTGGTTGTACGACGAGCCCGCTTGTTTTTTGGGGTAATATCGTCAGAAAATAAGTTAACGGACTGCCTCTATTTTCAGTTTTTAAAACGCTAAAATTGGCTAAAATACATCAGTCGATTTCGCACGTTTCAGCGACGTGCTGCCAGCAACTGTGTTAAGTCATTTGATATGAGCGCCAAAATATTCATCGACGGTGAGGCGGGTACCACTGGTTTGCAAATTCGGGCTAGGCTGGAGGGCCGCGACGATGTCGATTTGATCGGCCTTGCCGACGCGGACCGTAAAAACACCGACCAGCGGCGGCAGATGTTGAATGGCTGTGACATAGCGATTTTGTGCCTGCCGGATGACGCTGCACGGGAGGCTTTGACGCTGATCGATAACACCAACACGCGAGTGATCGATGCCAGCACTGCGCACCGCATTGTCGAAGGTTGGGTCTACGGCATGCCAGAGATGGATGCGGAGCAGGCTAACCAAATCGCCGTTGCCACGCGGGTCTCAAATCCCGGTTGCTACGCAATTGCATCGGTTGGCTTGCTGCGGCCGCTTGTTGCTGGGGGCCTTCTACCAGATGACTGGGCGGTCACGATCAATGCAATTTCTGGTTATTCTGGCGGGGGTAAAGCGTTGATCACCGAATTTGAAAACGCATCTGCGCCGAACTATACCGAGGCGCCGTATTTTGTTTACGGCCTTGGACTCGATCATAAACATGTTCCCGAGATCGAAATGTGGAGCGGCCTTCACATTCGCCCGCTCTTTGTGCCGAGCGTTGGACGGTTTGCCCAAGGGATGATCGTGCAGGTGCCGCTGCAGTTAGGCGCACTTCCTGGGAGCCCGTCGGCGGCACAACTTCATGCTGTCTTAAGCGATCACTACGCGGGTCGGCGTTTCGTAAAGGTTGCGCCGATGGAGGTAACATCAAGGCTAAATCGTTTGGAGCCAGAGGCCCTCAATGGGACCAACGAACTCAGGCTTCATGTCATTGTCAATGAGCATTACGGGCAAGCAATTTTGGTTGCTGTTTTGGACAACCTTGGCAAGGGCGCGTCGGGGTTAGCGGTTCAGAACCTCAACATCATGCTGGGGCTGCCGGAAGAGACCGGACTTGAGGAGAAATTTAGCATGCCAGCGATTATATCGGGTAGCAGCTGACCGAAATGAGTAATCATGAAGGGAGTAACATCCTTCCCTACAAGGACGTATGGCCGCGCATAGCAGCTTCGGCATTTATTGCACCAAACGCAACAATTATTGGCGACGTCGAAATTAGTGCTGGTGCAAGCGTGTGGTTCGGTTGCGTCGTCCGCGGTGACGTTCAGCCGATTCGGATTGGTGCAAACACCAACATTCAGGATGGCGCTATTCTGCATGCGACGAGTGGAATGGTGCCCGCTCTTATTGGCGTTGGCGTAACAATTGGACATCAGGCGATTCTGCACGGATGTACTGTTGAGGACGGAAGTTTCATCGGTATGCAGGCGTGCGTCATGGATGGGGCGGTCGTTGCCACCGGTGCAATGGTTGCGGCAGGTGCGCTGGTTACGCCCGGTAAAAACATTCCCGGGGGTGAACTTTGGGGCGGAAGCCCCGCGCATTTGATGCGTAAACTCTCACCGGAGGAAAACATATATATCCGTGAATCGTCGTCGCACTATGTCGAACTGGCAGAAACCTATCAAACGTCTGTTATTGGGCAGAAACTTGGAGACACTGATTGATCGCCCAAGCGCCGTTCCGTACACTACTGCCTATGCGCCTCTGCACCAGATCAACGCTGTGTTTGATATCGATATGAGCATAACAGATTTCCATTCTTTCTGGGTGCGGTGCCAGAAAGGGCGAAGAGTTTCCCTTGCGCTTGGCGTTCTTCCCTTCTTTTTGGCCGCTTGCTCGGTTCCTGATTATGCAAACCCGGTAAATTGGTTCGACAGCAAGGCGGAGAAGGAAGAAATTGCTGCCGCAAAACCAGTTCCGGGCAAAGATCAACCATTTCCAAAGCTTAGTAGCGTTCCCGAGCGACCGAACCCAATTACAATAGCGCGAATACGCAAGGAACTTACGGAAGGTTTGATTGCTGATACCAATAACGCACGCTATACGGACGAAATTATCCGCCGCGAGCCGCCGGCGCCATCGCCGCGTCCTGTTGTGGTGGCAAAGGTAGAGCCGCCGACGCCAAAACTCAATTTGATTAAGCCGCCACCGCCGCCGAGGTTAACGACTGTACTGCAGCCGTCAGCGGTCACATCTGTGGAAACTGTCGCAAAAACTGTGACGTCGGCTGTACAGCCTGTGCCGTCTAACCTGAAGATCGTTACAGCACCAGCCAAACAGCCTGCTAGCGCGGCGATCCCGGCGCCGACGGCGACACAATCAGCAACGGCGGTGATTCAACCTGCAACGACTGCGAAATTGGCGAGACCAGTGCCACCTCCACCACCGCCACAAATTGCCGCGTTAACGACCGCACGACCTGAATCGGACACCTGGCCTGTTCAATCTACC
>CAVOAK010000138.1:0-4271 GCA_963693665.1 Alphaproteobacteria bacterium | reverse complement strand
GGAGACAACCGACGGTCTCGCTACAATTCGTGAGCGATATGGAGATGCCAATTTCGAACTACTGAAAAGTGTCTTCGCAGCAATGGATGAAAATTTTGAATATCTCGTTGCTGAGCGGGACGAAGATGACGAAGACGAGGAGGAAGAAGTAACAACTTAGCTTCAGGCGACCCGACCGACACTTTTTAAATGAGCGAGATGTTCGCGCATATCTTCTTCGCCATACATGAACGTCACAAAGACAAATCGATGCCCTTTCGTTATGGGTTTTGCTTCATGCAACAGCGAACATGAAAATACCACCGCGCCACCAACAGGCGGGCGATAGAGGTAGGGTCCGTATTCAGGAAACCACAAATGCCCCCCTTCATACTCACCAGTATTGAGATTTAGCGTCACCGCAAAGCGTCGGTTCACAGTAATCGGTGTCGTGTTGTCACGGTGAGCGCTGAAATGACCCTGTGTTTCTGCCTCATAGCAGCCGATCTTTATTCCCTCAAGATTTGTGATATTGAAATTAAAGCATTTGGATATTTCCGGAATCACACGTCGCGAAAATCTAGCGTCAATCTCCCGCAATATTTCGGGATCCTGGATGTGATGGTCACGACGCATCTTTATCGTGTCATCAAACATCTCAACACCCTCGTCGCCAATTTTTCGCATGAACCCCGTCTGGGCATTACCACCGGACTCCCACAAGTCGATTAGGCGCTTACAAAATGCCGGTTCAAACACATTGGGAATTATCAGGACCGGCGGATGTCCAACTAACTCTTGAGGCTCCGTCGGTGGAATGGCTTTGGCGATACGTTCGACAATATCTAGGGCAAGTTGACCGCCCAGCGTGGCCGCATTGCCAGCATTGTGATTAAAGCGAAGAGAACAGATGACCTTAAAATTTAGGTTGAGCAGGTATATCGTCGGTTGAGGTGATGGCATCGCAACAATGCCAACATTGAGATCAGCAGCAACGGCGATACCGTACGCGCTTGTCAGCCTTCCATCCAAATCGGATACTAGTGGAAAATCGATATTATCCTTGGCAGCGAAAACTGCGTTGGCAGTGGAACTTTCCCGATTGACCAATATTAGTTTGATACCAGCCTTGTCGAGTTCCTTCGACGCGTGCGCGAGTGCTGCGCGCAGAGGTGCCGCGTTTTCTCCACCGGCACAGAATGCCAGCGCTACCGGACTGCCGGCAACGCGACGCCCGTAGAGCACCAGATTTTGCGCATCCTGATCCGGTAAGACGAAATTCGGTGCTAAATCTCCTGATGTCAGCATGAATACTGCCTGTGCCAATAGGGATGTATCGCAACGTGCAACATCGTCGACAAATTACGCCGGTACTATCTTCAGTTAACTACCACGGCGCGATGGGATCAATCACTTTGCGCAGCCCACGTTCAATCGCCGTCTACTTGCGTCGCAGAAGAAATTCTCTGCCGGTCTTAACACGCGCCTTACCGTTGTAATCGATGATATCCGCTGTCGCGAACGTTTCCGACCATTGTTCAGGTAGAAAGCTTCCCGTGCCGATGGCTTCAACCGGCGCTTTAGCGATGGCCATTGCTTTGCACTTTGCCGGACCAAATCCGCTTGAACCAACAATGCCAACATTCTCAAAGCCAGCCGCATCTAGCTGTTCGCGCAAATACCAAACTGCGGCGGCCGAAACACCGGGGCCCAGTAAGTAGCGCAATTCCTCCTCGGTTCGATAACCGCGGATTGCTGCCGGCGCATGGCGTTCCAACACTGCATAGGATGCAGCGGGATCAAGACCTTCGCAGAAACGACCGCCGGGCGTATCAAGCCGGAGCATGAGCCGCTGCTCATCTGCCAGGGCTTTAAATCGCCGGCAAACCGCAAGTGCATCCGTGATCTCTTGACCGAAATAATCGACGAGAACTGTTAAATCTGCGTCAGGAAAGGTCTCCGCAAACATCTCAGCCGCGGCAACTGTAGATCCGGCAAATCCAATCAACCCATGCGGCATAGTGCCGTATCCAGCTGGCTTGTTGAAAAAGTGGGCTGTCGCATCAGTAGATCCACCGATAAAGCCTGCGGCACCCACCTTACGCTTCGCTCGTGCCGTTCCGACACTGGCTGCATAGGCCATCATTTCCGCCATTTCTGTGCCGGCACAATGTCTTGCATCCATTGCCAGAAACCTGACGTGCGGGAGTTCCATGCACATGGCACACGCGTTATCTGCAGCAACGCACGCGGGGCCGAGCTTCTGCAGTAGCAGCGTTTCGAGATCAACGAGGTGGTAAAACGAACCTGTTACATACATCAACGGCTCGCCCGCGCCAATCCAACGGCCCTCCTCCACACCGAGTTCTATTTCGAAAGAGGTTTCACGATCAAGCGCGGCGGCCTGCAGCCATTCTACCGCCAGTCGAGGTGCCGAAACGACTGGTCGGCGCATAAATACCGCATAGGTTACCGCGGCATCCCCAAACCGATTGATGATCTCTTTCGTTCGGTTGAAGTAAACGTCTGTCCAAGGTTTATGCACTGGCGGCTTTGCCTGTGACGGCGAATTTGGGCCGGCACTTGCCATCTTAGGAAGCCGCCGCTAGAGGAGTTGACGACGCAACCCGCTGCTCTTTCAACGACTCCGCAATCAGGAAAGCCAATTCCAGGACCTGACTGGCGTTTAGCCTGGGGTCGCAATGAGTGTGGTAACGATCCGACAAGCTCTCTTCGGAAATCGCCTGAGCGCCACCAAGGCATTCTGTTACATCCTGCCCAGTCATTTCAAAGTGTACGCCACCGGCATAGGTGCCCTCATCCTGATGCACAGCAAAGAACCCGCGCACTTCGGCGAGGATGCGATCGAATGGACGAGTCTTGTAGCCATTCGATGACTTTATTGTATTTCCATGCATCGGATCGCATGACCAAACGACTGATCTGCCTTCACGTTCAACAGCGCGAATGAGCGGCGATAGTTTACTTGCCACCTGATCATGCCCCATCCGTACGATCAACGTCAGCCGGCCCGGCTCATTTTCCGGATTGAGTATGTCGATGAGGCGCAGCAAATCGTCTGTGTCTAAAGTGGGCCCACATTTTATTCCCAGTGGATTGCTCAGGCCCCGCACAAATTCCACATGAGCACCGTCGGGCTGGCGCGTACGGTCGCCAATCCAAAGCATATGTGCCGAACACCCGTACCAGTCTCCCGTGAGACTGTCCTCGCGTGTCAGAGCTTCTTCGTATGGCAGCAACAATGCCTCATGACTTGTGAAGAGACTTGTCTCGCGCAATTGCGAGATACTGTCGCCCGTTAAGCCGCAAGCTTCCATAAACCGAAGCGCTTCGCTAATACGCTCCGCCATTTCGCCATATCGCTCACCGATGACGCTGGTAGCGACAAAATCATGGTTCCACTGATGTACCTTGTGCAGATCGGCAAAGCCACCTTGGGCAAACGCTCGCAGCAAATTGAGGGAAGATGCGGCTTGGTTATAAGCAAGGACCATGCGTTGAGGGTCTGCGCGCCGTGATTCAGCATCGAACTCGATGCCATTTATGATGTCACCGCGATAGCTCGGTAGTTCTACTCCGTCTTCAACTTCCGTCGGTGTAGTACGTGGTTTGGCAAATTGGCCAGCAAGTCGCGCGACCTTGACGACCGGACACGCGGCCCCAAACGTCAGGACCACCGCCATCTGCAAAAATACTTTGAACATATCGCGAATGTTGTTCGCACTGAATTCAGCAAAGCTCTCGGCGCAATCGCCGCCTTGAAGCAGGAAAGCTCTCCCATCCGCCGCATCAGCCAAGTGCGCTTTAAGCCCTCGCGCTTCACCGGCAAATACGAGCGGTGGGAAACCACGCAACGTTTCCTCAACTTTTGCCAACGCGTCAGCGTCGAGATAATCCGGCGCCTGCTGGATCGGCTTGGCCCTCCAGCTTTCCTTGTTCCAATTCGCGGCCATTGCCGCCTCCTAACGCTCGTCTCTAAATTCAGTGAACATGTGTGTTCTCAAATGCTAAAAATTCCCTCGGCGACAGCAAGTGGTCGACAAATCCAATCCCATGTCATGAATGAAACAGTCCGCCTCTACACGAACAACAAGTCGAACAGTGATTTAGCTCTGGGAGCGACGGGTATACGCTCGTTGGCTATTGTTTTCCACAGATAATCGACAATCATGCATACCCAAAATCTGCCGAAAGTTTTGTCACGGGAGACATTCGATAGACCTTCAGATAAAGATTGATAGTCGCCAATCCACCTATCCACAAACCTCAAC
>CAVOAK010000137.1:0-4305 GCA_963693665.1 Alphaproteobacteria bacterium | reverse complement strand
CACGGTAATTCAGGATTTGCTTCCGCGTAGGTCTGGATACGCGAAAATAGATCTTCGCGATCGTACACGCCGTCGAGCGCGAGTTTGGACAATGCTTCGCCACCGCCCATCGGGTGAAGATGTCCATCGTGGAATCCAGGCAACAGCATGCGCCCATCAAGATCGATAACGTCTGTGTCTTCATTGATAAAGGACTGAACGCCCTCTTCTCCGCCTACGTATACGATCTGGTTGCCTTCGATCGCGACGGCGCTTGCCCAGCTTCGTGTCGCATCGACGGTGTATACATCTCCGTTGCGAAAGACGAGGTCGGCTGCCGAAGCGCTCAACGACGGCAGGGCGAGCAAAACAGAAAATACTAGTTTCCACATCTTCTTATGAATCCTCTTGCTGGCCTGGCCGACGAGAAATGATTCGGCAACGACGTTTCGGGAACACCGGATTAATTATTTCATGATTGATCGGGGAGCGGAGTGGAAAGGAAGGTCGATTTGCTCAATATCGACGGGGTTTGCAAGCCTCGATTGAAGTCGGTGACGTTAAGCCCCGATGATTTGCCGCGCCCAGGTGACAACGCCCCTTACCCGGGGCGCAGACAGGTCATGCGCTTCGTCAAAACTCACCCAGCGATACTCGTGGTGTTCTGGGCGCCCGAGTTCCGGCGATATTCCCATAATCACTTTCTCTTCAATCGTATTTGCCAGGTAATACCGGGCGGTCTTGCCGCGATGATAAGGTCCAGTTTCCATGTAACGGTCACCCCAATCAAAATTCAGTTCGGAAATTCCCGATTCCTCATCAACTTCGCGGAGCGTCGTCTCCATAGGTTGTTCGCCGTGCTCGCACATGCCTTTTGGGAAATCCCAATTCTTGTATGCGCGTAACATTAGTGTGAGCCAACCCGTATCTGTCCGACGCACGACAACCGCACCGCAAGATAATATGCTTCCGGCTTCATGCGGCCCGCAACACGTCAACGGGTGGCGCATTGATAGCACCGCGTGCTGCAATAAATCCGCTCACGCACACCAAAGCAATGCCACCAAGCAAACCCGCCAGCCAGAGCAGAGGATTGAACGCATAGTCGAGTTCAAACAACTGTATTGTCACGATGGCAGCGAGAATTGAGGCACCCGCCGCTGCGAGGAGGCCGGCCGCAAACCCAAGGGCCGCGAATTCAGTTAGCACGCCCGACAGCACCGTTCGTCGCCGCACGCCGAGCGCTCTTAGCATCGCGCTTTCGAAACGACGCTCATCAATAGTGGATTGTACCGCCGCAAATAAGACTGCGATTCCTGCCGCGAGCGTGAAGACAAATACTGCCTGTACAGCAAGACTGACCTTGTCGAGGATGCCGGTAATCTGAACCAGAATGGCATCGATGTCGATGACCGAAACGGTGGGGTGACTGCGCACCAATTCAACTAAAGTGCCTTTCCCCTCTTCCGGGATGCGCGCGCCGGAGATAAAGGTCGATGGGTAGTTATCTAATGATCCCGGTGACATTACCAAGAAAAAATTAGGCTGAAACGAATCCCAATTGACTTTGCGTGTACTGGCAACCTTCGCTTCAATCTCCCGACCGGCGATGATGAAGTTAAGCCGATCGCCGAGCTCGACGCCAAGTTCTCTTGCAGCGTCTTCCTCCAATGACACCAGTGGATCGCCGACATAGTCAGCACGCCACCATTCGCCGTCGACCAGTTCGTTGCTTTCACTAATGTGCGTCGCCCACGTCAAATTTTGTTCTCGATTGGCCATCCATTTGCCGCCTTCCTCCGGATACTCGCGCTCCTTAACGTCTTCGCCATTAATGGTTTTCATACGCGCCCGCACCATCGGCACGAAATTCGGTGCAGCGACTCCATTTGCGGCAAATATGGCCTCTATTGACGATCGTTCTTGAGGTTGAATATTGATCAGGAAGTGATTGGGCGCATTCGCGTCCAATGTTTGCTGCCACTCCTCCAGCAAATCGGTACGTACAAAGGTCAGTAGCAACAACACGGTTAAACCGAGGCCGAAAGCGACCACTTGAATCGCACTGTCTCGTCCACGTCGGGCAACGTTCGCGAGACCATAGCGCCAGGCAATGCCGACGCCACCACGTGAACGACCCATTAGAATCACGAGGCCGCGACCCGCGACGTACAAAACGGCAGAAACGATCAACATGCCGCCCAGGACAATCAACAACATGAGGCCGTCGCCGATTGCCTGATACAACATCACGGCAACCGCAAGCAGCGACGTTCCCACCACCAACAGGCGCGATGGTGCCGGCGGCATTTCATCGTGGCGTAAGACTCGCAATGGCGGCGTGTCGCGTAGCTGTAATAATGAAGGTAGTGCGAAACCGATGAGAAGAATAAGGGCGCTTCCACAGGCCAGGAAAACGGGTGTAAAACCAACGGGCGGCAGATCACCCTGAATAACGTCAGCGAGCATGTTGGTCACTAACGCTTCCACGACAAATCCCATAACACTGCCAAGCAAGACACCCAATATGCCTAGTAACACGAGCTGGACAAAAGCTGCCGAGATCACAAACTGCTGGCTTGCCCCGAGACTCTTCATCAGAGCAACCGTATCCATACGACGATGTGCAAAGCGTCGCGCCGACATGGCAATCGCTACCGCACTGAGTAACAGGCTAATCACTGCTGTCAGCGAAAGAAACCGTTGTGCACGATCGGCTGCGTTGCTGGCTCGATCACTACCCTCTTCACGGTTGCGGCTACGCACGGACTCGGGCAAGAGAACCTCAATTTCTTCATAAAAATCGTCAACTGCATTTGTATCGCCAGCGACGAGCAGCGCATAGCTAACACGACTCCCTTCATTAATGAGCGCGGTCGCGGGAAGGTCCAATGCATTGATAACCAACGAGGGTGCGAGCGATGCAAATCCGATTGATTGATCCGGGCGATACATAAGCACCGCATCAATAACCATTTCCGCCTCACCGACGGAAACCCGGTCGCCAACAGCAACGTCTAAGCGCGCCATTAGAGCCCCGTCGGCCCAGATCGTGCCACTAGCAGGCACCCCTTCGGCAACTCGCTGCTCACCGAACAACTGGCTCGCGATGCGAACATTGCCACGCAGAGGGTAGCCTTCGGTAACGCCTTTTATCGTTGCAAGACTGCTGAAATCGCCGGCGAATACGACACTCGGGAAGGTCTGTGTTTCTGCCGAGCGCAAACCGTGGTCGGATGCCGTCGCATGCCAGGCGGCAGGAATCGGGTCAGGCGTACGTAAGCGAAGATCCGCCGCCAACACTTCATTTGCTTGTCTTTCGACAGCGCGACCAATGCGGTCAGTCAGAAATCCCACGGCAGTCAGAGCAGCAACCGCCAAAGCGACTGCCGCCAAAAGAACGACAACTTCGCCGGAACGAATTTCCCTGCCGAACGTTCTTATTGCATATAAGACCGCTTTCACGCGCGATTTTCCTCGTCACTCACTAAAAGACCGGCATCGAGGCTAATCACTCGATCACAACGAGCCGCGAGAGATTTGTCATGTGTAACCAATACGAGTGTCGTGGATGAATTTCGATTGAGCGTAAACATCAGATCAATGATGCGATCGCCAGTGTTGCTGTCGAGATTGCCGGTCGGTTCATCAGCAAACAACACGGCAGGTTCCGTCGCAAATGATCGTGCGATTGCGACGCGCTGTTTTTCTCCGCCGGAAAGTTGCGCCGGGTAATGACTCCAGCGCTCTCCGAGTCCAACCTGTTCGAGGATCTGCATGGCTGTACGCCGCGGATCACTTTTGCTCGCCAATTCCAGCGGCAACATGACGTTTTCTAACGCATTGAGTGAGGGCACCAGGTGAAAAGACTGAAACACGAAACCAACGCTTGCAGCCCGGACCGCTGCTCTGCCATCTTCGTCAAGATTTGTCAGGGTTTGGCCGTCGAGCCCGATTTCGCCGGAAGTCGGGAGATCGAGGCCCGCCAATAGCGCAAGCAATGTTGACTTACCAGCGCCAGACGCGCCGACGATGGCAACCGAATCTCCCTTGTCAATTGCGAAACTGACGTCTGAAAGTATGGTCAGAGTACCTTCAGGACTGCTAACCTGCTTGGTCACATTGCTGGCTGTTAGGACAGCGCTTCCGTTATTTAATTGATCTGACATGTTACGACTACTTGCCTTTTTCTTGTTTTCATCAGTGGGTACGGCACTCGCCGCCAACGCACCGACCGTGGTGGTATTCGGCGACAGCTTAAGCGCCGGCTATGGCATAGATGTTGACCAATCCTGGACCGCTTTGTTGCAGACCAGATTGGAGTCA
>CAVOAK010000136.1:0-4641 GCA_963693665.1 Alphaproteobacteria bacterium | reverse complement strand
AGTCGAATGCAATTTGTTCGGATAAACGCACGCCGGTAACGATCTCCTGCATGGCTGCGTTTCGATTTAGGTACATCCCATCGGAGCAATTGTCGGTCGAAAATACTATTTAAGCCCTACTTAACTGAGCTAGTTCATCAATAGAGTGCACGAGGGCTGCCGTCTGGCGCGAGTTCGCGGCTCAATTTAGCCGGGAGCATTTTTTCGGCCGTGGATTGAAAAAATATTTTGCGGCGGGGGATCCAACCCGCAGGCTCGGGGTCACCTATCCATTCTATACGTCCATCTACACCACCATCCGCTGCATTTTGATCACCTCCAACGAAGATGGAGGATAGCGGGATACCCTGCTGCCGAGCCTCAGCTTTCAACAAAAGGCGCAGTAGATCCCTTAGCTGATCGTCGTTCAGCAATTGAACTTCGTCACGAGTCACATCGAACGGTCCCGGCAACGATTTTTCCAATCCAAATCAACTACCGAAGTAAACTAAGTCTAATCTCCTCAAAATTGCAATTTACCCAAGTACCGTGGTGCCCGCGAATTTAACGGATAGTAGCGGTCAAGACCGATTAGAGTTGCGCACACCCCCACTCCGATATCGTGTTCTACATTGTTGATGCTCCCCAGTTGGTGGCGGCGCACTCGGGTGGTAGCTTCTTTTCATGTTTGGATTTTCAGCTCTGTTCGGTCGCTCACGCGAAGTTCGAAGACTGGACGACGCGTTGCGATCGTCTGGCCTTCATCCCCAACTTGTGCCGGATGCTGTAAAGATCGCGACGCTCAAACTTCTCAAAGAGAATGGCCACGGGGCTAGTCCCTCTTCTGAAGCCTGTTCCCTCGCTGCCGACATGCTCGCCTATTGCATGCTGGGAGATCAGGGTTTTGAGGAAGACAATGGCTCTGGTCCGAGGAAGATGCTGAAACACCGGTTGGAGGCTGCGCTCGATGTAGGAGACAGCCTGGATGCCCGTCTCGTATTGCTCACTCTTCACGCTGGATTGACTCAGTACGCGCTCGTGGATCGATACGACCTCAGCGTGGATGAAGTCCCCTGAGAATCGCATGGGAAAACGGATACAGCGAAGGCAGCAATACCCGCTTCTGGGATGAGTTTGCGAATGGCTCGCGTCAGAAAAATCAATACGCCAATGGAACCTACAATGATTTATAGCAAATCACGCCGGAATCTTCTCGGCTTTCTTGCATTTATACTTCTGAGCATTGCGGTATCGGGTATCGGCGGTGCCATCACGGCGACCAGCGTCGATACCTGGTATCAAGTTCTCGAGAAGCCGTCGTTCAATCCGCCTGATTGGGTATTCGCGCCCGTTTGGACCGCACTTTACATCCTGATGGGCATCGCGGCTTGGCGGGTATGGCGACTTCGATCATTCAAGGCAACGCGTATGGCCCTTTCGATCTACGCTGTGCAGCTCTGCCTCAACCTGGTCTGGTCGTTTCTCTTTTTTGGGTTGCTGCGGATCGATTTGGCGTTAGTCGAGATCGTCATTCTGCTTGTCGCGATCATAACCAACACAATTATGTTCTGGCGCGTTGACCGCCTGGCAAGTCTGCTGTTCGTACCCTACGCCGCTTGGGTTCTCTACGCGACAATCCTCAATGCCTCACTCTGGCTGCTCAACGGAATCTAGCGATAGAAGCCAAGCTTAGAAACCGCGAGATCGGCGTAGAACGCACGCCCTATAGCTACCAGACCGATGCGTCGGAGCCGCGTCAGGTCCAAAGGTGCTTCCAGCCGATAGGGCGCGAAAGTCTCGAAAGGAAGGTCGATAGTGTCCCAGTCCGATTCTACTGTGAAATGAGCCCTGTACGACTGCCAAGGCCGCACATTATCTAGCGTGCGGAGATGAACCGAGTATTTTTCACCATTCCCGCGCACGATGATGCTCACACCGCTATATCCCGACGCATCAAGGGTCTCGCCTCGGTATGTCAGGTCAAGTGCCGCTTGAATGAAGCCGCCGTCATTGTCCAGACGAACATCGCCAGTCATGCGTAGACAAGGCCGGCTCTCTATTACGCCGTGAGATATAGTGGCCTCGGAGATCCCACCCATGACTTGGTCGCTGACACCACGCCATTGGGTACCCAGCTTGGAGACGAGGCCATCATCCGTAAAGTCATCGATCAGCATGCGATCATTTGGCTCGCGTCAGAACACTCAGTACGTCAATGAAAGGTCGGTTTCTGAACCGATTTGGCTCAAGAAAACCGATGCATCTTCAAAGTCGGGCGGACCGAGGCTTGCACGGGCGCCATTTGAAAACCCATAGCCTTCGCGCGGTATGCCGATAAAGTTGGTATCGAAATCACCGCTGCGATTCTCATCGTGAAAGGAGGCGGCGGCATAGGTCCCCGGCTTTAAACCCGCGAACACAATCTCCACGTCGCCTTCCTGTGCGGATAATGTGCGGGTTGCCGCAGTTTGCCCATCAACGAGAAAGCTATCGGCGGAATTGTAGACTGAGATGCGAATATCACCATCGCTGCTGCGAATATCGCGCACCGTGATAGTGAGGGTTTCCGCGCTGGCCCGCAAAACGCCAACCACAAATATGATAGCGGACAGCAGGGCGAAGAGAAATGTTGTCGGAAAGCGACGGCGCAGTACCATGACTTCGTCTTTCATGTGGGTGAATTTGTAAATCGTACTAACGCTAAAGCCGCTATATGGGGGCGTTGGCTGGTAGGGGTGCTGGCCTCATCCAGTTCGACCGTGGCTTCACGAGTGCTTAATGCATCCGGTAGATGGGCTCCTTGGGCGCGCATTGCAAGGGGAACCCAGGCTATATTCAATCGAGCAGCCTGCCGGCTACGGGATTTTTCCATCGCCGAGAACCAAGCAAACGGCCAGTTTCTTTGTATAAGGATTGTTTTGACTTGGAGCGTGTGTGCGAGAGGCGGCGATTCAAGAAGCAAGTGTAAGTTTATGCCCAAATTTGAACTGACACGGTTTGCCCTGTAGCCGTGTGCAATAAAGGTTCATTAGAGGTTCATAATTGAAGATAACCTGTTGAAATAGATCAAACTATTGCTACTGCCGCAATGATAGTGTAAATAAATAACTTGTTCATGTATAGACAGGCTTAAACGAGTCAAATACAGGCTATTAATCGTACCTGTATTGTCCGTCGTCATATAATTTGGAACAATCTACGGCCTGATCTAATGGAGGATTTGGCTCATCTGGTTCAATGGCATTGACACGTTAAGTAGGTGGCCGTGGCTGCCAGGTATCGGTACCGTCACCGAATGACCCCAATATCATTCAAACGACATTGATTTTCGCCCGCATTCATTCAGCCCTCGGTCTGGCTCTACGCCCGTTTCACTCTGTCGTTTCGGGATGTCGAGGAAGTGCGCGCCGAGCGTGGGATCGATGTTTCGAATGAGACGATCCGGGGCTGGTTTCTGAAGTTCGGGCGTCAGATCGCAGGCAATCTTCGCAGCAGTCGTCCGCGAGCCAGCACTCGCTGGCATCTCGATGAGATGGCGGTCAAGATTCGCGGCCGGAAATACTGGTTGTGGCGGGTGGTCGACGACGAGGGTGAAGTGCTTGACTTTCTGGTCCAGCGGCGACGCTGCGCTCGATCGGCGGGAAAATTGCTGCGAAAGCTGTTGAAGAAGCAGGGCTTTGCGCCAGAGAGAATCACGACGGACAAGTTTTGTTCTTACGCCGTCGCGATCCGAAAGGAGCGGCTTACCGCGGTCCACGACCAGGGATTACGGGCGAACAATCGGGCTGAAAATTCACACCAGCCGGTACGACGCCGAGAACGAAAACAGCAGCGGTTCAAGTCGCCGGGTTCCGCCCAACGCTTTCTTTCGATCCACGCCGCTGTCTACAATGCTTTTTACGTCCAACGCCATCTTCTATCACGCCGCTCCTTCAAGACGTTTCGAGCCAAGACGTTTGCCGTCTGGAGGGAGTGCTGCCTCGCAGCCTGACTTGGGTCGCGGCGAATTTCAGCCGACTGACTCAATTAACGTGTCAATGCCAAAAATGATATTGGCGCTGTCAGACCAAATACAACCAATCCCCAAAGTTCCTGACAGCGCCCTATTGCGGCATCTGCTCAACAGCAAAGATTGGTTACTGCTGACGTACCGATCAGCATCTGCTACATTTCGTATTCTTCGATGTATTTGGCGGCTGAGGTCGCAGTCGCTGATAATAGGGACGCAGATCTAAACGGTGTTTTTTCTCGTACAAGGAATAGAAACTATTGAGGAGAGCATTTTGGCTCGATGCCGCGATCCTCTATTTGGAGGCAGGGTTTGGCGCGAGTTCTGATCATCGGCGCTAGTAAGGGCATTGGACTCGAGACGACCGGTCAGGCAATCGAGGCCGGACACTCCGTAAGAGCTATGTCGCGATCCACCAACGGGATGGAACTCTCAAATCCTAAGCTAGAGAGGGTAAATGGCGACGCGCTGAAAAGCCAAGATGTTGAATCGGCCCTCAACGGCGTGGAGGTTGTTATCCAAACTCTTGGGGTCAGTCTCAGTGACATGCTGCGGCCAGTCCATATATTTTCCCGCGCGACCCGTGTCCTGATATCCGCGATGGAAGCGCAGGAAGTCATGAGACTCATCTGCGTGACCGGATTCGGAGCAGG
>CAVOAK010000135.1:0-4683 GCA_963693665.1 Alphaproteobacteria bacterium | reverse complement strand
CATTGGAGCGAGTTCTATTCATCCTTCAGAAGATCGAGAAGTGGTCGTATTCTTCACCTGCTCGCTGAGTTGGAATCAGCATCTCAAATTGATCTCGCGATGTTGACGGTTGCAAATCGGTAAATGTACTCTTTGCTTGAGGACGGCAAATAGGATTGGTGGCACAGTCATCTATGCCACAGCCAATACGATTCTGCGTAGCCTAAACGGTGAGCGATATAGCGTCAAAACGCAGCCTTTTTTCCTGGTGCCTGTACGACTGGGCTAACTCCGCCTATCCGACTGTCATTACAACCTTTGTGTTCGCGACATATTTTACGAAGGCAATTGCCGAGACTCCTGAACGCGGGACCGGTCAACTAGGCCTCGCACTTGGGATTGGCGGGGTTATTGTTGCATTGACGTCGCCGGTACTGGGTGCAATCGCCGACCGTGTAGGCACACGCAAACCGTGGATCGCCGTATTCACCGCACTGTGCGTCGTTGCCACAGCGATGTTGTGGTACGCGAAACCCGAGCCTGACTATGCGGTTTTGGCGTTGATTTTCCTTGTCGTATCTAGTGTCACGTTTGAGTTCGGCGGTGTTTTCTATAATGCCATGCTACCGGAACTTGCCCCGCCGGCAATGATCGGCCGGATCTCCGGGTGGGGCTGGGGTCTTGGGTATGCCGGCGGGCTGCTTTGCCTCGTCGTCGCGCTTATTGGGTTTGTCCAGACAGATACCCCATGGTTCGGCGTCGGTGTGACTGAAGCCGCCAACATCCGCGCGACCGCTGTGCTGGCTGCAGTGTGGTTTGCCGTCTTTGCGCTGCCTTTATTTTTTTTTCCAAAGATAGGCCGGCGAATGATATTTCAGTCGGTACGGCAATACGCGACGGGATCACTGTTCTTGCGCAAACCGCGAAAACGGCGCGCAATCTCTCTGGCATCGTGCGATTTCTCCTTGCGCGAATGATCTATACCGATGGCTTGAGTACGCTGTTCGCATTTGGCGGAGTTTACGCAGGCAATACATTTGGTATGGAACTCGCCGAGGTCATCCAGTTCGGCATCGCATTGAACGTGACCGCTGGACTTGGCGCAGCAATGTTCGCCTTTATCGACGACCGTATCGGCGCGAAGCGGGTAATCATCATTGCACTGGTTGCGTTGATCTTCTTTAGCAGCGCGCTTTTGATCGTAGAATCAAAACTGTTGTTCTGGTTACTCGGCCTTGGCTTGGGAATATTCGTCGGCCCTGCTCAAGCGGCAAGTCGCTCGATGATGGTACGCCTTGCACCCGAAGAAATGCACGCCGAAATGTTTGGTTTATTTGCTTTTTCCGGCAAGGTGACAGCCTTTCTCGGCCCATTCGTCCTCGGTCTGGTGACAGTCACATTCGATAGTCAGCGTGCAGGGATGGCTACAATAGTGGTCTTTCTTTTGGTTGGACTGCTGCTTCTGCTGCCGGTGAAAGAGCCGCGGTCATGAGAAAAGGCGTCACCCACTACACCTAAACCCGTACCGCTGAATTGTGTGAGGAACGTCAGTGCCTGAAGTGTCGTACGCCCGTAAACACCATGGCGATATCCGCATCATTTGCCGCAGCGATAACCTCATCATCACGCATTGAACCACCCGGCTGGATCGCTGCTGTCACGCCGGCTTCAATCGCAATATTCAGGCCGTCGGCAAACGGGAAAAAAGCATCGGACGCGGCAACCGATCCCTTGGCGCCTAAATGCTCGGCCGCTTTCCAGGCGGCTATTCTTGCTGAATCTACGCGGCTCATCTGACCCGCACCTACACCGACCGTTTGGCCGTCGCGGGCGTAGACAATGGCGTTGGATTTTGTGTGCTTGGCGACTTTAAACGCAAAAAGAAGATCTTTGATTTCGGCCGTTGTTGGGGACCGCTTGGTCATAATTTTTAGGTCTGGCGCGCGGACACAATTCGAATCCCCGTCCTGCACAAGAACCCCGCCGGACAGCGAGTGAATGCCCATGGTGGACGTCGAGGGATCGGGAACAGCGCCAGCAATCAGCAGCCGCATGTTCTTCTTTGCGATGAGGGCGGCTAGCGCGTCGTCGTCCGCTTGTGGCGCAATCACGACCTCTGCAAACAATTCTGCTATTGCATTTGCCGTTGCTAAATCGAGCGGATAGTTGATCGCAATGACTCCGCCAAATGCACTCACGGGATCGCAGGCAAGCGCTTTCTTATAAGCAGCTTCGAGTGTGCCCGCTTCAGCAACGCCACAGGGGTTTGCGTGTTTGACGATCACGACGGCCGGTTTTTCGAATTCGCCAACGAGTTCATACGCGGCATTGGTGTCGTTGAGGTTATTGTAGCTTAGTTCCTTTCCTTGAACCTGCCGAGCAGTTGCAACACCAGGCCGCCCATCTTCGTTTACATATAACGCCGCCTCTTGGTGTGGATTTTCGCCATAACGGAGCTGTTGCTTCAATGTTACAGTGATTGTGAACCGTTGGGGAAAGCTATTGCTGCACGTCCCCTCAAGCCAGCGTGCTATCAGCGCATCGTATGCAGCGGTTCGGCCGAATGCAGTTGCCGCCAGGCGCTTTCGAAGATCGGCACCGGTTGCACCACCGGTCTCACGCATCTCTGCCATAACGGCTTCGTAATCTGACGGATCTGTAACAATAGTAACAAAGTCATGATTCTTAGACGCGGAACGAATAAGTGCAGGTCCGCCAATGTCAATATTTTCAATACATTCGGTAAAGTCTGCACCTCGCCGGAGCATCTCTTCGAACGGATAGAGGTTTGAGACAACCATGTCGATCGGCGCAATGGTGTGCTGTGACATTGCCGCGCGGTGATCTTCGTTGTCACGACGCGCAAGAACGCCGCCGTGGATGAGCGGGTGCAATGTCTTGACTCGACCGTCCATCATTTCGGGAAAGCCGGTGTGATCGGAGACATCCGTTACGGCAAGTCCCGCCTCTTTCAGCGCGTGCGCCGTACCGCCCGTTGACAAAATCTCCACGTCGCACTCCGCAAGAAATTTCGCGAACGGCACCAGCAAGCTCTTGTCGAAGACAGAAATCAACGCCCGGGTGATTATCGTATCGGCCATATTACCTCTCCGGTTTTTGGTCACGCCGTGGTCGAATGCTTCAGGGTGATACAGTCGCTGAAGTTTCGATGTCGGCTGTGTACTCAGGCACCAGCGTATGGATCAGCGCCAGTGTTTGCGCGCGTTGCCTATCTCGGGCAGCTTTTTCAAGTTCATCGAACGCACTCGAAAGTGTGGCCAGATCTGCGACTCTTGGAGCTGCAAGCATGAGACCGTCGGCGTCCGTTGACATCAATTCCTCGGCGGCGTGCAACAAAGTCTCAGCGAGCTTCTCGCCAGGCCGTAGCCCTGTAATTTTGATTTTTATATCCTCGTCTGGCTTGTGGCCAGCCAGTCGAATTACCTGCCGAGCCAGGTCGAGAATTTTGACCGGCTCGCCCATATCCAGAACAAATATCTTGCCGCTTGCGTTTGTGTTGCGAAGTCCGAGTGCAGATGCCAAGAGAACGAGTTCGACGGCTTCGCGAATGGTCATAAAATATCGTGTTACATCGGGATGGGTCACTGTTAACGGCCCACCTGCGGCAAGTTGTCGTTGGAAAAGGGGAATGACTGAACCGGTAGACCCCAATACATTGCCGAAGCGCACTGTTACAAATTTTGTCCTACCCAACTTTTCTCCCGCCAGGTCGAGAGCCTGGCAATAGCTCTCCGCGAGCCTTTTTGTCGCGCCCATGACACTGCTTGGATCAACTACCTTATCGGTCGAGATTTGCACCATCAATTTGACGTCTGCGGCAATGCATGCGTCAGCGACATTGCGCGTGCCAACGGCGTTCGTAAGGACACCTTCCATTGGGTTCGCTTCGACCATTGGTACGTGCTTGAGTGCAGCTGCATGAAATACAACGTCCGGTTTTTCGCGTTCAAGAACACCTAAAACTCTCAAGCGATCACGGATATCGCCGAGGATCACAGTTCTTGGTAGATCCGGGTAGCGTTCGGCAAGCTCAAGGTCGATTTGGTAGAGCGCAAATTCGCCGTTGTCTAAGAGCGATATACCAGCGGGTGCGAGCTCTGCAATTTGGCGCACAAGTTCGGCGCCGATAGAGCCGCCGGCGCCCGTTACTAAAATTTGACGCCCAATCACGAGTTGACTTAACGGCTGGCGGTCGAGAACTGTTTGCGATCGGCCAAGAACGTCTTCAACGGCAATCGGTTGAACAGATATTTTTTCTTCGACGCCACTCAATCGGCCCGGTTTTGGTAGCCGCGCCAATGTCAAACCTAAGCGTTCCGCGACGACCAACAAATCTCGAACCTGGGTGCCATCCACTTTTTCATTTGTAAGGACAAGGCGTTGTGGTCGAATCCAGCCACGCGGTCGAGTTTTGCCAGTAACCAGCGCCTCGATTTCATCGATTCCGCCGAGTACGGGAACTCCATGTATTTCTCGACCTATCCGCGTCCCTTTCTCGTCAACAACACCGACCACCCGATAGGGAGCGTTGGCATCGCGATGCTGTTGGCGAATAAACAATTCGGTGGCGTCGCCGGCGCCAATTAGAAGAACAGGCACGCGCACATGGTTTGTGTTTTCTAGTACGAGATTGACGCCACGATCCTTAAACAATCGATATGCGAAGCGTGGTCCCCCTAGCAA
>CAVOAK010000134.1:0-4791 GCA_963693665.1 Alphaproteobacteria bacterium | reverse complement strand
GTACTGCCTGTTCTGAACGAATTGTTGTTAAAGACAGAGGCGTTGTTCGCTCAGCGATACTCTCGATAATGCCATCGGACCTGACAAAGAGCATATCCAAAGGTATGACGGTGTCCTTCATCCACATCGATACACGACGCGGCCGGGCGTAAACAAAGAGCATACCAGAGTCGGCGGCCAGAGATTGTCGGCCCATTAAACCTTGAGCATGTTGTCTGGGTTCTTCTGCCAACTCCATTGAGAACTGTTGAACGCCAGTCCCCGTTACAATGATGACAGACGTTTTCGAGAAAAATATTGGGCTTTGTGCCAATATATATCTTGGAACAACTGTCCCAATGAATACAGCCACAACAGCCAAGCAAAGCTTAGCTGCACCCAAAGTTTGCTGTTTGCTCATACTTGCCAACGTTTTCATAACAGATTTTCTCAATTAGAACGACAACAGCAGCCTAACACAGCCAAATATTGAAGAGCCTGGCATCGTTGTCGATAGAATTGACACATCAAGTATTCATATTTTACCAAACCAATTTGGGCCACTTGTTGAAAAACTGATTCGCTTGCCAATAAATTGGTTAATCTTACAGTCGCGCAATATATCGAATTGGTCAGGCAAGAATAAGGCATGAGGAACGCGCCGGTTGAGTATATGGAGCGCACGCGGCTCTATTATAGGGCTCTCGGCCACGAACAAAATTACCGTTGGGCATATCACGGCGATGTCTCCTTCGCGCGCCTTGGCAAGCCAATATCAGAATTGCGCCCGGCCTTGATCACGTCGGCGAATCAACCTGGACAGTGGAGCGAAAAAACCACCGAAGCGCCAAATTTGGTCTGGCAAGATTGCCACTGCGCCACAGTCTCTCTACACGCAGGACCTAGCCTGGGATAAAGCCTCGACGCATATGCGGGACCGCAAGAGCTACCTTCCGATCACTGCCCTGATGCGCCTCGTCGAGTGCGGCCTGCTCGGCAACATGACCAAAACTTTCCATAGCGGGCCGACGATGTACAGCCATCGCCTTACGACTGAAACTAACGCCCCTGAAATTTTGCGCCGCGTCGTAGCTGGAGATGCGGACGCGTTACTCCTTGTTCCAATATGACCTGTTTGCCACCAAACCGTGAGTTTGGTCGCCCGCCACCTCGAAGAAAACGGCATTCCGACGGTCATCCTTGGATCCGCTCGCGATATCGTCGAACATTGCGGCGTCGCGCGTTTTCTATTTACCGATTTTCCACTTGGTAACCCGTGCGCGCGCCCTTCCAACCGGAGATGCAGGCCAGCATAATTGAGCAAGCGATCGGGGTGCTGGAAACAGCGGTTGTCGCACGCACAACCGTCACTGCGACTGTAAACCGGCCAGACGACCCGGACTGGCGTGATCGCTATAACCGTGTCCAACCAGAGGACAGCGCCCGACTGCTAACCGAAGAAAATGCCCGACGGAAGTTGCGAGCGACGTTAAAACAAACTCACTGATAAACGTGTGATTTGACCGGTTCAGTCTCGCGAAATGTGGTGCGGTGCAGCAAACGTTGCTCGTTCATGTCGTAGGCCGTACCAGCATGTAGCACACGCCGATTGTCCCACAGCACTGCGTCACCAACGCGCCATTTATGCCGATATTGAAATGTCGACGAGCAAGCATGCGCAGTCAATTTCTTGAAGAAGGCCAGACTTTTTTCTTTCTCCCAGCCAACGACGCCAACACTCACCTGGTTTCCGAAATAGAGTGCCTTGCGCCCCGTAACTGGATGAGCCCGTACGAGCGGGTGGATTGCGTAATCGCTGGTCTCCTGCTGTCGTTTATTGGACTTTCTGACATGGCCCTCTGCTTCGAGCCACGCCTCCACACCCATAACCGAATTCACTACTTCCAAACCTTCATATTCAGATTTTTGCCCCGCCGAGAGACCGTCATAGGCAGAATACATGCAGGCAAAGAGGGTATCGCCACCGTGCGCCGGAATTAAACGCGCAAAAAGCAACGAAGCCCGTGCAGGCACCTGACGCTGGATATGATCGCTGTGCCATTCAAGCTCGCCGTCTGGGGATGCCGGAGAGAATGTCACGAGCGAGTCACCGGTATTGCCAACTGCCAATATGGCATCGGGGATCCTGGCTACTTGATCGGGACTAGACGCCTTTATCTTCGGGGCAGCCAAAGGGCCAAACGCTTTCGAGAATCCAACATGCTGTTCAGGTGTGATGTCTTGATTGCGAAAAATCAGCACCCCATATTTTTCAAGCCTCTCTTCAATCGTTGAAACAACCGCTGCATTCGGCGCCTGCACCAGCGAAACGCCGATGACTTCAGCTCCAATGACCGCTTCGCATGGTTGAAACGTAACCGTCATTCTAACGTGGCCTCCTGTCCGGGTCCGCCGTTCAAATTCATTCTGGAGATTACCATCGACACTCCCGACAGCAGTAGACAGTTCTACCGGCGCAGGAATGTCAAGTGCCCACATGCCTGCTCCATCTGCCGTGACTTCGCTGATCAGCCACTCCCTGAAGGCTCCAATTTTTGGTCGCTCCGCCATAGGTTTCGGACAAACGAAAAAATAACTGTAGGCGACGGGCAAAGACGGTCCGAATGGCCGGACCAAGCTGAATTAGCGGTCAAATGTGTGTGATGGCGCGCGCACGTTCAAGATTGTTCCTATCCGAGGATACAACTTTCTCAAATTCACATGGCGAAGGTAGCTGAATCACATAAATTGAACCAGACTGAAATAGCGACTGAAACCTTTTCCAAAAGAAAATCAGACAGGAGAACACTTATGGCCAAACCTCAGCCAAACATCGTCGTCATCAGGACTGTTTTTCTGGGTGCGCTCGCGCTGCCTACGTACGGGAATACTACCGTCAAGGCGCCCCATCTCCAGCGTCTCGGCGAAAACGCGTGGTCTTCGTAAATGCGCATTGCTCCGCTAATCGAAAAATTACTTCTAGCTATGAAGGTTGGTCGCGGTTTTTGGGAGAAGGAGAAACCTACCATGCCCACGCGTCGATGGCTCTTATCGATGATGGCTGTCCTTTGGCTTTGGCCTAGCGCTGCAATCGGTCAATCACCGTCGCCTGCGCTGTTGGATGCATACATGCGATACCAAGAGTTATTTGCCCATGGCCAATATGAAGAAACGATGCCGTTCGCTGAAGATGCCTAGAAGCTGGGCCAACAGCAGTACGGTCCCGATTATCTGAGCACTGCCACTTTGCTCAACGACCTGGGGGAGCTTTATCGCGGCTTAGGGCGCTATACCGAGGCAGAGCCGTTGCACGAGCGAGCGCTGACAATTCGGATAAATTTCCTTGGGTCGCATAATCTCCAAGTCGCTTATAGCCTCGGAAACCTTGCAACGCTTTACTATGAGCAGGGCGGGCATTCCGAGGCTGAACCCCGTTTTCACGGTGGCGCTGCAAATTGTTGAGAAAGCTTTCGGGAACGAAGATCCTAAAGTGGCGATTGCGCTCAATAATCTCGCTTTTCTCTACGACGCCCAAGGCCGCTATGCCGAGGCCGAACCGATGTTCAAACGCGCGCAAACAATCGTCGAGACAGTGCTTGGACCGGGGCACCCGAGCCTGGCAACAAGCCTTGAGAATTTTACCGCCTTAATGCGTAAAACTGGACGCAAAGCTGAGGCAATAGAAATGGAGGCCCGCGCCAGAGCGATTCGCGCCAAGCACGCTATACCAAATCTGTAGGGATACAAAGCCGATTTGAAAGTCCCAACCCGGCGTCTACGAACGTCCCAGGTTAGTGCTATTGTGGTTAGCAGGGGAATAGGAGCTTGGCTGACGGTTCATGATAATATTTGTGATAGAGTTCGAATTACCAACTCCTTCTAAGTAAGTTCAGCTCACAGAATTTGATGCAATGCATGAACCGAACCTGTGCGAAGCATATCGTGTTGATTGTCTTTGATTACATGGGCTATGGGGGTATTGAACCGTTTGGCCAATGTGAGATCCGCACACCAAACATACGGCGACTTGCCAAACAGGGTATCCGATTTACGGATTTCTATGCAGCAACCCCTATTTGCGGGGCCAGTAGGGCGGCTATGTTGACCGGGCGCTATCCACGCCGCCTGACAATGTTGAGCATGGCAAAGCTGGCTTACACGTCTCAGAAAAGACTTTGGCGCGCTACTTCAAAGACGCAAATTTTCACACAGCACTCTACGGTAAGTGGCACTTGGTTTATGGAAGCGATGATAGCCCCAATGCGCACGGCTTCGACGATTTCCTCGGCTTCCATGACTGGAACGTGGACCACTATTCACACAAGGCTCGCTCCGGAGCCGATGCGCTCTATCACAACACTGAAGTAGTCACGCGCAAGGTCTATACGACGGACCTCTTTACTGACGCTGCGGTTGAATTTATTGGTCAAAGGGCCCCTGAAGCTTTCTTCCTCTACGTTGCCTACAATGCCATGCTGCCGCCCTTCAGCCCGCCTAAACAAGAAGACAGCACAGCCTCATTCGATCGTTGGGTAAACGGAAGCCAAACCGAATATGTTGGCGCGATTGAGCATCTCGATAAAAGCGTCGGACGCATCCTAGATGAGCTTGAGCAACAGGGCCTGGCACGCGATACCGCCGTTCTGCTCACTTTTGACCACGGCGGCGGTGAAATGGCGACCAATGGGCCATTCTTCCATGGCTTCGGCACGCTTAGGGAGGGCGGCATTCGGGTTCCGTTGATCCTTCGATGGCCATCCGGCGTGGCCGCGGGAAACCAATCATCAAGCCCAGCAATTCTGATGGATGTTG
>CAVOAK010000133.1:0-4829 GCA_963693665.1 Alphaproteobacteria bacterium | reverse complement strand
TGGACTGCGGCCATCAGCGGCGGCGATCGTTTCGCTCGCGGCAAGACCACTACGCCAATCTCGTGAATCCTCGCGCAGAATATTCATTCCATCTAGCGCACCGCGCGACCGCATTGCCCGTCGATGGCTCCACCAGGGACGAATGGCTGACCGGTAACGGCCGTATCCTCCGAATATTTCATCGCCGCCTTCACCGCACAAAATAACCTTCAGATCCTGCCCTGCTGTCGCCGCCAGTTTATACGTTGGCAACTCGGCATAATCGGCGACGGGGTCATCCATCGCGCGCGTCACAAGGGGGACAGTCGACCAGAAATCCTGTTCGGTAAAATCCACTTCTATATGTTCCGCCCCTAGTGATTTCGCGATCGCTGCTGCGTCGGAACGCTCATCAGCTGCTGTTGTATCCGAAAATCCAATCGTGAAAGCCTTGACGGGTTGATCATTCATCCGCGCCATCATCGCCAAAACTGCCGAGGAATCGATACCACCTGACAGGAACATACCGTAAGGAACATCACTCCGCTGATGGACATCCACACTATCCATCAAGGCCTGTTCCACCCGCTCAAGCGCCGTTGTTTCATCAACATCTTCGGGGGGCCCAGCAGGCAAGGCCTCTCGGCGGAGCCGTTGCGCAATACGGCCTGATTCAACAATCAGGGTTTCGCCAGGAAGAACGCGGAATATGTTCGACAAAACTGTCTCGCGACCGGTCGAAAATTGCAGCTGCAGCAACTCCTCCGCAGCATTTCGGCGAACCGTCGCAGAAACCAAACCAGAGGCTATAAGTGCTTGAGGCTCCGACGCAAAAGCAAAGCCAAAGGGGCCCTCCGTGTAATACAACTGCTTGATACCGAACGGGTCCCGCGACAGAACAAGGCGGCGGCGTTCCGGGTCATGTATTGCGATCGCATACATTCCCCGCAAATGCTCTGCGTAGTTTTCACCGTGTTTCGCATACAGATTTAGAGGAAGCTCACAATCAGATGCCGTCGAAAAAGTGACGTCGGGCATATCCGCCTTAAGTTCCCGGTAGTTGTAGATTTCCGCGTTGGCAATCAACGTAATGCCATTATTAAGGCGCAAGGGTTGATCGCCTGTTTCAAGATCAATGATGGCAAGACGCCGATGCGCCATGCCAACACTACCTTCGAAATGCAATCCTTCACCATCCGGCCCGCGATGGACCAATGCCGTTTGCATAGTCGTCACCGCATCGCGGTCTGGAGGTGCGCCAGAAGCCGTCATTATGCCGTTGATGCCGCACATCAGCCGATAAGCCTTTCAAACAGATCGAGGTACTGGCGGACAACCTGTTCCTCGGTAAACGCGTCTTCGTATCTGACCCGCCCAGTGACTGCAAGGTGCTCCATAAGAGCCGGGTCCCCACGCAACTTTCTGATAGCGTTTGAAAGCGCTGCCGCGTCTTCATTTGGCACCAACAATCCGGTTTTACCATCTTCCATCAAAAACGCAGGCCCTTCACTTGCTGTTGCGATTATTGGAGTCGAATGCAGCCAGGCCTCAATAATGATATTGCCGAACGGCTCATGTCGCGAAGAACATATAAAGATATCGGCAGCGGCAAATAAGGGGGCTGGGTCATCCACCCACCCCAAAAACCGGACGCGCTCCGCAATACCAAGCGTAAATGCCAACGCTTTCAGGTCTTGTTCCAATGGTCCCACGCCGCCCAACCAGAGATAATGGTCGGGCAAGTCCTGCATCGACTTTAGCAGAACATCAAACCCCTTGTTATGGTGGAGCCTACCAAGCGCTAGTAACAAAGGGGCTTTTTCGGGAGTGTCGAATTGCGCCCGCGCAATTGGCTCAGCGAGAATGTCCGGAGCAAAATTCGGAATAACCGAGATCTGTTCCGCGGGTCTGCCATGATCACAGTAAAATTTGGCGAGGTCCCTCGTCGTCACGATCAGATGATCGCATTTCCGGTAATATTTCGGCGCATAATAGCCGCGCGGTGAACCAATATGAACAAATCGTTTTCTGTCGTTGGAGCCCTGCGGCGGCACAAATCGCGTGGGCCGATTCATCCAGCTAATAACCACATCCGGACCGAATAACCCAAATTCATGCTTTAATTTCTGGGGTGTCTTGAAGTCAAACCAACTACCGAACGGCGCTGTAGAAAATTCGATCGAATTCTCATTTAGCATCGTCTCTCTGTCAGATGCTGGACGAATAACGAGCCTCTGATCGATCTCTGTTCTTTGTAAAGCAACAACAAGGCGTCCAAAAAAGGTTTCAGCCCCACCCGCTTCCGCGCCCGCCATGAGGTGCATAATACGCATCAGGGTATCAACCTCTCGAAAGATGATGCGGCATCATCCCAACTCCACTGCCTTTGCGTCTTAAGAGCCGCTGCATTTTGCTGCCGCCAAACCGCGTCATCTTGCAACAAGTTGAGTGCTGCCGAGGCAAATTCAACGTCGTTATTTCTGACAAACCCGGTGCGACCATTATCCACCCGTTCGGCGACACAGCCAATGTCCTGCACAACAGCAGGGACACCTGCGGCCTGTGCTTCGCCAACAGCAAGACAAAAGGTTTCTCCTGGGTCGCCCCGATAAAGCAACAATCTGGATCGGGATACCACGTCAACCAAATCTAGTTTCGGCACCGGTTCATGAAGAAAAACGTTACAGCTTCGAAGAGAAACTGCCTTATCCAGAATAGGTTGCATCTGCGCCGCCCGTGATGCGCCATGTGAACCATAAGTCGCCGCTCCAGAATAAACATGCAGCTCTGCGGCGGGCATTTCTGTATAAATGCGATCACGCCAGAGATCGAGCAGCCACGAAAGGCCGCGCTGCGGATTGGAGGTAAACACGGCATGTGGCGGGGGAGCTTCTTCTTGTGGCTCAACGGACCGAAATTCATCCGAGATACCGTAGGGAATAATTTTACGCCCACCTTCTGGCGCCCAATTCGGATAACTATTTGCATGATAGCTCCCCGAAAAAACAATCGTTGGTCGGCGACGCCATAGCTTGGAGAGATAACGAAACTTCAACAAATACTGTGCCGGATTGTGAATCCAGAACACGGCCTGTCGAGCCTGAGGCGCCAACAGCAGTAATTTGTCGCTCCGGTTAGCGATATAGAGGTCACATTTCTCCGGCACCCCATTCGCCAACGGAACCCAGGAGACCCCATCTTTCTCCATCGCGGCGGCACATTTATTCAACACCGTAACCTGATGCCCTCGTTTCACGAGGGCGACGGCCAAGGACATAAAAGCGGTCTCAGCCCCACCCAATGGACCTCGTTCCAGTGAGGTGCCGTCAAAAGCGATACCGTCATCAGCCATCACGATGTCAGCCATCCTGACCCCTCGCAATTTCCGCGCAAAGATCATGCGCTGCTTGTTCGACAGCTTCGACCGACAGTCCTGTCATCAAGTTCTCCGTAGATCGATGATCAAAACTCCGGCCTCCGACCAATTCCGCATAAGACTCTGATGATTCCATTGCGGCACAGTGTTTCCCCCAGGGGCCATATCGTACAGCAGGGCTTGGACCAAACAGGCCAATCGTTGGCGTTCTGACTGCCGCGGCCATATGCATGAGACCAGAATCATTTCCAATAAAGAGAGCGCATTTCGAAAGGCAAGCCGCAACAGTCGGCAAAGCATTTTGACCAACCAAATCGATACATTGAGCCTTAGGGAGCCCATCAAAGACTGGTTGCGCAAGTGCACGTTCCTCTTCGGCGCCAAATACAGCGATCCGTGCTGAAGGAAACACGCCATTGGTATCGGTGAGCCGACCTGCCAGTGCAACAAAATTCTGTGCCTGCCAAATCTTGGGCAACCAATTAGCCGTCACGCCGAGTCCAATGATGGGAGAACCGTCTGGCATGATCGTTTTAGCTTCATTGACCGACGCATCAGACAACCAGAGTTTGGGGTCCGGCGGTGGTGTTAAGTCAAATAGCCTACCGAGTTCCACGACCCGATGAATAGTGCCTCCTTCATCGTTAGACCGCAGCGTTTTGCGACTCCGCGCGCGCAACGTCCACGCAAGAGCAGAAGCCCTAAGGTCTACGACAATATCCCAAGACGTCGACATCACCGTCGCCCAAAGCGATAACCAATGGCCGGAAAACCGCTTCTTCTGCACTGCTATAACCCACTCAACCCCTGGTACCGACTCGAAGAGCGGCGCGGGTAAGGGGCCGCAAGCAACTGTGACCGACGCGTCCGGGTATTTCGCAATAAGGTGCGACAGAAGACACGTAGATAGAACTGCATCGCCAATACGTGTTGAGGTTACAAATAGGATTTTCATGATCTAACCGGGGCCCTTTATCAGCGTGCAAACATACTATTCCGCTGAACGACGTCCTGTTTCTTACCTTCAACACTTGCTAATCAATCACACTGACATCACCATTGAAAAAAAGGAACCTGTCACAAGCGTTCCTATAGGCCCAAGGCGACTACAATAATGAATGACACTTATTATACAGCTCTAACCGACAGAGGTATCCTTTCAGTATCAGGTGCAGATAGCTTGGCTTTCCTTCAAGGAATCGTCACAAACGATATAGAAAAGGTCTCGGCAAACCGCGCTATTTACACCGCTATTTTGACTCCGCAGGGGAAATACCTACACGATTTCTTCGTTGCAAAATTCGGCGATACCTTTCTGTTGGACTGCTCAACGAATCAATTGGGTGAATTAACAAAACGACTGAAGATGTATCGCCTGCGGGCGAAAGTGGACATTGAGGACCGCAGTGACGACTTCGCGATATTTGCAATTGCGGGGCCAAACAAACTCAATTTCGTGGGGCTCGCGGGAACT
>CAVOAK010000132.1:0-5091 GCA_963693665.1 Alphaproteobacteria bacterium | reverse complement strand
ATGCCCACTTTCCGGTTATCCGTCACGTACTGGATCTGGGCATTCTGGAAGAGTGGCCCACCAGCCGTTTGGGCCAGGATTTTGTCGACCCGCTGCTGCAGTACCTTCCCGGTCTTCACGATCACGGCTGTTCCTACCGCGAGCCCGGTGGTTTCGTGCGGCGCTTGCGCGAAGAAGAGGGAACCTGGCTCGGACACGTCATGGAGCACGTGGCAATCGAGCTGCAGAATGTCGCTGGTTCGCCGGTTACTTTTGGCAGGACGCGCTCAATCGACGGTCAGCCGGGTCATTACAACATGGTGTTCCAGTACAAGAATGCCGAAGTCGGACGCGAAGCGAGCCAGCTTGCGCTGTCCCTGATCCACAGCCTGTTGCCGGCTGAATTAGGGTCGGATGCGGCACCATCAGACGGTTGGGACTTCGCCGAGGAAAGAGACGCCTTTATTCGCTACGCACAGCGACGCGCATTTGGACCCAGCACACAGTCCCTGGTTGACGCCGCGGAGGAAAGAGAAATTCCCTGGATTCGCCTGAATCGACAAAGCCTGGTTCAGTTCGGGCACGGGCGTTTTCAGCACCGTATCCAGGCGACCACGACAGGGCTGACCAGCAATATCGCGGTTGAACTGGCATCGGACAAAGAAGAAACAAACAGTATTCTTCGTGATCTTGGTTTACCGGTTCCAAAGCAATACGTTGTGCGCTCGTCGCGAGACGCGACGCGAGCGGCCAAACGTATAGGATTTCCTGTGGTACTCAAGCCCCTTTCCGGCAACCACGGCCGTGGCGTATCGATTAACCTGAAAACAGGCGAAGAAGTTGAAGCCGCCTTTGAGAAAGCGAGAGAACATGGCAGAAGCATTGTCGTAGAGAGCTTTCTTGAAGGTTGGGACCACCGATTGCTCGTCGTTAATGGAAGGCTGGTTGCGGCGGCAAAACGCATGCCCGGGCACGTTGTCGGCGACGGTGAGCATACGATTGAGCAGCTTGTGGACATCGTCAACGACGACCCACGCCGCGGCGTTGGCCACGAGAAAGTACTGACCAGGCTGGAGTTTGATCACCAGGCGGAACGACTACTCAAGGAGCTCGATTATGGCCGCGACACCGTCCCTGAAAAAGACCACGCCGTTTACCTGCGTTCAACGGCCAACTTGTCTACAGGCGGCACCGCAATCGATGTGACGGATTCGATACATCCCGACAACCGCGAAATGGCAGAAAGAACAATCAAAGCGATTGGCCTCGATATTGGCGGTGTCGACTTTCTTACCAAAGACATTACCAAGTCATACCGGGAAGCCGGCGGCGGGATCTGTGAAGTGAACGCAGGGCCGGGCTTCAGGATGCATGTCGCGCCAAGCGAGGGTACGCCTCGTGATGTTGCAGGCCCGGTAATTGACATGTTGTTTCCTGCCGGCCAGCCGAGCCGAATTCCGATTGCAGCGGTGACCGGCACCAACGGTAAAACTACAACGTCACGGATGCTTGCGCACATCCTGAAAATGTCCGGCTACACCGTTGGACTAACGTCGACAGATGGCGTTTATATTGATGGTCAACTCAGTGTGTCTGGCGATATGACCGGGCCGATTTCGGCAAAGATGATCTTGCGTGATCCCTCGGTGGATGCCGCGGTGATGGAGACGGCACGCGGAGGGATGTTACGTGGCGGCCTGGGCTTCCAGAATTGCGACGTCGCCGCCTGTCTTAACGTGACCGCCGACCACTTGGGTCTAAAAGGCATCGACACGCTGGAACAGTTGGCCGTCATTAAGCGTGTGCCTATAGAGATCGCTCAGAAAGCCGCTGTCCTGAACGCTGACGATGCGCATTGCCTGCAAATGGCCGACTACACAGATGCCGAAACGCTGTCCTACGTCACGATGAATCCCGGGCACCCGCTGGTTAAGCAGCATATTCGCGCTGGTGGTCAGGCGTTCGTGTTGGAAGAAGGCATGAACGGCCACATGATCGCGATATATGACAATGAGGGGCATACGGCGCTTCTGTGGACGCACCTGATCCCGGCGACAGTCGAGGGCCGGGCGCTTCATAACGTGCAGAACGCCATGTTCGCCGCGGCGCTTGCCTACAACATGCAAGTCAGCCTGGAAGATATTCGCCATGGCCTGCGCACCTTTGATTCGTCGTTCTTCCAGGCGCCGGGACGCATGAATATTTTCGATGAGCATCCGTTCAAAGTGATTCTTGACTATGCCCACAATCCGGCGGCCGTGCGTGCGATGTGCAACCTTGTCGAAAGGTTTCGCGCCGAGGGCAAGAAGATAGTTGTGCTGTCTGCTCCGGGAGATCGGCGTGACGAGGACATCCAGAAGATCGCCGAGATTGCGGCTGGCACTTTTGACACCTTTATTTGTCGATGCGACGACAACAGGCGCGGGCGTGGCCAGGACGAAGTCGCCGTAATGCTCAAAAACAAGCTGCTGCAGATGGGCATCGATTCCGATCGGATCGAGGTGATCCCGGATGAGCAGGAAGCGACCTCCAAGGCGCTGGAAATCGCTGAAACAGGTGATCTAATCCTGGTGCTGGCAGATGCGATCAAGCGAACCTGGAAACAGATTATCTATTTCAACTCAGGCGCGAAAGTCGAGGAAGGCCGCGTGGCTGCCACGATGACACTGGAACTACCGGATACGGATAATTTCAATTTCCATGATGACATCGAAATTATCAGTGACGAGCGCGGCGTACGCATCGCCCGCGAGGCCGGTGACTGAGTCGCTGTCGTATGGAATATCTTGACGCGCGCCGGTTGACCGGACCGAGCCTGTTGTGGAATCGGGCGGGGTCCATTCTTGATGTGCAGTGCACCCAGGACGATACCCGCAAGCTGATCCCGGTCTGGGACAAGCATATAAAGGCAATGCTGGGCGCCGTGGGCTGGGACGAAGAGATTACTTGTCACTGGCCGCTGTCAGGTGGCGTTAGCCTCGCGTTTTCGGCGCCAATCGATGTTCTGTATGCCGCTTCGGCGATCAACGAATGGGCATGGGCTTGTTGCCAGGCCACGTTCGGTGAGGCCAAGATGCCGGATTTCGATGAGACGATCGAAGAAGTACAAAGCGCCATAGAGGAAGAAAAGAATCCAGCACTGCTTGATCTCGAGCAGGCTGCAAATGAACATGGTATGTCTTTTCTCTGGGACGACGATTATGTTTCGATCGGCCATGGAAAGGGTTCTCAAACCTGGCCGTTTCGCGAATTGCCCTCATCGGATGATCTTGACTGGAGTCACTTTCACGATGTACCAACGGCGCTCGTGACAGGCACCAATGGCAAGACCACGACGGTGCGACTTGCCACGCATATTCTTCGAGGCTGTGGACGCCATGTTGGCATGAGTTCCACAGACTGGATATCGGTCAATGAAAAAATTATCGATCGAGGCGATTGGTCCGGTCCGGGTGGCGCCCGTTGTGTATTGCGTGAACCTGAAGTGGACGTCGCCATTCTGGAAACCGCCAGGGGCGGTTTGTTACGACGAGGCCTTGGCGTCAGCCAGGCCGATGCTGCACTGATAACCAATATTGCCGAAGACCACTTGGGCGACTTCGGTTCACAGAACCTGCACGAATTGTTGAACATCAAGTGGATTGTCAGCCGAGCCGTTGAAAAAACCGGGGCGCTGATTCTGAACGCTGACGATCCATTACTGGTGGGTAAATCGGCCGAGTTTCCTGGGAAATTGATCTGGTTTAGCCTGGATGCACAGAATGCGGTTATCGATTTACACACTCGCGCCGGCGGGATCGCCTTTGTTCTCGATAACGGTGATTTGCTGAGGTTGGAGGGTGACGCCGTCGAAGTTATCTGCGCAGCAGCAGAGATTCCTATCACCATGGAAGGTGCCGCCACATACAACACGGCGAATGCACTTGCAGCCGCGGCACTCACAGACCGGTTGGGCATTCCGATGGCAGAAATTCGCGCCGGACTGACAACCATGTCGCAGGACGACAACCCGGGTCGTAGCAATATCTACATGTTTGACGGTGTCAGTGTACTCGTTGATTTTGCGCACAACCCGGCTGCAATGCAGGCGCTTTTCGACATGGCCAAAGCGATTCCTGCAAAACGCAGGGCCCTGTCATTTGGCCAGGCAGGAGACCGAACTGATGATCTGATACGGCAACTGGCTCGCAATGCCTGGGCTATCGGGCTGGACAAGATCATTGTCTCGGAGCTTGAGGTGTACTGGCGTGGCCGCGAATACGGTGATGTGTTTGCTCTCATTAAAGACGAACTACTGCGTTGTGGTGCAACCGAAGATCAGATTCTGCACTTCATGACGGAGGATGAATCGCTGGACGCGGCACTTGAGTGGGCACAGGAAGGCGACCTGGTGATTATGCTGGCACTCGGCGGCAGCACGCCGATTATTGAGAAGCTGACTGGGATGGAGTCGTAGAACGGCGGTTGCGGCACATTTGCACCAACTACACCGCTTGGTCAATCGCGCCTTCAGGCGCCCGGGTCATTTAGTAATGGTAAAGTACTTGGAGGCCATGTGATGCTTAGTGGTCAACGTGACTGAAACATAACCGACCGGAAATTTTTCTAGCCCAGTCATTGGGCATCATTAAGAATCAGCGTTGCCTGTTGGGTGCCATCTTCAGTAGCATTGGTCACAGAATCGATATCAACAACAATGGTCTCGTTTCCTTCGTTCGCATCACTATCGCTTTTTCCCGTTAGCGTCCAGGTGGTAGAAGTCCTTCCGGCTTTGATAACGCGGGTTACCCCCCTGCCGGTGCTGTAATCCGTACCCGCTGTCGCCGTGCCCGACAAAGCCATCCCGATAGTCACTCTATCCGAGGTCGAGTTGGAAAGAGTCAACGTGCAGGTGAACTGGCCACCACTTTCTGAAGCAGAAGAAGGCGTACACGAGAGCGATAGCGTTGGTTGGGCAATAACTTCATCCGTTAATATCAACGTTTCCTGTTGGGTGCCATCTTCAGTAGCATTGGTCACAGAATCGATATCAACAACAATGGTCTCGTTTCCTTCGTTCGCATCACTATCGCTTTTTCCCGTTAGCGTCCAGGTGGTAGAAGTCCTTCCGGC
>CAVOAK010000131.1:0-5114 GCA_963693665.1 Alphaproteobacteria bacterium | reverse complement strand
GCGCGTGCGTGCCCTTGCTCTGCGGCCAGCTGCGGACCATCTGAAGTTGTGGGGGAATGGTTGACATACGAACCGGCAGCGGCGATGTTCGCAATGCCGGGTCGAATGATGTTAGAACGATAGGAGGCCGCATCAAGGGGTAGATGCCCATCAGTAACTAGTGCTTGTCCCAAGTGACCATTTTGGGACAGGCACTAACTAGGAACAACACATGTACTCAGACGGAAAACTAATCCATGTCCGAAGTTCTTAACCCTGGATCTCTTAACCCTGGACCTCTTAACCCTGGGCCTCTTAACCCTGGGCCAGGGAGCGTTACAACTTCAAGCGAGAATCCGGGTGGTGAGATTGCACCCGGACGCTTTACGCCCAAGGATCTGGCTCGGCTTTTCTGGCGGACATGGCCGTATCTCAAGCCTCATTGGAAACACATCATCGGCTGGCTTGGTCTGAATTTTCTCGTCGGCGGCGTAGTCGAGGTCTTTACCTTGGTGTTGTTCGACTTGTTTAACAATGGTGTGCTGGTGGGGACTGCATTGCCTCCGTTGCAAGTGAGCTTGCTATTGTTGGACCCTAGCTACGCGACGGTCGAGGCATTGAGTGATGACCAGCGACTCGTCGTGCTTGGGCGTATCTTCATCGTGGCCGCAGCGATGGCCGCTTTTTTCATACTGGTTGGCGCGGTCTGGATCCAATACTACAAGGTTTGGCTGCTGCAACGCATCAATCAAGGTTTGCGGGTCACCATGATTGAGCGCGCCGAGCACTTGTCTCTCCGATACCACAGTCACGCACGTACCGGCGACGCCATCTACCGAGTCACTCAGGATAGCTCGATGATTACCAATATCGTTGAGAACTTGATGCTCACCCCAATACAGCAAGGCGGCGGTGTCCTATGGGGTCTGTTGATCGTATTTCTGTTCAGCCCAACATTAGGATTTATGTGCCTCGCAATCGGCGTGCCGGTATTTGCACTTTTGGCGTGGTACACGCCGCGCTTGCAACGTCGCGCGTGGCGAGCCCGTCAATCCAACAGTGACCTAACATCACGAATTCAGGAAGTGTTCGCCGGTATCCGTGTCGTTAAGGCAAACCAAGCCGAAGGCTTGATGAATCAGCGCTTTGATGTCGACTCTCGGCGAGCGCTCGAAAACGCCTTTCAGTTGCGCAAGTCCATGGTGGTGTTGGTGGTCTTGGTGGGTTCACTCTTCGCAAGCACCGTCGTCGTTATGGAATATCTGATGGCGCGTTGGACTGTTGAGGGGAGCGCGACCTGGATGGGTGCCGCTATCGCGCTGGTTGGTTTCGCCATCTGGAATCTAGGTGCGTTTCAGACAGCCAGCGAGCGTGGCAAATTTCTGTTTGGCGAACTTGGGGCCTTTGTCTATATCTGGACCATGGCCCAGGACATGGCGATGGGGCTCGAGCGAGCATTTTACCTGCTGGATCTAAAACCCGATGTGGAGGATACGGATGACCCTCTACCGATGCCGACTCCCATCGAGGAGGTTGTATTTAGCGACGTCCACTTCGGCTACGAGCCCGAACGGCCGATACTCAAAGGCGTCAATTTGACGGCATATGCAGGCACCGTGACGGCGATTGTAGCTGGAACCGGTGCTGGCAAATCCACGCTGATGTCGATGCTGCTGCGTCTATACGATCCCGATAAAGGCACCATCACCATCAATGACACCCCGTTGCCCGAAATAGGCATTAACAACGTGCGTCGAAGTGCGGCGATCGCGCTGCAGCAAAATGTCCTATTCACGGCAACCATCGCTGACAATATCGCGTATGCGGCTGGCGATCCCTCGCGAGACGAGATAGAAAATGCGGCACGCATTGCGTGTGCTCATGACTTCGTAAGCGCGATGCCGGATGGCTATGACACAGAACTTGGTGAGCGTGGGGGCAAACTCTCGACGGGCCAACGCCAGCGCTTGTCGATTGCTCGCGCCCTAGTCAGGGATACGCCGATACTGATTCTCGACGAACCCACGTCGGCACTGGACGCCGAAACCGAGCAGCAGCTTCTCGCAAACCTAGCCCAGTGGGGGCGTTCTCGCATCGTATTCCTGATCACCCATCGAATTTCGACGATCAGAAAAGCAGATCAAATCGCGTTCCTGGAGGATGGCCAGATCCGCGAATTTGGCGATCACGAAACGCTGATGGCCATCGATCAGGGCCGTTATCGCAATTTCGTGGTCGAGGAAACGCAAGGGGTAGAGGGACAGGAGCGAAGCGATGTTTGATGATCGCATCGACCTGGAAACAAACCTATCGACAACCGCCGTTTTTGCCATCGTCGGCCGTTGCCTAAAGATGATTGCCGGCGTGAAATGGCTATTCGGCACCCGCGCCGTGTTGGGGATCTTCGCATTGATCCCGGCGACGATTACGCCCTGGGTCGGCAAAATCGTAGTTGATCAGGTCATTCTGTCGCAACCTGTGGTAGATGCCGAGGTGCGCTTTCCGCCGCACATGGCGGCGTTTGTAAACGCGATTCGCGATTTGGCACCCATGGACATTATGCTCGCCGTGTCCGTACTGGTTGCAGTCATGATTGTGCTGATGGGCAGCAGCGGCTTGTTCGCTGCGTTGCCCGAGGGGCAGGACAGCGCGACAAAATCGGAGAACAAACTGAACGGTGGCGGCGAAGGCAGCGGCGCAGGAGGATTGTTGGGTGCGCTTGAAGTTCTGGTAAATATTCGGCTGACGCAAAGGATCGCTAATGGTCTACGTACCCAGTTGTTTGACCGCTTGTCGAGACTACCGATGTCGATTTTAGATGATCACCGAATTGGCGATTCCGTATATCGGGTGATGTACGACACGCCGGAGGTACCGTCGATCTGTACCAGCCTAACGCTTGGCCCCATCTACACGGTTCTGTCAGTCGCCGTGAGTCTATGGATGATGCAATACAGCTACGGTTCGGTTGCACCCGAGCTTGTCTGGGGCGCCGCCCTCATTATCCCAATAACACTGCTGTTGACGCTACCGCTCACCGGTGTTGCCCGCCGTGTCGGCCAGGCAAGCCGCGCTTCCGGTACCGCCACAACCAACGCGATTGAGGAAAGCATGAGCAATATCCACGCAGTGCAAAGCCTCGGTGGCATGGAACACGAGAAAGCCCGCATCGAGACCAAGAGCGGTGAGTCATTTAGGCGTTTTCGTCATGTGGTTAGTGTGCAGATCCTCATCGGGGCGGTGAGCTTGACACTGACCGTCGCCTTCGGAGTTTATGCGACTAACGTCGTGGTTCACCAGATCATCGCTGGCACGATGACCGCGGGTGATTTCTTTGTGTTGTTTGGCATCGCGTTGAGCCTCGGCGGGGCAGGCATAGGCTTGGGCGCTTTCTGGGTTGGTATCCAAGAGAGTGTCGCGGCGGTACGTCGGGTATTCTTCTTTATGGACATTGAATCGGAAGATCCATCGACGGATCTACCCGATCTGCCTGTGGTCAAACACAGCGTGCGCCTCGAAGATGTGTCGCTAGACTATCCCAATGGGCACAATGCTCTGCGGCATATAAGTCTTGAATTCAAACTTGGTGAGGTCACCGCGATCGTTGGCCCGACCGGTGCCGGCAAATCCAGTCTCGCCTACCTGATACCAAGATACTATGACGCAACGTCCGGTCGTGTGTTGTTTGACGGCCAGGATGCCAACGATGTCAATCTGGAGAGTTTAAGGTCGCAGGTTAGCTACGTCTTCCAGGAGCACTTGCTGCTCTCCGAATCAATTCGCAGCAATCTGCTGATCGCTAATCGCGAGGCTTCCGAGGAGGAGATGCTGCAAGCTTGCGAGACGGCGGGGGCGATGTCCTTCATTCGCGAGCTGCCCGAGGGGCTCGATACGCTGTTGGGCCAGTCGGGCGATACTCTGTCGGTGGGACAAAAACAGCGGCTGTGTATTGCGCGCGGCTTGGTGCGCAATACCCCCATTCTGATTCTCGATGAACCGACAGCGGCATTGGATCCACAGACCGAAAATGCACTCGTTCGCGCCCTGCAAGCCGCCGCCGTCGATCGTCTTGTCATCATTATCGCGCACCGCCTTTCAACGATACGTGGTGCACAACACATCGTCTTTTTAGAGGATGGGGAAGTCAAGAGTGAAGGCAGTCATGATGCCTTGATGGAGGATAAAGATGGCGCCTACAGCCGTTTCGTTGCGCTGCAATCCGGAGCAGATTTGGGGGCGCCGGGTAAAAGCGCCGAGTAGACCCCCATAAATTGGGAGGGCCGGAGGTTAGTAGCTATAACCGGGATATTCAGCCAGCAGGCTAAGGGCTAAGGGTTGAAACAGCGCGGGTTAAACCTAGCTATTCGGCAGAGGCCTTCGCGGGCGATCCACTGACCGTCCCCGCAGATCCCATGCAACTACTGAGTGGTGCTCGCTGAGCGCTTCAAGATTGGCGCTCGGCCATTCGCTTGCGGCGCCAGCTCCACCCTTCGCCGGCCGCGCTCATATCGAGCAGTTCTTCCTTCCTTTCGAGCAGGTCTTCGTAGGTGACGTCCGCGCCTAGCTCAATGTCATCATTGTTGAAAATTGCGCAGGTCGAAAAGCGACCGCCTCCGGCTTGGATTATCTTCCCGGTTGGCGCGTCCTCACTGCACATAAGAAGGACAGCGGGCGTCACCAGTTTTGGGTGCACATCAGGCTCCGGGTGGTCGGGGTCTAGGTCTTCTCGACCTGGAATCATTGCAATCAATCGAGTCGCAGCAGACGGGGACAGTCCGTTCACACGAATGTTTTTAGCCGCGCCTTCGATTGCAAGCACATTGATGAAACCCAACATCCCCATTTTGGCCGCCCCATAGTTGGCTTGGCCAAAATTGCCGTAAATCCCCGATGTGGAGCTCGTCATGACGATTCGGCCGTAGCCTTTGTCATACATGATCGGCCAGGCGGCATGGGTCACATAAGCCGTGCCATTTAAATGCACGTCCATCACGAGATCCCAGTCGTCGAGCGACATTTTTTTGAAACTCTTGTCGCGCAGGATGCTGGCACTACCCATATCCTGTTTACGCCCGAGGATTTCCTTGCCCGCCTGGCGGCGCTGGTCCCCAGACCCAGGGCCAACCTGGCCCGTT
>CAVOAK010000130.1:0-5143 GCA_963693665.1 Alphaproteobacteria bacterium | reverse complement strand
CGGCAAAAATAGATATCGATCTGATCGATTGGCACAAAGCTGTTCAGGAGCAGGGTAAATTTGGGATGTTCATGGTCACGCAAGCCGATGGAACTGTCGATATCGAAAGTTTCACACTCTCATCTGGAGATATGAATGTCGTGGCACGGATCGTGCCAAAGGCCGACTTCACGGAAGTCTTTCGAATTGAATTTGACAAACTAAATTTTTCTGGGAATGAGTTGCGCGGGGCCGTTGATGCACTGCCAGAGGGAGGCTACCGAATTGCCTTGGATGGGAATCGGCTTGATGTGGCCCCTTTGTTGAAAAAGCGTCGATTGCCAGACGTACCATATGCGCCAGAAACTCAAGGCGTGCCGCTAATCATACAGGCGAACATAAGCGAAGTAACGGATGGTCCAGATCGTCAGTTGGCCAATGTGGTGGTGAATGCTCGATACGATGGACAGAATTGGCAGGCGGTTATTATCGGCGCCGAAGTCGGCGGTAGCGGTCGACTTGATCTAAAGTATCAACCAACGGATTCAGGCTATAGCTTGCAAATCACCTCAGATGATGCGGGCCAAGCACTAAAATCATTGAATTGGACCGATCGAGCTCAAAACGGCGCACTTGCGGTGAGCGGCACGCGCGCCTCGCTTCTCGATCCTATGGTTGGTAATTTCAAGGTGACTGACTATCGACTTATCGAGGCCCCGGTACTCGCACGTTTGCTTCAAGTTGCGTCACTTACCGGCATACTCTCGGCACTGGGCCAAGGTGGCGGCCTCGACTTTGTAACTCTTGATGGCGAATTCAGTTACCTTCAAGGCAACTTAAAAATAAGCGATGCGCGTACCTATGGTTCCTCAATCGGTATTACGGTTGAGGGTTCAGTCGATCTTGAATCCGATACTGTCGACATAAAGGGGACAGTTGTCCCAGCTTATACGATCAACCGCGTTCTGGGCGTTATTCCCGTACTGGGGCGGCTGCTGACAGGTGGCAAGGATGAAGGTGTATTTGCGGCAACATATAACATTCGTGGATCCATCGAAAATCCGACAATTACGGCAAATCCGTTGTTAGCATTAGCCCCTGGGTTTCTCCGCTCGCTGCTGGGGCTGTTCGGGCGGGGGAGCGATAAAGACGATGATGGTGGCGTTGCACCAGTAGTACCGGTGGAATTTATCGATGGAAGTGATGCTGTAAAGTCGAACGGCTGAGGCGCACTTCATTTGTTTGACGGGGTGAATTTGCATCGAAGCCGATGCTGCCGGATCAAATGGGGCGAATTAACGCATGGCGTTTGCGGCCTGACGAAAGTTTGATAATGCCATTCTGAGCAACGTTATTGGTCGTAATGTTTGCCTGTTCATCTGTAATCACTTTATCATTTATGCGGCCGCCGCCTGAGCGGATCAGCTTTCGCGCTTCCCCTTTGCTCTGTACGAGCCCTGCGCGATGCATTAACTCAAACGCAGCAATTCCTGCGGCAAGTTCTACTGCTGGAATGTCCGTTGTTGGCAATTTCGTCCCTACACCGCCTTGCTCGAAGGTGTCCGTGGCGGTCTCGGCTGCAGCTGATGCTGCCTCGCTGCCATGACAAAGAGCAGTTACCTCGCTCGCAAGTATCTTCTTAGCTTCATTAATCTCCGCACCTTCCAACGTTTCGAGACGGGTGATCTCATCAATTGGCAATTCGGTGAACAGACGAAGAAATCGCCCGACATCCGTGTCATCCGTATTCCGCCAAAACTGCCAATAGTCGTACGAAGACATGCGCTCCTCGTTCAACCAAACTGCACCATCAGCCGATTTGCCCATTTTTGTACCTGACGCGGTTTCCAGGAGCGGTGTGGTCAACCCATATAACGAACAATTGTCGACGCGGCGGCCGAGCTCGACACCATTGACGATGTTGCCCCACTGGTCGGATCCACCCATTTGTAGCCGACAATCAAATCTACGGGCAAGTTCAAGAAAATCATATGCCTGCAAGATCATGTAGTTGAACTCAAGGAAACTCAAAGACTGTTGACGGTCCAACCGAATTTTTACCGAGTCGAAGGAGAGCATTCGGTTCACTGAAAAATGCTGCCCATAGTCACGTAGGAATTCGATGTAGTTGAGTTCATCCAGCCAATCGGCGTTGTTGACCATAGTCGCGTCCGTTGGTCCGTCGCCGAATGTAAGAAACTTTCCGAAAACGCCCTTAATTCCGTTGATGTTACGCTCAATATCGCCAACGCTACGCAGCTTTCGTGACTCGTCGCGAAACGAGGGGTCGCCGATCTTTGTGGTGCCCCCACCCATGAGAACAATTGGCTTGTGACCAGTGCGTTGCAACCAGCGCAGAAGCATAATCGATATGAGATTACCAACGTGGAGCGAGTCAGCAGTTGCGTCGAAACCAATATATGCGGTGATTGGCGCCGCGCCGCTCGCGAGATCATCGAGAGCGGCGGTGTCTGTGCACTGATGCACGAAGCCACGATCGACCAATGTACGAAGAAATTCAGAACGGGGATGGGTCATGATGGATCAGACTATGATGCGCAGTAAAATGAACTTGAGCTAGGCTTTGTTGTAAGGGTCGGTCGGTCTATCATGAATCTCGGTGGGGCGACAACGACACGAATGCGATGGAAAGCTAAAAGTTGATGGTGACCACAACCAAACGATTGGATGAGCTGGCTCCCGTTCTCGCGCTTGGTCTCATGAGTGGGACGTCGCTAGACGGAGTTGATGCGGCGTTAATTAGAACTGATGGGGCGCAGCAAATTGAAACATTAGGATCGTTGACGCTGCCCTATTCTCCAGTCCTTCGCGAACAGATACGAGCAGTCCTGGGATCAGAAACCTATAGCGACTCTGTAACGTCAGCAGAGCGTGCACTTACGCTGGCGCATATAGAGGCGGTTAAAAAACTATTAGCGAAAGAAGCAGTCGAGACATCGAAGGTTCATATAATCGGATTTCATGGCCACACACTTATGCATCGACCGGAAGTCGGACGGACGTGGCAATTTGGTGATGCGACATTGCTTGCTGAACAAACCGATATTGATGTCGTCGCAAATTTTCGCGAAGCGGATGTTGCCGCTGGCGGCGAGGGCGCGCCACTCGCACCGGCATTTCACGCCGCCCTATCGGACAAACTCGAGCGCCCAATTGCTATCCTCAATATCGGTGGTGTCGCAAACGTAACCTGGATTGGCGCGGACGAAACTCTCCTATCCTTTGATACGGGTCCGGGAAACGCATTGATAGACGATTGGATATTTGCAAGAGAAGGGCGCACTCAAGATGTTGATGGGCGGCTCGCGCTCACGGGCAATGTGGACGAGGCTGTCTTGCGAGAACTCCTTTCGCTACCGTACTTCGACCGACCCCCACCCAAATCCTTGGACCGCAACGCGTTTGATGTGGGGTTGATCCAAAGCCTTACGAATGCGGATGGAGCTGTGACCCTCACTGCATTTACGGCCGCAAGTATTGCTCTTGGAGAGCGGTATTTTCCTAATCCACCGAGCCGTTGGATTGTTACGGGCGGTGGACGCCTTAACCCAGTGCTAATGGCCGCTCTCAGCGAGCGGTTGGGCGCACCAATTGAGCAAGTGGAAAGCGTAGGATGGAACGGGGACGCACTTGAGGCACAGGCATTTGCCTATCTGGCCGTGCGTTCCTTGCGCCAACTTCCATTGACCTACCCAGGGACAACAGGTGTCGCCAACCCGACACGCGGAGGTCGTCTGTTCAAAGCTGTGAGCTAACGGTTAATCCGACGGAGCAGCATCATCTGTCGGAGCGAGAGCTGTGTCGAGGTAGTCGTCGACTTCTCTTTCTACACTCTTGATTTGGCCATGAAAGAAATGGTTGGCCCCCGGTAATGTACGATGATCGATCGTAATTCCGCGCTGCGTGCGCAATTTTTCGATCAATTTATCGACGGATTCGGTTGGAACCAATTCATCCTTGTCGCCGTGAAGGATAAGTCCAGAGGACGGACAAGGCGCAAGAAAGCTGAAGTCGTACATGTTTGCCGGTGGTGCCACTGATATGAATCCAGTGATTTCCGGGCGCCGCATTAAGAGCTGCATGCCAATCCACGCCCCAAAGGAAAATCCACCGACCCAACATTGGGCTGCATCTGCATTATTTCCTTGCAGCCAATCCAAGGCGGCAGCTGCATCCGAGAGCTCACCTTCACCGCGTGAAAACGTACCTTGTGACCGTCCAACACCGCGAAAATTGAAGCGCAGGCAAGAGAAGCCACGCCGCGCATATGCGTGAAAAAGAGTGTAGACAATTTTGTTGTTCATCGTCCCGCCATGCAGCGGGTGAGGATGCAGGAAGAGCGCAATCGGCGGATTCTTCGTCTTGCTGTGTTGATAGCGCCCTTCGATTCGGCCTTCTGGGCCGCTGATTAAAACTTCAGGCATTCGTTCTCCAGTTGTAGAAAGCGGCTCTAAAAACGCTTAGGAAAGCCGACTTAGATAGGCGATTTACCATTCGTGCCTCTTTGCGCCACGCTTTAGCATATGTTTCAATACTTGTTCAGGCAACTTGGTGACCACATATTGTTGTAACGCGTGTAAGATTCACTCCGTCAAAACGGGGGTCATGCAAATTGGATTTCTGCTGCGTAAGATGTTGGCGTATGTCCTTGATAAACAATAGTTGAATGAAATCATGTTTACGAAATTGATCGATGACATAGACGGAATGATGGCCCGTGATCCAGCTGCCCGTTCGCGGTTGGAAGTGTTTCTTTGTTATCCTGGCTTGCATGCCATTATGGTGCATCGACCGGCCCGTTGGATGTGGAATCGTAATTGGCGGATATTCGCACGCATTCTCTCGCAGTTGGGACGATTCTTGACTGGCATCGAAATTCATCCTGGCGCGACCATCGGTAAGCGGTTGTTCATCGATCATGCCATGGGAGTCGTTATCGGCGAAACGGCGGAAATAGGTGATGATGTCACACTCTACCACGATGTGACCCTCGGTGGTGTCTCGCCATCGGTCGACTCCAACAGCCAAAGGCAGCAGAAACGGCACCCGACACTAAAAAATGACGTGATCGTCGGGTCGGGCGCGCAAGTTTTGGGTCCAATTACTGTCGGCGCTGGTGCGCGCGTGGGTGCGAATGCCGTTG
>CAVOAK010000129.1:0-5278 GCA_963693665.1 Alphaproteobacteria bacterium | reverse complement strand
GCTGCTGAAACCGGTACTACACCCCTCAACAGACGCATGACCTCTTTTCGTAAACTCGCGCGTTCTGCTTCGGACCCGTCATGGAGCAACGCGACTCGGCGCGTCAGGTGGTCAAACACCAGCACAGACGACGTCGCATAAAATGCTGCGTCAGGAATGCTTGCTTGCGGTTGTGTCGCATGGGGAAGTCTTTCGAACAATCGCACAACGTCGTAGCCGGAAACACCGACAAGTCCGCCCGCAAATGGCAACCCTTCTACCTCCGGTTTTGGTCGAGGGGCTAAAGCCAACCCCTGTCTAAGCGCGTCGAGGTATTCGTGTTGGTTCTTTGGCCGCGGTAGGATTTGTGTACCGATGCTCAGACCCTTCTGATCAAGCGTTAGCTCTAACGCATCGCCAAACCCCAAAAACGAATAACGTGCCAGGCGCTCACCGCCTTCGACACTCTCCAACAGATAGCGAGGCTGAAGCGCGGCAAGCTTCAACCAGGCCGATACCGGTGTGTCCAGATCTGCCGCAATGTCAAAAGGTGGTTTCATTTTTTTGCTAATTGACCCATATTTTGTCTATTTCGATCTAAGCACGTACGTCCATGCATAAGCGCCGCTCTCGGACGTCCTGTCCTTCGCGACATAAATGCGTCCATGCATAAAAAAACCCGTCTGCACTGCTGAGGTGGAGACGGGTTTTTGGTGTCTGTGTTTTTTTAAACGCTAGTCAGCCGCCCGTTCCTTGTGGGGAAGCCACCACCAGTTTTGATTGACAATGAGGTTTGCGTTCATTGCCTGAGTATCCCTGCGCAGTATCCGATCGTCAAGCTAAAAGCACGAATTCCATTCAACCCAAATCGTATAAAAGAGGCAAGAGTAATGAGAACCCAAGCCACATAATGATTGTGAGTGGAATTCCGACGCGCAAGAAGTCCGAAAATTTGTAGCCACCAGCACTCATAATGAGCAAATTGGTCTGATAGCCATAAGGTGTAGCAAAACTCATGTTGGCGCCCAAGAGCACTGCGAGGACGAAAGGAACTGGATCGACTCCCAGTTGCCCGGCGATGGCAACTGCAATTGGCGTACCAATGACAGCGGCGGCGTTGTTCGACACAACATTCGTCAACAAGGTCATGAGCAATATGAAAGCGCTTAATATGATCGGTACGGGAAAATCGGCCACTACGCTGACGAAGCCGATCGCGATGTAGTCGGCCATGCCAGTGCCCATAAGTGCCTTGCCCAAGGCCAGGCTGGTGACGATGATCATAATGACTTGCGTTGATAGCGCGGTGCCGGCGTCTCGCCACGTCAGGCAACCCAGCGATATCATGAGCCCGACGCCAATTAGCGCGCTAACAGAAATCGGCATGATGCCGAATGCAGCGGCGCCGATGACCAGGCCCATCACGGCCAGCGCACGTTTTGCAAGATGCGTGTGGGGTAGGTCCGTCGTGCCATCAAGGACCAGCATCGTGCCGCTGGATTTTAAGGTATCAATCGAATCCCTCGTCCCTTGCACGAGCAGCACGTCTCCGGCGCGCAAGCGAATGGTATTTAGATCGCCCGTTACTTGTGAGCTAGGCGCACGAGCTCGGTGTATCGCCAATGGCAACAAGCCATAGCTCGAACTGAAGCGTGCCGCAGCAAGACTGCGCAAGTGCAACGGCGATCCGCGAGTGACAACAACTTCAGCCAATTGCTGACCTTCGGCTTTTAACGGCGTGTCTTCATCAATGGGATGTTCGCTATCGGAAATATTGTATAGCGTTGCGCCCAACAGATTTTCAAAGTGTTTGAGATTTTCCGGAGAGTCCTTAACGAAGAGGCGATCACCCGGTTGCAACGTGACGGACGGCAATTTTGCGAGAAAAAGTGATTCGCTACGCTGAATCTTCTCCACGCGCATACTGCCATTGGTTTTTGCCAATACGGCGGATAAGGTCTGGCCGGCGGCAAAACCGCCTTCTTTAATGAATAGCTGACTATTGAACACGCGCGGCGATGTATCCGCCAGAGGCGGAACTCGATCTGGAATTAGTTTTGGTGCAATCCACCAAAGGAATATGATTGCGACACCGCCTACGATTGCGACCGGAAGTGCGAATTCGAACATACCGAAACTTTTCAGACCAAGGTCCTGGGTTATTCCAACTACCAACAAGTTAGTCGACGTCCCAATTGTTGTGGCCATACCGCCGACAATGGTCGCCAACCCCATTGGCATCATGACGCCGGATACCGGAAACTTAACGCGCATCGAGACACCGACAAGAATCGGCATCAACAACACAACAATAGGGGTGTTGTTCATGAACGCGCTAAGTATTGCACCGGCAATCAAAGTGACCAGCAATGCCAACACGGGTCGCGTCGACCAGGCATGAGCGACCACCGATGCCAAGGGTTGCAAGGCGCCCGTTGTTTCCAAAGCCTTACCAACCATCATCAATGCACAAATGGCGACCAGCGCCTCATTGCCGAATCCTGCGAAAAATTCCGCCGGGCCCAGTGGTGCGCCGCCAGACTCATAGGGGAAAAGTTGAAAACCAGCGACGAGGAGGATCAGTATTGCCAAACTTGATGTTTCAAGTGGCAAGCGGTCGCGGGTAAAAAGAAACAGCGCTAATGCCGTAAGCAGAAGAACCGCGACTCCATGTATGTCAGGTGTTACAGGCTGCAATCGATTCTCAGAGAATGCGCTTTTCGGTCTTTGGAAGACGTTGAAGCCAGCCTCAAACCGTATCTCAGTTCATACCCTGGCTGCAACGAAAGAAGAGTGTTGTAACGCCTGGATCGTCGCGCAAGCGCGGCGATGAAAGTCTTTGAATTGAGCCAATGTCCAATCTGGCGTAGGCGTATTGCAGGCGAAACTCCAGGCATCTGCCAACGCGAGCAAGGGCAGTAGATCCGTAAATGCAGCGCTATTGACCCCATTACTCGGCAATACCGACGCTGGAGATAAGACCAACAGATTACGATTTCGTAGCGCCGCTTGATTGACCGCTGTTCGCCAATGGCGCTGCCAACGATCTCGTTGTGTGCCCTCTTGCCAATGACCGACAAGATTGGTATCCAGCAACGCTGGCAGCGCACCGCGTTGGGCGGCGAGCTTTGCGGACGTTGCAAGCAGCTCATTTCTTATAGCGCGAACCAGATGCGTCAACCACTCGAGACTCTCAAGCGAACTCGGAGGGTGCCCGCGCTTTTGCAGTAGATCGCCGAGCCCCGAAATGTGAACCGCGAGGCGTCGGTTCGTTGCAGAGCACCATGCCAACTAGATTCATCAATCAATTGATCGGCGAGTAGGACCAGCGCTCGCAGTGCGTCTTCGAGGCGTTTCTGGTCAATTCTTCCAGCGTCCGTGCAAAACCTGGTAATGGGTAAGCCGATGGACATCCAGGCGGTCCCTCTTGGCACCAGCATTGACGCCGCCGGTTCGATCGTTGTCGCGGTTTCATCAGCAAGGAGTTTGCATGCGCTACGAACAAAACCGCCGTACACCGGAATCACGGGATAATCCACGTTTCTTTGTCGCCATAGAAAAATCCAATTCGCGCTGGTACGAGTCTCGATGCGGGGGTCGCGATGAACAGCCATCTGCAGACCATCGAGAAATACGTAGCGACGCCCTCGCCCAAATATTGAATCCGCAATAAGACAATAGGCCGGGAGCGGCATTCGATGCGAATGCATACAAGTCGCGATCTGTCGTTTGGGCAACTTCTTTTGCGACAAGTGATCTGCTACCGCTTCACAGAGCAGCCGCCACGCGTCGATCGGTGTGTAAGCATCGGGAAAGTCTTCGGGTTGTAGACAAATGGGGATTTTCTTCGCGATCAAGCACGCCAGGTTTTCGAGAAACGCCTCTGCCACAAATTTGTCCGCGATTATCTTGCTGACGGACACTGGAATCGACAACCCTCCAGCCACAGAAGGATGGGTGCTACTCAGTTTCGGCAGGTCGAAACCCAAAGCAGTAATTTCGGCATGCGTCGTATCAACATGGGCGTCAACCGCCGGCCACCAGCGAGACTCTTTCGTTTGTGTGTGATCGAACATTAGGGTCCTTCCTTGGACAAGGAAGAATTCTGCGTCGTTTGAAGCCTAGGGGGACCGGCAATATGTGGGCAACACGTTAAGATTTTCCGCTTGCACGGCCCCGGCATGAGACGGTCTGCGTTACACTTACCCCATGTCAGCAATTCAGCTGCGTGCAGGTACTGAATATGGGAGGGCAGCGTCAATGAGCGGCAAATTGTTCCGCAGAACGCTATTCGTTGTTCTCACTACAGCGTCGCTTTACGGTTGCCAGAAACCGACAGATTCATCGCTGGTCGCCGAATTGAATGACGGCTATTGGCAAGCACATATCACGCTTCCCGGTGGTAATGTCGAAACCGGCTTCGAAATTAGTCGAAACGGAGATTCTCATCGAGCGAGCCTGATCAATGGTCAGGAACGCGTGCAAGTTGACGAAGTCCGCTTCACCGACGGTGAATTAACACTTCGTTTTCCCGGCTTCAATACGACAATCAAGGCACAACTACTGAATGATGAACTCCGCGGCGATCTCACTTTAGTAAAACAATTTGGAAGTACACAATTGATGCCGTTCGTCGCAACGCTTGGTAGCGAGGCCACACCGGAAAGCGGCATTTCACCTAACAGGGATTTATCCGGACGCTGGGCCGTTACCTTCCATGGGGCGGAAAGCGACGATTCGACCTACATCGGCGAGTTCGCGCAGCGTGGCGCACGCCTGCTTGGCACCTTTTTGCATCCGAATGGCGACTATCGGTTTCTTGCCGGACATGTTCGCGGCAATAATTTCCACTTATCCACCTTTGATGGCGCACACGTGTATATCTTCTCGGGTCAGGTTAATGAAGAGGGAAAGATCGTCAACGCAGATTTTTGGTCCGGTACTTCCTGGCACCAAAACTGGTCGGGGATTCGCAACGAACGTGCAGCGCTTCCCGACGCATTTCAGCGAACCTTTCTAAATCCCAGCTATGACCGCTTCGAGTTTGAGTTTCCGAACGAAGACGGTGTCATGATCTCCATAGACGACGAAAAGTATCGCGATAAAGTTGTGATCGTCACCGTCGCTGGCACCTGGCGCCCCAACTGCAACGATGAGGCGCGTTTTTTGGCACCGTTTCACAAGAAGTATCGGGACGATGGGCTTGAGATCGTCGCCCTACTATTCGAACATTTTGACGACGCAGATCTCGCGGCACAGCAAGCGCGCAATTTTAAGCAAAAGTTCGATATTGAATATG
>CAVOAK010000128.1:0-5292 GCA_963693665.1 Alphaproteobacteria bacterium | reverse complement strand
TGTGAAAGTTGCGAAGATCCGAAGAATTCGCGAACCGCAGCTGCAGCCGGCTTTGCGTTGATCAAATCATGAGGCATTACACTGTCGATCTCGACAGTACTCATACGTTCACGAATGGCACGCTCCATGCGCAGAAGGCCTATGCGATATTGATTTTCCATCAGCTCACCGACTGACCGAACACGCCTGTTGCCCAAATGGTCGATGTCATCGACTTCGCCACGACCATCTTTGAGACCCACCAGCACCTTTAGGATCGCCAGGACGTCTTCCTTGCGAAGTGTGCGCATCTGATCGTCTGTCTCAAGTCGCAAGCGCGAGTTCATCTTTACCCGGCCCACAGCTGACAAATCGTAGCGCTCACCATCGAAGAACAAGCTATTGAAAAGTGTTTCAGCTGTTTCGAGAGTGGGTGGCTCGCCTGGACGCATAACACGATAGATATCGACGAGCGCGTCCTCGCGGGTTCCGTTCTTATCAGCGGCCAATGTGTTCCGCATGTAAGGACCAACTGTAATATGGTCTATGTCAAGCGTCTTGAATTCCTTGACTTTTGCCTCCGACAAGCCCTCTAGAAGTTCCTCAGCAATCTCGTCGCCTGCTTCAGCATATATCTCGCCGGTCTCGCCGTTGACGATGTCTTGGCCGATATACATTCCAACCAGGTTCTCGTTCGTCACAAGGAACTCTTTCAACTTCGAGTCCTTGATTTTTTTGATCAAGCGCGGTGAAAGTTTGGCTCCTGCTTCGGCGGCTACTTTGTGCGATTTCGCATCGATCATATCGGTCGTGAGTTTTTCGCCCGCCATCCGCTCTTCATCGAATGCAGTCTTCCACCCATCCTTGCCGAACGTATAGGTGATGGTTTTATAAAACTCGCTGAGTATCTCCTCCTTAGACATACCCTGCGCTAGATGCGGCTCAAAAATTGTGCCGTTTGCTTTGTGCTCCGCTCTGAGTTCAGCGGTCTCGGCGCCGTCGAGTGCAAACAGCAGCGTCGTCGCCGGGAGCTTCCGGCGACGGTCGATTCGAACGTGCAAGATGTCCTTCGCGTCAAATTCAAAATCGAGCCACGAGCCGCGATAAGGAATCACCCGTGAGGTGAACAAGAACTTGCCAGAAGAATGGGTCTTTCCTTTATCATGGTCAAAAAATACACCGGGCGACCTGTGCATCTGACTGACAATAACGCGTTCCGTACCGTTAATGATAAACGTACCGTTGGGCGTCATCAGCGGCATGTCACCCATGTAAACGTCTTGTTCTTTGATGTCGCGAATGGATCGTGCCGCTGTATCCTCATCGACGTCCCAAACCACGAGTCGTAGGGTCACCTTTAGCGGTGCCCCATAGGAGATGCCTCGTTGCTGACATTCTTCAACATCATATTTGGGTTCTTCAAGTTGGTAGCGAACAAATTCCAGCTGCGCATGCTCGGAAAAGTCACGAATCGGGAACACCGATTCAAAGACTTCCTGAAGGCCAACGGACTCCCGATCCGCAGCAACTTTATCTATCTGCAAGAAATGATCATAAGAAGTCCGCTGGACTTGAATCAGATTCGGCATCGGCGCGATTTCGGAAATCCGTCCAAAATTGCGGCGGATACGTCTGCGGCCTGTAAACGACTTCGCCATGCTCATTCCTCGTTAGATAGTTTGCTGCGAGCGGATTCGACCGCATTCAATTCGGCCATCAAGCATTGATGGTCGCGTACTGAAATTGCCGAGAAAATGTGCGCGCGTAGATACGCGCCCATCACCGCGGTGATCGATCCAACAATGCATATCAAGTAACGCCATCAAAGCGCGCCTACTGAAGTTCGACAGTTGCGCCTGCTTCTTCTAGCTGCTTCTTGATCTCCTCACCCTCATCCTTGGTCACACCCTCCTTAACAGGCGCGGGTGCGCTCTCGACCAAATCCTTGGCCTCCTTGAGTCCAAGCGAGGTGATTGCGCGCACTTCTTTGATAACGTTTATTTTTTTCTCGCCAAACGCAGAGAGAATGACATTAAACGTGTCTTGCACTTCCTCTGCCTGAGGTGCTCCGTCACCTGCACCAACAGCTGCTGCTGCCACCGGTGCAGCGGCTGACACGCCCCACTTTTCTTCAAGCAAGGTCGCAAGCTCAGCCGCCTCAATGACGGTAAGCTTGGAAAGGTCGTCTACAATACTATCGAGATTAGCCATAATTATTTTACTCCCGGCTTAACAATTTGTTGAACATATGATCGTCTATTCTGATTATTCCGTCCTACCGTAGGCACTCAATACCCTGGCAAGTTGGGCTGCGGGTGCTTGAACTACGCTGGCAAGTTTGCCAGCTGGCGCCTGCAGAACACCGATAAGTTTGCTTCGCAGGTCATCGAGGGATGGAAGCTTCGCAAGTGCAGCCACGCCGGCCGCATCAAGCATCTTCTCGCCCAACGCCCCTCCAAGAATAACCAATTTGTCGTTGGTTTTTGCAAACTCCGAAACAACCTTTGCCGCAGCAACTGGATCTTCCGAAACTGCTATTGCCGTCGGTCCACTAAATTGATCCGCCAACTGTTCGAACTTCGAACCTTTGATGGCAATTTTCGCAAGCCTATTCTTGGTGACCCTAAATTTTGCTCCAGCATCGCGCATCTGATTCCGCAATACCGAGACTTCAGCAACCGTTAGGCCAGTTTGATGGGTGATAACCATCAAATGATGAGCCTCGAATGTCTGACGTAACTCAGCAACTTGGGCTTCTTTTTGTGATCGGTCCACCGATCGCCTCCGATGCATTTGGGTTGACTGAATGACAGCCGACCGGTTCAAACAAAAGCACCCACAGCTTTGTCATCTGTCGGTACCCGCTTTACCTGCCCTGAGGCCCAAGCCCACTTGGACGATCGTCCGCATAAACTTCAAACCCCTGTCTAATGCCGGCCGGTTTCCCGATTAAACCCACTTGTGACTGACACAAGGTGATACCCACACTCTTGGACAGGACATGGGGGAGAAAATCGCCCCCAAATTCCAATTTCTTTACGCCAAATCGCTCTACAGCGGCAGCGCGCTCCTAGGCAATGCCAACAACACTACTTACGTCAATCTTCATTCCAGCTCCCATTGTGGAGCAAATCGATACTTTCTCTATATATCCGCCTTTGGCGCCACTTGGCTTCGACTTGTGAATGGCATCAATGAACGCACGCGCGTTGCTAATGAGCGCCTCTTCCGAAAAACTAACTTTGCCAATGCCGGCATGAATGACGCCCGCCTTTTCGGCACGAAACACGACCTCTCCACCTTTGGCGGCAGAGATTGCATCTGCAACGTTGGGGGTGACTGTTCCTAACTTAGGGTTCGGCATTAGACCGCGTGGACCCAGAACCTTACCGAGCTTACCGACCACTGCCATCATATCTGGGGTCGCAATACATCGATCGAAATCTACCTTACCGCCCTCGATAATTTCAGCGAGATCTTCGGCACCTACAATGTCTGCGCCAGCTTTCTGTGCCTCTTCGGCCTTGTCACCACGGGCAAATACAGCAACCCGAACTGATTTCCCCGTTCCATTTGGTAATTGCACAACCCCGCGAACTTGTTGGTCCGCATGACGAGGGTCGATGTTCAGGTTCATTGCGATCTCGACTGTCTCGTCGAACTTCGCTGTTGCATGCTCCTTCAACATTCGAACCGCCTCGTCGATGGAATGGTGTGCTTCCCTGTCCATCCCTTCGTAGGTTTTCCGCAGCTGTTTACCTTGTTTTGCCATTGTTTTACCCCACCACCTCAAGTCCCATAGAGCGCGCCGATCCTGCGATCATGCGAACTGCAGCATCCAAATTGCTAGCGTTAAGATCGACCATTTTCGTTTCAGCAATCTCAATAAGCTGCGCCCGCGTTACACTCCCTACGGTCTCGCGACCAGCAGTCGCCGATCCCTTTTCTAAACCCGCAGCTTTGCGGAGGAAGTAACTCGCTGGTGGCGTCTTCGTGACAAACGAGAACGTATGGTCTTGATATGCCGTAATGACTACAGGCGTCGGAACTCCTTGCTCAGTATTTTGCGTCGCTGCGTTAAAGGCTTTGCAGAACTCCATTATATTGAGGCCACGCTGCCCTAACGCCGGTCCCACTGGCGGCGAGGGATTGGCTTGTCCCGCAGGAATTTCAAGCTTTATATAGCCGTCTATTTTTTTTGCCATCGCCTAGCTTCTCGCCCCTTCGAATGAACTCTCTTGTCGTTGGCAACGCCACATGTGCCTACGACTTCTCCACTTGTGCATATTCGAGATCAACCGGTGTTGCTCGACCGAAAATTGACACGGATACTTTGAGCCGTGCCTTTTCCTCATCAACTTCCTCAACCATCCCATTGAACGACGAAAATGGGCCGTCACAAACTCGAACTTGCTCTCCAATTTCAAATGTAATTGAAGGTTTCGGCCGCTCCACACCTTCCTGGACTTGATGCAGAATTCGGTCAGCTTCAGCGTCCGTAATCGGCGTCGGGCGTTCACGCGTTCCAAGAAAACCCATCACTTTTGGTGTGTTTTTCACCAAAATCCAACTTTCGTCCGTCATCTCCATTTTGCACAAAACATATCCCGGAAAGAATTTGCGCTCGGCGCTGACCTTGCTGCCACGACGCATTTCAACAACTTCCTCAATTGGCACGATCACCTGCTCAATGAGATCGCTCATACCTTGAATCAACACCTGTTCTTCAATTGCCTGCACAACCTTCTTTTCGAAGCCTGAATAGACGTGCACTACATACCATCGCATCGCCATGATCAGCCTCCGCCTCCCAAAATCAACTTCACTCCCCAGGAAAACACTTGGTCAACCAGGAGGAAAAATATTGCCGCCAAAAACATCATTACAAACACCATCACAGTCGTAATTCCCGTCTCCTTACGGCTCGGCCAAGTCACTTTGCCGACTTCCTGGCGCACCTGGCGCACAAACTGAGCGGGATTTACTTTTGCCATAGTCGTCAGTACGACGCTCCTCTAGACGTATTCTCTTCAAATTTACCAACTTCGAGCATATTAGCCTCAAAAACTCTGGCAGGAGTGGAGGGACTCGAACCCCCAGCCCCCGGTTTTGGAGACCGGTGCTCTACCAGTTGAGCTACACTCCTAAACGCAGGTGCTGTTCCCGATTCTCGCGATTGTTTTTCCAAGTCCCGTTTCAAAATTCAGGCGATGATGCTTGTTACGACACCGGCACCGACCGTACGTCCACCCTCACGGATGGCAAACCGGAGCCCTTCGTCCATTGCAATCGGCGCGATCAACTCTACCTCCA
>CAVOAK010000127.1:0-5351 GCA_963693665.1 Alphaproteobacteria bacterium | reverse complement strand
TTTTATATCTTCGTTGACCGCGGTGATTATGAAGCGGCTGCCGATATGTATACCGAGGATGGTTTCTGGACGGTTGGCGACACCGAATTACATGGTCGGCAAGCAATCGGCGACAGCCTGCGCGCGGGCCTTCCGAATTTCATTGTCCAACACCTTCTTCAAAACATCGTCGTTGACGTCGTCGACGAAGATCATGCTGACGCGGTACTTTACGTGGCTATCTATCGCTACGGCAAAGCTGAAGTGACAGATGGCACCGTTCCGATTGTCGGCCCTTGGTCGATTGGCCATCAGAACGTCAAGATGGTGCATACGAACGAGGGTTGGAAGGTCGCGCGCAGAGACATCCATCACAAACTGCTGCGAGCCGAATGACAAAGAAAGTAGACCTATGACAGGACCGCTTGACGGCATTCAAGTACTCGAACTGACGACGATGATTACTGGTCCGCTCGCTGGCATGATGTTGGCAGACTTAGGGGCGGACGTCATCAAGGTCGAAAACCCCAAAGGCGGCGATCCATTTCGCAGCTTCCAAGGCGGTCTCTATAGCCCGCACTTCACGGTCACCAACCGCAACAAGCGCAGTTTGACTCTCAACCTGCGGACTGAAGAGGGCCGCGATGCTGCGCTGAAATTAGCGGCGCAGTCGGACGTCTTGATCGAGAATTTTCGACCCGGCGTAATGGACCGTCTGGGACTTGGTGCTGATAAACTTACCGAGGCCAACCCGCGCCTTATCTACTGTTCAATTACTGGGTTTGGCGAGACGGGACCCTACGCTCATCGGCCTGCCTACGACGCTGTTGCGCAATCTCTTGGCGGAATGGCTTACCTGTTCCTCGATCCCAAAACTCCGCAAATTACCGGACCAACGATCGCCGACAATTTGACCGGCGTCTATGCTTGTTACGGTATCCAGGCCGCGTTGCTGGAGCGTGAACGAACAGGCAGAGTTCGTCGCGTCGATGTAAACATGCTGACGTCAGTCATGGCATTCGCACCTGACAGCTTTTCATACTTGACGCAAATGGATCTTGTTGCTGACCATCTGCGACGGGTCAGAACGTCACAATCATACGCGTTCAAATGTAGCGATGAGAAACTCATTGCCATCCATCTGTCCTCTCAACCTAAGTTCTGGGACCAACTCACCGAGGCTTTGGGTCAACCGGCACTTGTCGACGATCCACGCTTTCAAGACCGCAATCAGCGAATTGAAAATTACGAAGACTTAACGGTCGCACTACAGGCCGTCGTCGGGCAGAAGCCCCGCGATCATTGGATTGAGCGATTCGATGCCTGTGAGGTGCCGTTTGCGCCCGTCAATACTGTTCCTGAGGTGTTCGAGGATCCACAGGTACGCCACCTCGACACCTTTTTCGAGGCCGAGCATCCACAGGAAGGCAAAGTCACGGGCGTTCGCCGGCCGGTCTGGTTCGACGGCAGCCGCAACGACCAACCGCTCGCACCGCCACCGGCGCTAGGTGAGCATTCCGACGAAATTCTCGCAGAACTAGGCTATGACGAAGAAACAATCGTGGCCCTGCGCGACGCATCAATTGTCTAATTCGGCATGTCAATTTAGTCGCCAGCCGCGCATCTGGGACTGACTTATGCTTCGTAGCGTTTTCCGAATTATGATTTGGTAACGTCGTACCTGCTCTACAGAAACCAGTAGGCATTCGCCGGACAGCACCATTATATCTCCTAAGCCACTCCAACCAGAAACAGAATGCTAAGGGTAATCAGAGCAATCCCTGCGAGTTCTTTCTTCGCAATGGATTCGTTGAAAAATAATACAGATGCCGCCAAGGAAAAAATCACTTCAATTTGCCCAACCGCAAATACATATGCTGCATTCTGCAAGGTAAATGCTGTAAACCAGCAGAGACTGCCCGCCATGCCTGAGACGCCAATCCATACCGCTGTGCGATATCCTGAGATCACTTGGCTAATCTCGCCTTTCTCTCGCCAAGCGAGCCAAAAACCCATACCGACGGTTTGACAAAGTGTCACGACTGCCAACGATACTGAAGACCGAAGCAATACGTCATCACTTGCAATTTCGAGTGTGGCCCCCCGATAGCCAACTGCGGAAACTGCAAAAAAAACTCCAGAAAGCAGACCAAGACCTGCGCCCCTATTTAGCAGATTCGATAACCAGGAACCTTCAATTTTGTTCGGCTTCTGCGCGAGGACAAAAACACCTATCAACCCAATCGAAATTGCAAATAATCCGGCAATGGAAATTGTGTCTCCTAACACAAGTACACCGACCAAGGCGGTTTGCAGAACTTCAGTTTTCTTAAATGTGATACCCACAGCGAAATTGCGCTGCTGGAAAAGAGTGACCATGCACCAAGTCGCCAGGACTTGGGTCAATCCACCGCTCAGTGCGTAGAGCCAGAACAATCCGGTAAATTCTGGAAGTGCTTCACCACGCCAAACGAGATAAAGGGTCGCGAGCGTTAAAATAATCGGCAACGAATAAAAAAACCGTGAGAAGGTCGCGCCGCCGGTGGATAAAGCCCCCATACTAAGTTTCTTTTGCAGCATAAACCGTAACGTTTGAAACGCCGCTGCTGCAACTGCAATAAAGACCCAAGCTTCCACGGTGCTATTGTTTCCCACTAAGACACAACCGACCGAGCATCATTTTTGAATGCTGCAACGGTGTCCATTATCATGATTTTAGGTTACGTCCGCTTTAAACCCAAAGTGGACGTTCAGAGACTAGAAGCTAAACATCTCCTTTTGAACCACAGCGAACTTTTGCAGCCTGATATACTGACAGCTGCCCGCTGATCTTATGCGCGTCGCGTCTACTTATTCTGCTGCACTCTTCGAAAGAGCCTCATCCTCATTGGAGAAGATAGGTGCGCGCGTTATACGGCTCATTTCCTCACGCGTGTTGAACGTGCGGATTTGCATATTTTTGTATGCCTTATTCTTGCGCATGCGATCTATGATTGGACCATTCACATAGGCGTCGGCTGACGCCCGGTCCCTAAAATGATAGATGCCGCCAGTGCGTTTGTCTTCAGCGGCATCAAGCCAAATTTTCCAATCGAGACCAGGTAGGTTAACGAACACTTCAGCACGCTCAGGCGTGTACGTTTTCGCTCGTTCCACTGGACTATCTTCATACTCGTAGTTGACGGTGACCATTACCATGTGGACCTCCTGCTGTAGTTTGCGATTGACGGATCATACTAGTGTAAAGTTATTCGAGCTTCTACCCTGGTCGCGGTAGATCAGCGCAGTATTTGGCCTTACTTTGCGCCGAGTCAGCGTTCCTGCGCTTCCACGTCCAACACCGAAATCACTGAGCCAAACCATGTCTTTCTCATCCACATAGACTGCATAGGTGCGAGGACTGCTGCCAGGAAGGCGCCAACTGCGCCAACTGTCAGCCGCTGGGTCAAAAAGGCTTAGCTGTCCCGCATTCCATTCACTGACCCAAATTCGGCCAGGTGAGTCCGCCCATACGCGGCGGGCGCCCTGGTTCGATGTTGGTGAATGCAATACCGTTGCATTGCCCGTATCGGAATCAATCCGCGCGATATGGCTGCCAGCGAGCTGGGCATAGTAGACGACACCCCGTGGTGTCGTTGTAATTCCGTAAGGGCCTCTGCCGCCGGGTGCTTCAAATACAGTCACATTCCCATTTGTTGGCTCAAGCTTCCCATATATTCCACTCTGACCGGTGAACCAAAGGATGCCGTCAGCATCAAATGTCGCCGTATTCAGGTTGGCGTATCCACTAGTCGATGGCAGCGAAAATACCGTGACCCCATGGGTCATTGGATCAACGCGCACGATAGCGTTGAGTCCGCTATCGGTGACCCACGGCGCTCCGTCCAGGCCAACTATAACGCCATGCGGCGCAGAACCCTCACCAAGTGCAATATGCACGGCCTTACCGGCGGCAGGATCTAGGCGCCCAAGTGCTGCCAGATGCTGCGCAGTATACCAAACCGCTCCATCGGGAGCCGGGGCGACATCATGGGGATGGGTGCCAGGCGGAAGCTTGAAGGATTAAACCACAAATTCGGCAGCACCAGTCCGACCAACGCCCAGCAACAGGACAATAAACAACGCCGAGATGATTGCTCGCAGTATGGTCGTCAAATTACCGCCGGAGCCGAATTGGGCGGCACTTCGCACCCACGCGAAACGCGTGCTGCTTAGGTCCCGCCCACAAAAGAAGATTGTTTTAGGCAACCGCTCTTTCTGCTACCTGAGCGCCCTGATTTGCCACTTTCCCGGCGAGATCTAGCAATCTCTCGTGATCCCTGAGCCCAGTAATAAACCGCTCAGGGATGCCCTTGAGGCCAACCATCGCGCCAGAAATTCCACCGACTATTGCGGCCCGACCCATGTTGTTACCACCGGCATTGACCGCAGTCAGTACTGCCATCTCGAAGTCATCTGGATAGCGGTGGATGAGGAAGTACGCGGCGGGCAACATGAAGCCCAACACGCAGTTCATTCCAAACAAGCGGGTCACAATTACCGGATCAAGGTTTAAGCTGAGGTTACCACCCAAGACCGCGCCTTCATTCCCAGCCTGAAACCTGACGTCATTGGAACATGTGCGATCGCGCGTTTCCGGATTGTCCTTCAAGGCCGACATATATTTGCGAATGCCAGAAAGCGGAACACCCTGAATGAACGCTTCGGTTGCCATGGCATAGGCAAGCGAGCTCCCAGTGATATATGGATTTTTATGGGTGAGATGAATATTGCTTTCGCCTTCAATCGCTAATGCCACTGGATCGCCCGCCGAACGTGCTGCGATGACGACGGCACGAATCGCTGCTTCAGGCGTATCCGTTATGCTGCCTGCGTCGCTCCATGGAATTCCCGCCTTGCGGTTGTTCCAGACATCAACAATGGCGCGGTCTGTATAGCGGCCCGAAAATGGGGTACCATCAATTGTCTTGAGGAACTCGTCCAACCGCGCTGTGTAATCGGCCTCGTCATACGTGCCCTTCTCGGCAATGGACTCCATTAGCATGACAACAAATTGGCCGGTCTGCGATACATCACCAGCACGAACACCCTGCTCATGGCGCAGCGTCGCCACTTTACCATGGACATCTTTGCGCTCCGGCTTGCATTCTTGATAGTCCGAAATCCAGTCGCCATAATCCCGTACCTGCGCCTCGATGTCGTAATACCAGTGACACCCCATACCGAGAGAATCGCCAATTAACGTCCCCATAATTGCGCCCATTGCGCGGTCTTTTCGAAGATCGTCTGTCATTAGTTTCCTCCCGTTAATTTCTGGCCGAAGAATTGAAAGCCGCCTAAACTTTGCCCCCCCCCCCCATTATCTCTTGCAA
>CAVOAK010000126.1:0-5435 GCA_963693665.1 Alphaproteobacteria bacterium | reverse complement strand
GACGTTATGGGCGATCTCTGGGATATTGAATGTCGCTGTGCTGCTGGCAAACGATACGTCGCATAACGAGGCAACAGCCGTCCCAAATCCCATGCAGCGGCCTTCAATGACGCCGACGATTGGAACTTGCGCATTGCGAATTGCCTTGTAGCAATTGAAGATTGAGTCGTATTCCGCGCGACGGCTATAGGCCTCCGGGTCGGGCTTGCCAGCATCAGCGTTGCGGGCGCGGCCGGTGCAGAAGTCCGGTCCGGCACTGCGGAGCAAAACCATATCGGATGTCTCATGCGCTGCGAGCATCGCTGCTGAGAGTTCCGCAGCCATTGCGTCGGAACAGGCACCATCTTCCCGATTGAAGAAGGCTTCGAGAACGCGTCCCTTTTGTTTAATTAGCAGCTCATCGCTCATGTTTTTTCTCCCAAGATGTGTTTGATGGTGTTGTCTATTCGGTTTGTCCGTTCAACAAGGCCTCAATATCACGAACCCGCATCGGCAGGGTGTCGATAGATTTTCCAAGCGGCGCCAGCGCATCATTCACAGCACTCGCTATGGCGGCAGGTGCGCCGAGATAACCGGATTCTCCCGACCCCTTCTGACCAAAAGTGGTCAACGGTGAGGGGGTGTAATGTTTGACCATCTCGACATGCGGGATTTCGTGTGAAGACGGCAGCAGGTAATCCATAAAGGATCCTGATAAATGCTGGCCACCCTCGTCGTATTCGAATTTCTCATAGAGCGCGGCGCCAATGCCGTGGGCGATGCCACCAAGACTCATGCCGCGCACGATGTCGGGGTTTAGAACCGTGCCGCAATCGTGGCCCATATGATAATCTAAAATCTCAACCTGACCTGTATCGGGGTCGATGGCGATCAGTGGAATGTGTGCTTCAAAGGCGTAGCAGGGGTACATCTGCACCGTGCCATCTTCGGCGGGGAGCGCGCCGCCGGTCGGAACTTCCCAAGTATGCTGCGCTTGGAGTCCGGGTTCTGATCCTAAAGGCATTTTGTGATATTGCCGGTGGGCTATGTCGATCAGCAGATGCCAGTTCATGACTTTGTCTGGGTCGCCTTCGACTGAGATATCACCTCCGTCATAGATCAACCGGTCAACCGGCAGTTGGAAATTATGGGCAGCTATTTCCAGAAGTTGTTTCTTGATTTTCTCGGCTGCCCCCGCTGCGGCGCCACCAAGCATGATTGCCATGCGGCTGCCGACAGGGCTGTTAGACGGCAGGGCGCCAAGCGATTCCGCATGCACGCCCCGAATAGTGTCAGGGTCGCGTTCGAGGATTTCGCCAATCACGACGGATAGTAACGATTCGTGACCCTGGCCCGATGTTGAAGTGCCCATCAAGGCGGTGATTGATCCCAGCATATCGACCTTGATCAGGCAGGATTCCATCCAGGTAGTCGTGTCGTTCTTAGGATTGAAGAATGGCTCAAACGACGAGTTGCCGCCCGATGGTTCGAGGCAGGTTGAGATGCCAACACCGGCAAGTTTGCCTTCAGCCCTGATCGCGTCGCGCTTGGTCAGGAGTTCCTGCCAGCCAGCGGAGGTTTGCAGTTTGTCGAGGACAGTATGGTAATCACCGCTGTCATATTCAGATCCCGACGGAATTCGGTAAGGGAACTCATCGGCGCGGATCATATTGCGGCGGCGTACTTCGTCGCGATCCATTCCGAGCTTGCGGGCGACCTTGTCGACCATGGCCTCGATGGCGAAATTCGTTGGCGCCTGGCCAAAACCACGCACGGCTTCCTGGCTGGTCTTGTTTGTTGTCACCGAAATTGCGTTATAGGAGGCGCTCTTGATCCGATAAGGGCCGACGATGGCGCTGACTGGTTTGCCAAGCTGTAGCGGCGCGCGACCGGGATAACACCCGGCGTCGTCGGTGGCTTTGATCTTCAGCGAGTGCATGATGCCTTCGTCATCGAAGGCGACTTCCATATCGAAGATACGATCGGGGCCGTGCATTTCGCCACCAGACATATTTTCCAGGCGGTCCTCATTGAACCGGACCGGTGCGCGCAGCTTACGCGTCAGATAGCTGACGATGACAGTTTGGCGAATGCCGCGTTTGAGGCCGTAAGAACCGCCAACATCGACATCGAAATGAACGTTAATGGCATTCACCGGCAGGCTTAGAGCACGGGCGATCTGCTCGGGATATTTAGGCATCTGGATCGAGGCCCAGACATCAAGTAATTCTTTGCCCTCATCCCATTTCGCCGTGACCACAAAGGTCTCGATGGGGATAGTTGAGCAACGGCTCCAGCGAGCCCGGAAAGCAAGTGAATGCGGTGCCGCGTCGAAGTCGCCATCGACGTCACCCCAAACCCAGGACTTGTCGCAGAGAATGTTACTGCCATGTTGCGGGTGAACCAGCGGCGCTTCCGGCTGCATGGCTTCTTCCGGGTCGATGACAAAATCGATCGGATTGTAATCAACCTCGACCAGTTCGACGGCGTCTTCGGCGATATGGCGTGATTCGGCAACGACGGCAGCGACCCATTCACCGGCATACCGGGCGCGCTCATGCGCCAGCGGAATGCGTTTAATATTGGGCAGGTCAAGACCCGACAATAGCGGATTAATATTCTCGAACAGTTCAGCGCCGGTTAGGACATAACGGACACCGGGTAACGCGAGAGCGGCCTCGGCATTGATGCCTTTGATCTCGGCACAAGCGTAAGGGCTGGTGACCATCGCGACATGTAGCATGCCCGGTAAATTATAATCGGCAGCGAAATTGCCTCGCCCGGTGATAAACCGGCGGTCCTCAGTAACGCGACGCTTCTTGGTGATGTAGCGGTATTCCTTGGCTGCAGTGGTGTCGGTCATTATGACGCCTCCTGCACTTTCTTGGCTGCCATCTGGACGGCTTCGACGATCTGCTGATAGCCGGTGCAGCGGCACAGATTACCGCCAATCGCCTCGCGAATTTCAGCTTCGTCGGGGTCCGGATTTTCCTGCAACAATGTATGCGTCGCAATCAGCATGCCTGGCGTGCAATAGCCGCACTGCATCGCATGGTTTTCCCAGAACGCATCCTGTAAGGGGCTGAGCTCACCGTTTGGGCCTTCGAGGCCTTCGACGGTGGTAATTTCATGCCCATCTGCCATGACGGCGAACATCAAACAGGATCGCACCGGTTTACCGTCCATAACCACGGAACAGGCGCCGCAGACGCCATGCTCGCAGCCGATATGTGTACCGGTCTGTCCCAAGACGTCTCGCAGAAAATCAACCAACGTTAGCCGGGCTTCGGCGTGGCCGGACATTTCACGTCCATTAACCGTGAGCGTTATTTTGTGTTCACTCATACCAAGATGCCTTTTGCACGGTCTCGCGCATCTCCAATGGCGCGCGCCGCTACAACTTTCGCAACACGGCCACGATAGGCTGCGTCAGCGTGGACGTCAGATTGAGGGTCAATTAGATCGTCGATATTGGCGCAGGCTGCTTTGATCATGTTGTCACTTAGTTCGCTACCAGTTAGGGCTTGTTCGACGTTTATCAGTCGTAGCGGTGCGGGTGAAGCGCCACAAATTGCGATTGATAGTCTTAGGCAATTACCGTTCTCGTCCAATGTCGTCTGTGCCGCTGCGGCCGCCAGCGCGTAGTCACTGTTGCGGATGCTGACCTCATGAAATCCAAAACCGGTATTTTCCGACGGCCAGATTGGGAAGCGCGCTTCAACGAGGCATTCATCCGGCGCCAGTGTTGTCGCCATCGCGGAGTCGAAGAAGTCACCCGCTGCAATTGTTCGTTGCCCGCGGGTACTCTGCGCGACAATTGTTGCGTCGAGTGTTTGAGCGATTAAGGGAATTTCCGCGGAGGGATCGGCGTTGACGAGGCTGCCACCAATTGTGCCGCGATTGCGTGTCTGGGTGTGGCCGACATGCGATAGCGCGTCGGCGAGCAGTGGGAGTTGAGATTTTACGACCTCGGAGGCCAGCGTGTCGGCCTGTCGTGTACCGGCTCTAATAATGAGGTGGTCGCCGGCAACGGTGATGCCAGCGAGTTCACTAACATCATTGATGTCGATTAGGAGGGAGGGCCGTGCAAGACGCATGGCCATTAACGGGATCATGGTCTGTCCGCCGGCGATAATGCGGGCATCCTCGCCGCCATCGGCGAGGGCCTGACAGGCCTCGTTAATGGAGGCAACTCGGACATAGTCGAAATTAGCTGCTTTCATGGGTATTTCTTATCACTTTGAACGAATTGTCTGCATGGATATGGAGCGGCTAGGGGGTTGTCAATACGCCGCCGTATGGTATGGCAAGTCAATCGGAATATTTACTCATAAGAGTACGCCAAAATGAGCAGCACAAAACGAGACTATCGCGATCTTCATGACCATATAAAAGCCCTCGATGAGGCTGGTCTCTTGATTACAGTTGATGAACCGGTCGACAAAGATGCCGAAATGCACGCGCTGGTGCGGTGGCAGTTTGTCGGGGGGCTCAAGGAAAGCGAGCGCAAGGCCTTCTTGTTTACCAATGTCGTGAACGCCAAAGGACGCAAATACGACCTGCCCATCGTTGTTGGTGCGCTAGCCGCAAATCAGGACATATATAGTGTCGGTATGCAGGCACCGGTGGATGAGATCGGCGCAAAATGGGATGCAGCGATCAACAATCCCATTGACCCAATCGTTGTGGAAGATGCGCCCTGTCATGACGTGATCATTGAAGGCGATGCTTTGCTGGGGGAAGGAAATGGTATCGACTCACTGCCGATCCCCGTTTCGACCCCTGGATTTGATGCAGCCCCGACACTGACCTCGACGAACGTTGTGACCCGTGACCCGGAAACAGGGGTCCAGAATATGGGAACTTACCGGGCGGCGCTGAAAGCCCCCGATCGTATGGTTGTACGGATGGCGACCCGAGTTGGCGGCGCTGGTGGCTATGCGCATTACAAAAAGCATCAAGCGCGTGGTGATAAGAAAATGCCTGTGGCCATTGTCCTTGGCTGTCCGCCGGTTGTCGCCTTTATGGGGCCGCAGAAACTGCCGCTTGATAGAGACGAGGTTGGCGTTGCTGGTGGTCTTGCGGGTGCACCGATCAATATGGTCAAGGCGCGGACAGTTGATTTGATGGTGCCGGCAGAATCTGAGCTGGTTATCGAAGGGATCATCGATACCGAAATGGTTGAGCCAGAAGGGCCGTTTGGTGAGAGCCACGGCCATGTCGCGCTTGAAGAATTCAATATGCCGATGCAGGTGACCGCTATCACCCATCGTAAAAATGCAGTTCTCACGTCTTATATAAGTCAGGCAGCGCCATCTGAATCGAGTGTCATAAAGCGGGTGGCTTACGAACCTCTGTTCCTGGCCCACCTTCGTGATGCGCTGGGGATTAAGGGCATTAAAAAGGTCTCGCTGCACGAGCCCCTGACGGGATTGCTGCGGGTGACCATTATTACG
>CAVOAK010000125.1:0-5552 GCA_963693665.1 Alphaproteobacteria bacterium | reverse complement strand
AAGATATTCAGATGCGCAGCGACTGGCTATTTCCGATTTGCGGCGGCGCTGAGCGGCTGAAACTCGACGGTCGCAAAGCCCACCCGACACAAAAACCCGAAGGCTTATTGCATCGCGTTATTTTGGCATCGAGTAAGCCCGGTGATGTCATACTCGATCCCTTCTTTGGCACTGGCACCACCGGCGCAGTCGCCAAGAGGCTCGGTCGGGACTGGATTGGTATTGATCGCGAAACCGATTATGTCAGCATTGCTCAAGACCGTATCGATGCCGTTAAATGCGCGCCTGCCGATGTCACCGTTTTGACGACGCCTGACAAGCGTAATGAGCCTCGTGTGCCGTTTGGCTCGGTAATTGAACAAGGGCTGCTTAACGCCGGTGACAAACTATTCGACATTCGCAAACGGGTTACCGCCAAGGTACACGCCGACGGCAGTATCGCGGTCAAAGACGTACGCGGGTCGATCCATCAGGTCGGCGCCAGCGTTCAGAATGCACCGTCTTGCAATGGCTGGACCTTCTGGCATATTGAACGACGCGGTAAAGTTGTTCCTATCGACAAGCTCCGCGAACGGATCCGCGCCGATATGGCAATCCGCAAGGAAAAGGCAGACGTCGTGCCGTTCCACGGTGCCGCGGAATAACCCCGGTCTCTAGCCCGCTTTCAGCGCCAAATTCACCACTTTTTTCATCACGGTTGGCAATGCATGTTCGCCAAGCCGGTCAGGTGTCGACCATATCGCCCCCGCTGGCACTTCGTTTTCACCGACTCGCGTCACCAGGATCGACAATTCCAAATGAAAATGTGTAAAGGTATGACGGACCATCCCGGGCAACGGCGTCCAAGCTGATTTTACCGGCGCCGCTTTGCGGGCCTTCGCGGTTGTCCATTCGCCTTCGACCCAGTCGGTTGACGGCACTTCAATCATCCCACCGAGCAATCCTTTTTCCGGACGTCGGCGCAATAACACCGAACCATCATCCCGCATGATCCAAAAGACGACGCCTCGGCGCACGGGCTTCGGCTTCTTTGGCTGCCGGCGTGGTAAATCTTCTTGAATGCCAGCGTCTTTGGCCGCACAGCTGCGCTGCCACGGGCAAATCAAACATTTTGGTTTCCTGGGTATACAAACGGTTGCTCCCAGATCCATCACCGCCTGTGCAAAATCACCGGGCCTTCCGCGAACAGTCTTTGGCGCCACATCACCCGCCAATTCACGCAGCTTTTCTTTGCAATCAGGCAGTGGTTGGTCGACCGCGAAAAAGCGCGCCATGACGCGTTCAATATTACCATCGACAACATTCGCGGGCCGACCAAAAGCAATCGCCGAAATTGCTGCTGCAGTATAAGGGCCAACCCCGGGCAAGGCGAGCAATCCAGCCTCTGTGTCAGGAAACACTGCATCGAGTTCCTCCGCGACAAATTTTGCGCAGCGATGCATATTGCGTGCCCGCGCATAGTATCCAAGCCCCTGCCAGCCATGCAAAACCTCATCGAGATCAGCCGCGGCGAGATCCTTTATCGCCGGCCACCGTTCCAGAAATCTCAAAAAATAGGGGCCCACCGTCACAACAGTGGTCTGTTGCAACATAATTTCGCTGAGCCACACATGGTAGGGATCGGATATCTGTCCCGCCTTCGCACGCCATGGCAAAATGCGACGGTGCCGGTCATACCAGGCGAGCATCTCGCGGCGCATCGCCGCAGACGATGTTACAATTTTGTATCCCATATCACGTTATCGATACTTGTTACCCGAAGAGTGGCATCCTACCTTAAGGGCTGGTGCATGACTCGGGAATGGCCGCGGTTTATTGCCAGCTAGGATTATTATGGCGGCTAAGAAACCTTCAAAAGGCAGAGTAAAAACTGTCGGTGCCAAAAAAAATAACTGGCGCAAATTTAGCGGGCCGCGAGCGCTAGCCGCCGTGCTGCCAAAAGTCGCGGCACCAGCGTTACGGAAACGTGGTTTTGCCGCCGCCGAAATTGTCACGCGATGGGCGGAGATCGCCGGTGAAGAAATGGCCGCAGGAAGTGCGCCAGACCACCTGAGTTTCCCGAAAGGGGACCGCCAGGGCGGCACACTTTATATCGCTGCATCTGGATCCGTGGCTCTACAAATCCAACATCAGGAACCTTCTATTCTGCAGCGGATAAACACCTATTTCGGTTATTCCGCGGTCGCCCGGCTTTCAATTTCTCAGACCTCTTTTCGATCCAAGCCAGTTAAGACCGATACGCCATTCACCCCCGAACCGGGACCAGATCAAATCGCTAGAATCGAATCGGAAACCAGTGTCATTTCCGAACCTGACCTGCGACAAGCACTCCACAAACTCGGCGAAGCGGTCGAACGCGACCGTGTAGCACTGAAATTAAGGAAATCCAAAAATACTGAATAGGTCTCTCTAGCCTCAACCAAAGCTGGACCAAAGACCATAATTTACGCTATATCTTGTGGTTAGGAGAAAGAAATGCGGAATATATGGGTATATGTCGTCGGTGGCATGGTCGCTATCGGCGCAATCGTTTCGATCAAAGGCATCATAGGCAACAGCGAGAGCTCGCAAAGCACGGCCCAAAAACTAGTAGTGACGGCAACGGACAATGTCGCGCCTGCGAAGGTTGAAGCGCCGAAACCCGACGCCTCATTTGATAAAGTCGAAATTATGAAAGACGACTTTATCTTCGGCAAGGAAACCGCACCGGTGACCTTGGTCGAATATGCGTCGCTGACCTGTCCACATTGCGCGCAATTCCACCAAAACACGCTGCCCGCCATTAAAAAAGAATATATTGAGACCGGCAAAGTCAAACTGGTCTATCGCGATTTTCCACTCGATCAGCTGGCGCTATCCGGTTCCATGATCGCGCGCTGCGCCGGGCGAGACAGATACTACGCCTTTATCGATGTGATGTTCGCACAACAGGCAACTTGGGCCCGTGATCCAAATCCACTTGCGGCCTTGTCTCGAATCGCTCGGCTTGGTGGCATGTCACAAGCAAAGTTTGATGAATGCATTAAAGACAAGAAAATTGCGGATACGGTCGTCCAACAGCGCCTCGATGGTGACAAGAAGTTCGGCATCAATGCCACGCCCACAGTCATCATCAACGGCAAGAGATACAGCGGTGGGCTGACCATCGAGCAGTTCCGGGCCGTCGTTGCCCCGCTGCTGAAATAGAAGACGCGTCGATTAGGAGCTTGTAGCAAGTGCAATTTACCAAGCTAAAACTCTCCGGGTTCAAATCATTCGTTGAACCCACCGAGCTTTGGATCGAGCCTGGCATGACCGGCGTGGTTGGCCCTAACGGGTGTGGTAAATCAAATCTTGTTGAGGCCCTGCGTTGGGTCATGGGCGAAACCTCCGCCAAGCAGATGCGTGGTGGTGGCATGGAAGATGTCATCTTTGGTGGCACAGACCGTCGCCCGCCCCGCAACATCGCCGAAGTTGTTCTCTCGCTAGACAACGCCGAACGCGATGCACCACCACAATATAATACCGGCGACGAAATTGATGTTAGCCGCCGGATTGAACGCGGCAACGGATCAAATTACCGGGTTAACGGCAATGACGTACGTGCCCGTGATGTTCAAACGCTGTTCGCTGATGCCGCGTCAGGGGCACGCTCAACAGCGCTCGTCAGCCAAGGACGCATTGGGGCCCTGATTGCCGCCAAACCAACAGACCGACGCCACATTTTAGAAGAAGCCGCCGGTATTACAGGCCTGCATTCGCGGCGGCATGAAGCTGAGTTGCGGCTACGGGCTGCAGAAACCAATCTTGAACGGCTCGATGATGTTCTTGGCGCCCTCGAGGAACAACTCAAAGGTCTTAAGAAGCAAGCCCGTCAAGCGACCCGCTACCGGAATTTGAGCGATCATATCCGTCGCGCTGAAGCGATTGCCATTCATCACCAATGGTCCGGGGCCAATGCCCAGCGTGATGCAGCGGCCGAACGGATGACCAAGGCGGAAGAGGCCGTTGCGACCCTTACTCAGGAAGTTGCCAGCGCAACGACGGTAGAGACCCAAGGCGCCAATGCAGTGCCTGCCTTGCGCGAAGCAGAAGCCCGCGAGGCAGCAGCATTGCAAAGGCTGATCATTGCCCGTAATGAATTGGAACAAGAAGAGAAACGGATCGAGGCGGAACATCAAGAGATCGTTTCGCGAATAGTCCAAATCAGAGGCGACAGCGATCGCGAAATTGGACTCAAGGAAGACGCCGAAACAGCCCTTACCCGCCTAACTGGCGAGATCGCGGAGCTTGCACAGGCTGAAGAGAACCAGGAGCAGGACATCACGACGGCAAAGGAAGTGCTGACCACTGCAAGCGCCGAAGTTAGCCGGCTCGAACAAAACCTCACCGAAATTTCCCAAGGCATAGCCGCGGACGAAACCCGCTATGAATCGCTAAACAGGCGCGCGAACGATTCTGAGGTTCGCCGCGCGCGTATCACGCAACGCCTCGAAGAGCTGAAAAATGAACGCGACGCCGCCCAGGCAACGATCGAGGAGCAGGGCGCCGGTGCGGAATTCACCGCTGAAATGGAACAATTGCGTGGCGCTTTGGAAGGTGCCCGCAAAGCCGCTGATGAATGCGAGGAGAACCGCGCCAAGACGATGGCGACGGAAACTGAAGCACGCAGCGCCTTGCAGGAAGTCGAAACCCAACGCACTCGCTTGAAAGCTGAGGAAGAGGCCCTCGAAGCCCTACTGACAGTTGGCGACCCGGATCTATGGCCACCGATGATCGATGCCCTGAGTGTCGAGCCGGGATACGAATTGGCGCTCGCCACCGCCTTGGGCGATGATCTCAATGCCCCTAATGATGAAGCCGCGCCGATCCATTGGCGCGCCTTGGCAGCCTTTACGACCCCCGCGTCGTTGCCGGGAGGAACCGCTCCCCTATCCTCTGTTGTCAGTGCACCCAGCGAATTAACACGGCGGCTTTCGCAAATCGGCATCGTTGACGATGAAGCGAATGGCAACCGTCTGGCTGGTAACCTAGTTCAAGGACAGAGGCTGGTTAGCCGAGATGGTGGATTATGGCGGTGGGACGGATTTACGGTCCTAGGTGACGCCAGCGAAGGATCAGCCGCCCGCCTAACACAGCGCAACCGTCTCAAGGATCTCCACGCCGAAGTTGATCGCGCAACGCGAACGGTTGAAGAATTCCAGTCAAAATTTGACCGCTGCCATGATGCCGCGCAGGCATCGACGGCAGCCGAACAAGCGGCGCGTGAGGCAGTCCGCAATTCTGACCGAGCATTCCAGGAAATCCGTGACCGTGAAGCTGCGCAAAACCGGACCCTGTCGGAAGCTCGTTCAAAAATTGTTTCGTCTAATGAAAATGTAGAAGCCCTTCGCGCCGATGATGCAGAAATGCAGTCAGCGATTGAACAGGCCAATCGCGAACTTTCCGCTCTGACAAATATTCCTGAGCGCCGTGAAGCCGCGACACAATTGCGCGCTGAATTAAGTGAAGCCCGTACCGCCGCGACAGAACGACAAAGCGCCCATGATCGTTTGGTCGGCGAGGCTGGATCA
>CAVOAK010000124.1:0-5563 GCA_963693665.1 Alphaproteobacteria bacterium | reverse complement strand
TTTGCTGGCTATTTTCTCAGCCTACATCGCCAACGTATATTTCCCTTCGGCAGTATCTATTGATCCAGGTCAAATTTGGGATTTGCGCACTGACTTTGATGGTCGGGCAATATCCCCTGCGGGTTGTTCATCGGTTTCCAGTGCGTGTGCGAGACGCATCGTTGCACTGCCGGGTGCTAGCGCGTTCGGTTGCGATTCGTGCGGTGCCCAACCGTGTAAGTAAATGATCTGAAAGGTTGCTGGGAGTGTTCCATCTGGACGTTCGAAGCGCTCATGATAGAGCGCAGCTGCATGCTGAAGAACCGTACGACTAGTAAACGTCTTGCATCTGGAAATGACCGAATTGCCTTCGCCCATGGCCCGCAAATCGGCCATCAACTGCAGTGTGTCAGTATAGGTTACCGTCAGTGTGTCGCCGTCGGCGACGGATAAGGCGAATCCCGCGCGGTGGAGCAGTGCCGCGCCGTCACTAAGCGTCGGCAATGGCGATAATCGGGGTCCTGCACCACCGCGCACCTCGATTTCTGCAGCCGTTAAGCACTCCCTTAATTCGACCAATGTTCCGGCGCCTAAGAATGCAGCAAGGAAGAGACTGTCTTCCTTAAGTGCGCGACGTATCTGGACGAGTGTTCCAGGTAGGTCATTTACCCAATGGAGGCTCAAATTACTGATGATCAAATCGAATTTTTGGTCAGCGAACGGCAACAATTCTTCATCGGCTGCGAGCGCGTTGGCGCCTGCTTGTCTCACCATCGCCGGCGATAAATCGCATTGCACAAGCGTTTCAACCCCGACCCCTGTTAGCTGCGTGGCCATGCCACCCGCATGACAGCCAAGATCAAGCGTCAGCGGGAACCGGCGTTCAACGTCAAGTAAGCGGTCGGCGAGTCGCGCGCCAACCTCGCGAAAAAGAAAGTCGTGCTGGCTAAAGCTGGCTGCGGCTCGGTCGCGGTGCAGTCGAACTTGCCGTCGATCAAAAACGTTTTGGCCGTTGGTCGTGTCGTTCATAGCGAGTCAATATGGCTCGAAGTCTGTTACATCGCCAGCCCTAGCGTTGACAGCATCAAAGGCTTGATGCCGTATGTGGTGCAACATAGTATGGCTACAAAATATCGGGAGAGCCGTAATGAACATGACAGTCGAACGGGATCAGGCAGTCGCTGAAACCGTGGCCGCTGTGCGTGATATTGAGTCAGAGCAAGGCGTGACCACCGAATCGCTTGACGCTATTCGGGCCGCGTTGATTGCGCTTGCAAATCGACGCGAGCTCTTTGCAGACGAGGATTTTCCGCCACGTGACGCAGAGACCGGGAAACTTTATACGTTGTCGCAGGACGAAGATCTTCGGTTTGCTCTCTATCTCAACAGTTCAGCGTGCAATCTTGAAACACCGCCACACGACCACACCACTTGGGCCGTTGTGGTAGGAATTCATGGCGATGAACTCAATCGTTTTTATCGTCGGGCGGACGACGGATCTGCCGCCGGCAAAGGTGAGGTTGAACAGGTCGAGTCGTTTAACATTACTGCCGGCACAGGTGTCACCATGATGCCCAGCGATATCCACTCCATTCATCAAGAAGGGCCATCGCTCAATCTTCATCTGCACATGTACGGGCGGGCGCTGACCGAACTGACGGAGCGCGTTCAATACGATACGGACGCAGGTACATACAAAGTTTACCCGCCGACACCGAGTACTTGAAAATGACATCAAAATCCATCGAAGCCCCGGCACTACGTGAGGCATTGCTTGACGGTAGTGAACTTGCGGTAATCGACGTCCGCGAATTAGGTGCGTTTGGTCACAATCACTTATTGCTGGCGGTCAATATTCCGTTGAGCCGCATCGACTTAGTGATACGCGATTTTATCCCAAGATTATCGACGCGTGTCGTGTTGTGCGATGCCGATGAAAAGCTTGCGCAGCGGGCTGCGAATATTCTCGATGACGCTGGCTACCAGGATATTGCGATCCTGAAGGGTGGAGTTGCTTCGTGGCAGGATGCCGGGTTTGAATTGTTCAGCGGTGACAATGTGCCATCGAAGGCGTTTGGCGAATATGTCGAGCATCATTTCGGTACACCGAATATCTCTGCCGAGGAGTTGAAGGCAAAAGTCGATGCCGGCGAAGATCTAGTGATCCTGGATAGCCGGCCGCTCGCAGAGTATCAAAATATGAGCATCCCTGGCGGGATCGATGCAGAGGGCGCCGAACTCGTCCATTGCGTACGCTCGGAAGTTCCCGATCCGAAAACTTTGGTCGTCGTCAACTGTGCTGGTCGAACAAGATCCATTATTGGCTGCCAGTCTCTCGTCAATTCGGGGCTGGAGAATCCCGTAGTTGCCCTTAAGAACGGCACAATGGGGTGGCATCTCGCTGGCTTCGAACTCGATCATGGCGCCGATCGTGTTGCCGGTGAAGTTTCGGCGACTGCTTTGGATTGGGCAAAAAATGCGGCTGCGCGTGTGGCCGAGCGATTCAGTGTGCGCACAATAGACCGTGAGACGCTTAAGAAATGGAACGCCGAGGCAGACGATCGAACCCTTTACGTCCTCGACGTGCGCCTGCCGCAGGAGTATGAGGCGGGCCATCTTCCGGGTTCACGCTCTGCACCCGGTGGGCAACTTGTGCAGGCGACAGATCGCTATATTGCAACACGGCACGCGCGCATTGTTCTCGTTGATGACAATGGTGTCCGAGCGACTATGACGGCCAGTTGGCTTGTTCAGCTTGGCTGGGCAGACGCGGTGGTTTTGAAAGGCGGCCTCGACGGCGAAAGTTTGCAGAGTGGTCCCTACGAACCACCGTTGCCGGAATTTGATGCCTCGAAAGTGGCTGAAATTGAGGTGAATGAGTTGAAGCAGCGTCTTGATAGCGGGACGGCCGTCGTCGTTGACTTCGCCGATAGCCGGACGTATCGGGAGGGTCATATTCCGACTGCGCGCTGGACCGCTCGCTCGCGCATCCATCAGCTCATCGGTTTCCTACCTCCGGCGGAAGTTTATGTTGCCGCGGCACCGAATGACGGTCATGCGAAGCTTGCGGCGGCAGAGATGGTCAAGATGACCAGCACGCCTATTGCTTATCTCAAAGGAGGGAATGCCGCCTGGGTTGATGCCGGATTGCCGCAAAGCATCGGAGCGGAGTTTCCTGTTGGGCCTGTGGATGATGTATTCGAGCGCCCCTACGACCGTGAAAAAGGTATTGAAGAAGCGATGCAACAATACCTTGATTGGGAACTTGCGCTTGTCGAGCAAATCGAGCGCGATGGTACATTGAAGCTGCCGCATTTCGCTTCTTGAGTTTTCTTCCTGTAGGTCTGCGACCGCCGATGAAGTTTGCGCTTGACGCGATCCTGTCGCCACGTTGTCTGACCTGTGACGTTGAAACCAGCGGCACTGGTGCACTTTGCCTCGATTGGTGGTCTACCGTTGATTTTTTGGCGGCGTCTCACTGCGAATGTTGCGGTCTTCCCTTTGAGGTTGCCGTTGGCAGTTTGCGCGGAACTTGTACACGAGAGCGGCCCTCATATATCCGCGCGCGGACTGTGTTTCGTTATGGTGAGGTAAGCCGTTCTCTGATTCTTCGATTTAAGCATGGCGACAGAACCGATGCGGCGCCTGCGTTCGGAAGCTGGCTCGCCCGCGCAGGGCAGGATCTACTCACCTTGTTGCGCCAGTGCCACTTCACCGATTCTGTTTGTTCGCGCGACGCTTCAACCAATCGCGCGCGAATTTGGAGTCCCAGTTGCGGCCGATTTTCTCGCGCGGATGCGTAATACACCCTCACAGGCAAAATTGTCTCCGGTCCGAAGATTACGCAATGTAAGAGGTGCATTCTACGTCCGGCGACAGTGGCGAGACCGTGTGGCTGGGTTGAATATTCTTCTAGTCGACGATGTATTGACCACAGGTGCGACAGTTGAGGAATTCACGAAAACATTGCTTGCTGAAGGTGCAGTGTCTGTTGACGTTGGCGCGCGTCGTGCGAAATGCAAACTATAATTTCAATTTTTGTGAACAATACTTCTTGAGCAAAATGTATCGAGATTTTTATGGCAACAACACGTGACCGGTGAGAATTATAGATAATGGCCGATGTCGAAATTTATTCCAGCATGCTTTGCGGCTTCTGCCACAACGCCAAACGCTTGCTGAAGTCAAAGCAGGTCGATTTCACCGAGATCGACGTCATGTTTCACCCGGCGCAAAAAATTGAGATGATAAGCCGCGCCGGTGGTCGCACGAGTGTTCCGCAGATTTTTATCAACGGATCGCATATTGGTGGCTGCGATGATCTTTACGCCCTTGATACGAATGGAGAGCTCGACGGCATGCTTGCAGCGGCAAGCGGTGCAAAGTGACGTAATTGTCTTATTCTCATCCTAACGCTTGATCGCGTGAATTCTTGCAAGTCGCAATAAATTCGTTATTTATGTCCCCATGATTGTCTTTAACCTGCGCTGCTCAAAGGATCACGTGTTCGAAGCGTGGTTTAATAGCAGTGAGACATATGAGGCTCAGGCGTCGACCGGCGGTGTGGTATGCCCACACTGCGGAGACGCAAATGTCGTCAAAGCACCAATGGCGCCGAATGTGGCCACGGGCAGCTCGCGCGGATTGAGCGAACGCGATGTTGAAAGTGATCACGCAAAACAAGGACGGGAGGTCCTCACAAAACTGCGACAGGAGATCGAGGAAAATTGCAGCTACGTTGGCGACAATTTCGCCGAAGAGGCGCGCAAGATTCATTATGGTGAAACTGAAAGCGCAAACATTTATGGCGAAGCAACGACGGCAGAAGAACGTGAATTGCACGAAGAAGGTGTGACCTTCGGTCGAATTCCATGGCTGCCGCGATCAGACAGTTAGAGTCCTTACAGCGCAAAATTCTCAGGAATCAGTTTACGGCTGCGGTTTCCACGAACAATTTTCCACATTAAGCCCGGATGGCGAGTGCCATATAGTTGACGTCGAGGTCGTCGGGCGAAATGCACCATCTATCAGCGATCGGGCTATAGGTGACGCCGGCAAATTTCTCAAGCGTTAAACCGGCACCCCGAAGTATTCCGGCAAGTTCCGACGGACGGACAAATCGATTCCAATCGTGGGTACCCCTCGGAATCCATCCAAGAACATACTCAGCACCTATCACAGCCAGCGCGAATGCCTTTAATGTTCGATTGAGCGTTGCCGCTATCATCATGCCATGCGGTCCAACCAGTTGGGCAGACGACTGTAAGAACTCGCTTGGGTTTGCGACATGCTCGACCACTTCAAGATTCAGAACAACATCGAAGACCTTTCCCTTTTCGACCATGTGTTCGACGGTCGCGCAGCGATAGGTGATATCCAGATCCATAAGAGTAGCGTGTTCACGGGCGATTTGAATCGCCTCTGCGCTGGCATCAATTGCGGTAACGTCAGCTCCGAGGCGCGTTAGCGGTTCTGCGATCAAACCGCCGCCACAGCCGACGTCAAGCACTGAAAGTCCGGCTAAGCTTCGATCGGAATTCAATATCCGGGCATAGTGCGCGCAAACCTCATCGCGAATAAATGT
>CAVOAK010000123.1:0-5802 GCA_963693665.1 Alphaproteobacteria bacterium | reverse complement strand
TGCATTAAAACGCATGTGGATTGTTGGCTCCTCTCGCATGCGTAGCAATTCAGGTGCGAGAGGAGCCCAGAATCTCGCTGCGCGCAGTGCGTCTTTCACTGGTAAGGCTATTTCAAACCATGCGCCGCAAACGGAGTTATCAAGATCATCACCGGACGGAGAAAACGTTCGCGCCTCGATCATCGTGACCATGTGATTATCCAGATCAACAAAGGCAAGTTCGTTAAACGCGTCTTCGTCCAATTGCAAAATTTTGAAATCAAACCCGTGATCTGACATTGAAAGAGCTTTTTTTGCTAATTCCTGATGGATGAAAGTAAGCGCAGGACCGTCGAGTTCGCGGTCATGCAGGCCTATGCAAATTTCACCGTCGGTGACGACAGCGTAATTGTGTGACCAGGCGTCACCGCTGTCTAATTCGTGAAATCCCAGCAGTTTGTAAAAGCTTAGGCTATCAACAATGTTGTTCGTTGGGACGCTAAATTCCAGAAAGCGTCCTAGCATGTGACCTCTCGGCCAGGTGTCGTAGTCCCAATTGTTGGGATTGTTAGCACTTAGCGCCCATGTCCCGCGCGCGTTGCAAGCTCTTGTCTAACTGTCGAGCGGTGTCGGAGAGACTCCAATCAGTTGAAGCCTCTGGCCAGCCGCCGACATGCTTCTCAACCAGGCGACTGAGAAAGGAGACGTGATCGTCGCGGGCATTGAGCGCCGGAATGTAACGCAACTCACCACCACCTGACGCCTTAAACATCTCAGCATTCTGTAGCTCGATCTCTTCCAATGTTTCGAGGCAATCGGCAGCGAAGCCGGGACAGACCACATCAATGTTGCCGACTTTTTCACGTCCCCATGTTTCTAAAGTCTCATCGGTATAGGGGCGTAGCCACTCTTCCCGACCTACTCGCGATTGAAAGCTTAAGTGCCATTCATCATCACTGAGTTCCAGTGATTCAGCGACCATGCGTGCGGTTTTCTGACATTGACAATGATACGGGTCGCCGCTGATTAGCGTTCGTTGCGGTACACCGTGAAAAGACATCAGCAATTTTTCGCCGCGTCCTTGCATGTCCCAAAAGTCACGCACGCTGGCAGCTAGCGCTGCCACATATCCCGCCGAGTCGTGATAGTGATTGATGAACCGTAACTCGGGAACCCAGCGCCGTTCGGATAAAGTGCGAGTAACAGACTCAAATACTGACCCCGTCGTCGTTCCAGAGTACTGCGGATACAGCGGTAAGACGATAATACGGCGCACGCGTTGATCGAACATTGTCTGGAGTGCGGTCGCGAAATTTGGACTGCCGTAGGACATTCCCACTTCCACATGGATGGCGCCAGATAGTCGAGCGGACAGTTTTTCCTGTACCCCTCGCGCGATATCTTTCGTATGCAACATCAGCGGCGATCCTTGCTCTGTCCATACCTTTGCGTAGGCCTCAGCCGACTTCGCCGGCCGTGTGCGCAGAATATAGCCATGCAATATCAGCCACCAAAGCGGCCGCGGTAGCTCAACCACGCGAGGATCGAATAAAAATTCTGCCAGGAAGCGGCGTACAGCTTCAGGCGTCGGCGCGTCAGGAGTGCCTAGATTGACCAATAAAACGCCAAGCGCTTCGGGTAGCCCGTGTTCGTATGGCGGTGATGCTTTGAATTTCGGCATAGATCTCTGTGAATGCAACCAGGTCGCGTAAGTACTTGACGGACACTACTAAATAGAGGAGATCCGCGCCAGCAATGCCGTATCATTATTAAAGCGCCGCGTGGAGACCAACAATGCAAGAAGAATCACAGCTGCCAAGTGATGATCGGCAGTCAGGACGATGGACTTTAATTCGAGATATCGGCGTGTTGCAGCTAAAGCTAATTGTTGATGGTCTCCGCGATCTTGTGCTTGTGCCGATCTCGTTGGTCGCCGGTGTGGTGAGTCTTGCCAAGTCTGGCCGAGGAGGCGGAACGGAGTTTTATGACCTGTTACGACTGGGTAGAAAAAGCGAACGCTGGATTAATCTATTTGGCGCTGCTGACAATTCGCCATCAGTGGAAGATGAAGACGTTGAGTTTTCGAATGCAGATATCGATGGTCTGGTCAGTCGCGTCGAATCATTCGTCATCGATGAATATCGTAAGGGTGGTGTGACGAAACAAGCGAAAGTAGGTTTGGACAAAGCGATCGACTCATTACACAAATTCGCTGCCCGCGATATCGACGATCGCGACTAAAACTAATTCTTGGGTGCGCTGATCATTTCCTCAATACTTGGAGTTGGATAGTACGGGCCCATTCGCCCGCTTTTCAGGCGCTCAAGATAGTTTCGATACGCGCGCATGGCTTGATAGCCGAATATCCAGCAGATGGGTAAATTCGCGTAGATAATCACGCCGAGACCAATGCCGGTCATATTGTCGAGATCGGCGCTGGTTTTGATGTGGCCAAGGGTGGCAATGAATGTGAGTGAGCAGTAAATCAACCGGTAGGGCATCGCACTCTTGCTGCCCCACATATAGACGGCGCCTTGTTCACCGTAGTAGCCCCACGCGATGATGGTCGAAATGGCGAACAGCCACGATGCAATCGTGATCAGCCATTTGCCAAGCCCGGGCGCGACGGAGTCGAAGGCCTTGGCCGTCAGTGTCGCCCCGACATAGTCTTTGTACAGCCCACCGCCTACAATTTTTGGCTGTGTATCAGTCGACAGTGGCTGCCAGACGGCCACATACCCACTGTTAGTGGCGGAGACATTTCCCGTTACCCTGTGAACATTCTGTCCAGTGCTACTGTTCTCTCCTGCCTCGACAATCATCAGCACCGGTTCAGAGTCCTGCCAGGTGTCATTGTTAAGAGGTGTGTCGGCGAAAACCCAACCAGCGTCCGTTTGAACGACACCAGGTTGAGAGTCGAACGTTACATCCGGCGCACGATTCCAAACACCCGTTGATAGAATGATCAAAGCCGTAAACGTGCATACGACGATAGTGTCGATGAATGGCTCCATGCCACCGACTAGCCCTTCACGTGCAGGCTCATCGGTTTTCACTGCGGCATGTGCAATCGCGGAAGATCCTTGGCCTGCTTCATTGGAAAAGATTGCGCGTTTCATGCCGAACAAAAAGGCAGAACCTACAGTGCCGCCAACAAAGGCGCCGGTTGCGTCAGTGGCGGTAAAGGCAGAGTTGACGATCAGAACGAACATTTCGGGAATTTGGCCAAAGTTGGCAAACAAAACATAGAAGCCTGCGATGACATAAATTAAAACCATGCCAGGAACGAGGGTCCCGGCGACCTTGCCGATTCGCTTGATACCGCCTAGCAAAACACTGGCAACAATGACCGTTAAGATTGCGCCACTGATCCATCCTTCTACGCCAAAGTATTCGTTGGTCACATCGGCGACATTCCAGGCCTGAAACATGTTGCCGCCTGTTCCAGAGGACAGCATAACCGTGAACGAAAACATCATCGCCAATACGGTCCCTATCCAACCCAAATTGGGGCGCATCTTCTTTAGTGCGCTGCCTGCCACCCACATAGGCCCGCCACGTGGATTGTCCGGGTCATCCGTATTTCGATAGAGCATCGCCAATGTAACTTCGACGAACTTGATAGACATGCCGAGCAGGCCAACAATCCACATCCAGAAGATGGCACCCGGGCCGCCGAGCGCTATTGCGAGGGCGACGCCTCCAATGTTCCCCAGTCCAACGGTTCCGGATAAAGCGGCGGCGAGCGCCTGAAAATGACTGATTGCACCCGGATCACTCGGATCATCGTAATCGCCACGAACGACCTTAGGTCCATGCGTAAGGGCTCGATACTGTAGAAAGCCGCTCCAAACCGTGAACAACACACCGGTTCCCGCGATTATGAAAATCCACGTCTCATTCCAGAGAATGGCGTTGATGTTGGCGAGCGTTTGGCTCAGGTCGCCCATGGTGCCCCCGAATTCGATAATTATTATTGTTTTTGTCGGAGAACACTATGTCGGCTAAGCGTGGTGCGTGCAAACTTCACTCGACGTTTGTTGTGATATTCGGGCGGATCGCTGAATGGGTGTGGCGCTACGCGGCTTCCAGAATTGCTGTGACACCCATGCCGCCTGCTGCGCAGACTGAAACGAGACCGCGTCCACCACCATTTTCATGGAGCAATTTGGCCAACGTCATAATGACTCGTGCACCAGTTGCTGCAAATGGATGGCCCATCGCAAGACTGCCGCCCTTCACGTTTAGCTTCGAAAGTTCAATCGGGCCCAAGGCGCGATTCCGGCCAAGCTTCTCGCGACAAAACTGCTCCGACTGCCAGGCCTTAATGGTGGCGATGGTCTGGGCGGCGAACGCTTCATGAATTTCGTAAAAATCGAAATCCTGCAAATTTAAGTTGGCCTCACTGAGCATTTCAGAAACGGCGTACGCAGGGGCCATTAGGAGGCCTTCGTCATCTACAAAATTAACTGCCGCTACCTTGCAGTGAGTCAAATAGGCGGCAATCGGTAGGTTCTTTCGAATGGCCCATTCCTCTGAGCTCATTAGCACAGCGGCTGCTCCGTCAGTTAGTGGCGTGCTGTTTCCCGCCGTGATTGTGCCTGCTGCGCTTTTGTCGAAAACCGGTTTTAATGTTTGCAATTTCTCATAGGTGGAATCACGACGGATGTTGTTGTCCTCTTCGGCGCCATGGAATGGAACGATGAGGTCCTCGTAAAAACCAGCATCATAGGCGGCCGCAGCTTTTATGTGACTTGATAACGCAAGTTGGTCCTGATGTTCACGGGATACTTCAAATTGCTTGGTCGTAATTTCCATGCTTTCACCCATGGAGAGCCCAGTGCGTGGCTCAGTGACGCCGGGGAATTCGGGCACCAGGTGTCCGGGACGCAAGCCGAACCATGGCGTGATCTTTTTAAGTATAGATCTACCGCGATGGCTCGCAAGAAGTACTTTTCGTATGTCGTCATTCAGTACGATTGGTGCGTCGCTAATTGAATCAGTGCCGCCCGCGATGCCTGCTTCAATTTGGCCGAGTGCAATCTTATTGCCAATATTAATAGCGGCTTCGATACTGGTTCCACATGCGCGTTGCATGTCCACACCAGGTGTGCGCATCGATAAGCCTGAGCCCATGACCGATTCACGTGCAAGATTCCAATCGCGGGAGTGTTTGATGACCGCGCCTAACGCGACATCACCTAAGGTTTGTCCGCGAAGATCAAATTTGTCTACCAATGCGGCAAGAGTTGCCGTCATCATGTCCTTGTTGCTGGCATCAGCGTATATAGAATGCGCCCGGGCAAACGGAATCCTCATTCCGCCAACAATGGCGACTCTTCTTGCCAGCCCATCGTGCAACATACCAATTTCCGCTACGACAATTTAGATGTGTAGCAACTTTACACTATTGCTAGTCCGAAGTTGAAACGCTTCGTGTTAGAGTTCCGCCAGCATTGTACGAAGTTAATTATCCCTGTGTCCGAATTCCTAGAAAAATGGTTGCGTGAGACTCGCGCATTACTCCGACTTGCCGGTCCTCTAATCGTCAATAACCTGTCGATTGCCGGAATGCAATTTGCGGATGCCGTCATGTCTGGCCGGCTTGGTGCAGAGTCGCTGGCTGCTGTCGCAGTGGGTGGTAGCGTTTGGTACTTGGGGTTTACGATTTGTTTAGGGCTCCTGATGGCGATCTCGCCCATCTCCGCGCGTCTCTATGGCGCCGGGCACCCCGAAAAAATTGGTCGTTATACTCGCCAGGGAATTTGGCTTGCCCTGGTCTTAAGTTTGACCATTTTTGCACTGGCCCAATTGTTTATCGAA
>CAVOAK010000122.1:0-5844 GCA_963693665.1 Alphaproteobacteria bacterium | reverse complement strand
CGGAGATTAAAGTTTTGATCCCAGTTGGCGCCCACGGCTTTCACATGGCCGAGACGTTCGCCCATCATGTTCTGGGCGACGGCGTTACCTAAATAAGTTCCAAGTCCCCAATAAATCGTTGTGGCGTCTGTCTCGCCGAGTAGTTCGACCGGGAGGCCCCGGATTAATTTAGCGCCTCTGCCATGCTCCAATTCTTGTAGGATATCAGAAAGCGTGTTCGCCAGCCGGGGCAGCGGGAAATCAGCTTTTGTGATATTAGGAATTTTCAGCCCTTGAGATTTGACGTGTGCCAGCGCGTTATTGAGCTCGGCAATATCGTCATCTGTGAGAACATAAATCCAGTCGCTGATGTTAGCGAGCGCAGGGCCTTTCCAGCCTGCCGCCGATTCAAAGGGTTTATCCAGGACTGTTGTCGTCATAGATTTTACCGATCCAATGATTTCAGTTTGAACAATTCTTGAGTATCGGTTCCAATGGCGCGGAATGCAAACGACAGTTGGTTCAATGAATAAGCCCATTTTGGCACTCGGACTCATGAGCGGGACATCGCTTGATGGTATCGACGCCGCGTTGGTGCGGACGGATGGCGGGTCTGATGTTGAGACAGGGCTCTCTATAAGTGTTCCATACGAAAATGGCTTTCGCGACCGCTTGCGTTCCGTGTTGGGCAGCGACGGACCACTCGAACAGGTAGAGCAGGCGCTGACGCACCTTCATGTCGAGGCTGTGCAGACGCTCATCGCCCAGGCGGGACTTAAACCTAGTGGTGTCGATTTGATCGGGTTTCATGGCCATACGATCCTGCATGACCCGGCACAATCGCGAACCTGGCAGATCGGCGACGGGGCGTTTCTCGCGGAAGCAACGGGTATCGACGTTGTCTGCGACTTTCGTAGCAATGATGTCGCGCAGGGCGGGCAGGGAGCTCCACTGGTGCCAGTTTACCATCTTGCGCTCGCAGCTGACCTGGAGACTCCGCTGGCTGTGCTGAATATCGGCGGCGTGGCGAATGTTACTTATCTGAACGGCGATGAAACATCGCTTGTTGCGTTCGACACCGGGCCAGGTGGAGCTCTGACTGATGATTGGATGAATCGTAAGTTAGGCAGACCTTATGATGCCGGTGGTGCATGTGCCGCGACGGGCACCGTTTCCAAGCCTGTATTGGATCAATTGCTGAACACCCCCTATTTTGACAAGCCCCCGCCTAAGTCGCTCGATCGCGATGAGTTCGATACAAATTCGGTGCAGGGCTTATCACCTGAAAATGGTGCTGCGACGCTGACCGCCTTTACCTGTGAAACCATTGTCCGGGCAGTCGATCATCTGCCGGTGCGGCCAGAACGATGGCTGGTCACCGGTGGCGGCAGACACAATAAGTTCTTGATGGCACAGCTCAGACGCTCTCTTGGCGTCCCGGTGGACCCCGTTGAAAGCGTCGGCTGGCAGGGTGATGCGCTAGAGGCGCAAGCGTTTGCATATCTCGCGGTTCGCAGTCGGCGAGGTCTACCGCTTACCCTTCCGGGAACAACGGGTGTCATTATGCCTCAAACAGGGGGCGTCTTCTTTTCGAAACCCTGAGTTAGCGACGTCAGATGGTGGTCGATGCAGCCTCAATCGCCGGAATCTGGGTTTCCAGGTAGGTGTCCACATGTGTGGTCAATTCATCGATCCGGTCGTGGAAGAAGTGATTGGCGCCTTCGATAATCTTGTAATCGATGGTAATCCGCTTTTGTGACTGTAGCTTCTTGGCTAAAGTATTGACCGAATCTTCCGGCACCATCGTGTCATCCGCACCATGGACAAAGAGACCAGAGGCAGGGCACGGTGCTAGAAAGGTGAAATCATACTTGTCGGCTGGCGGGGCCAGAGCAATGAAACTGTCAATCTCGGGACGCCGCATCAAAAGCTGCATGCAAATCCAGGCGCCAAATGAAAAGCCACCTACCCAGCATTGGGACGCATCGGCGTTTGCTGTTTGCAGCCAATCAAGCGCTGCCGCCGCATCGCTTAGCTCGCCCATACCCTCATCGTATTCACCCTGAGATCGGCCAACGCCACGAAAATTGAATCGCAGTGTCGAAAAACCACGTCTTGCAAAGGTCTGATAGACCTCAAAAACGACGCGATTATTCATCGTGCCGCCCTGTTGTGGATGCGGATGAAGGATCAGCGCAATCGGCGCATTTTCAACGCGCGAGTGGTGATAACGGCCTTCGAGCCGACCGTCTGGACCGTTAAAAATGACCTCAGGCATAAGGAAGAAATCTCCTGGAAAAATTATACTGGCTGGAGCACAAACCGGTTGTTGACGCATCCGGTCGCGCCACATACATTCCCGGCGCTAATTAACCTAAAAAAGCCAATAAGCATTAAGCGCGCGAATATAGTGAATTGCGCCATCAAATTACAAGCTTCTCGATAACAGGGCCCTAAAAAATTTGGTTTTAATTTTAAATTTCGAACATTAGTGAGGATAATTAGGCGTTATGAGATTGGGTAGTAAGGGAAGATACGCTGTCACTGCCGTCATATTTTTGGCGCAGCAGGACAAGAGAATGCCGATGTCTTTGGCTGATATCGCGAGTCTCCACGAAATTTCGTTGTCATATCTTGAGCAGTTGTTTGCCAAATTACGGCGCGCAGGGCTTGTTAAGAGCGTCCGTGGTCCCGGCGGCGGTTATATGTTGAGCAGGACTCCAGATAAAATCCTCATTTCGGACGTTATTGCCGCTGTTGAGGTTCCGACAACGCGAGAGCGCAAATCTGCGTCCAAAAGTGCAAACGATGGATCGGAAACAGTCGCCTTATGGGAAGCCCTGGGTAATCAGGTCTATGGTTTTCTCAGCTCAATCTCGGTTGCCGATGTTTGTGAACGCCGTATTGAACCTGCTGGACAGTCTGATCAGCAGGTTTCGGCGCGCCGCGCTGCAGCCAGTTAACGACATCGGACGCGCGTGACTTCCCGCAGTTATCTGGATTTCAACGCAACCGCGCCATCTAGGCCGGAGGTCATTGATGCGGTTGCAGAAGCCATGCGGGAAGGCGGAAACGCTTCTTCCGTACATGCCGATGGCCGAGCCGCCCGCACGCGTGTTGAAAAGGCACGTCAGCATGTCGCGGCGTTGGTCGGCGCCGACGCGACGGGTGTAATTTTTACCGGCAGCGGGACAGAATCCAACAACCAGGCCCTGCGCTGCGACAACATCGAACGCATCATCATTTCCGCTATCGAACATGAATCGGTATTACAGGCCCGGCCTGACGCGGTCGTTTGTCCGGTTACATCAGAAGGGCTGGTTGATTTAGAAGCTTTGGCGAGTCTTTTGGGTGAAAGCGATGTGCCGACGATGGTGTCGATCATGCTGGCTAATAACGAAACCGGTATTGTGCAGCCGGTTGCGGAAGCAACGCAGATAGCTCATGACGCAGGCGCGCTGTTCCATTGCGATGCGGTGCAGGCAGCCGGCAAAATCCCTGTCGATATGAAGGCGCTTGGTGTCGATAGCATGGCATTGTCGGCTCACAAGATCGGTGGGCCGCAAGGTGTCGGGGCTTTGATCTGTATGAACCCCTCTATGATGCCACGATTTGTACATGGTGGCGGCCAGGAGAGTGGACTGCGGGCAGGGACCGAAAATGTTCCAGGCATTGTCGGCTTTGGTGTCGCGGCGGAATCTGCGCTCGCCGGGTTGAATGAATTCGGTGCTTTAGCCGATCTACGTGATACGCTTGAAGAACGCGTTTTAGCAATTGAACCTTCGGCTAAAATTTTTGGCAAAGAGCTCGAGCGACTGCCTAATACATCGAAATTCGCCACCAAAGGCCTCACCAGTGAGGTGCAGGTCATGGGGCTTGACCTCGATGGTGCCTCAATCAGCGCGGGGTCAGCCTGTTCGGCGGGCCGGGTTGAGACGCCTTACGTTCTTGCGGCGATGGGCGTACCTGATGAGCTTGGCCTCTGTGCCGTGCGGATCAGCCTCGGCTGGACGACCACGTCAGCGGATATCGACGGTTTTGTCACGGGATGGCAGAAACTTCATGATCGTAAGCTAGGCCAAGGCTAGAGGCTGAAATGCCAACGGTGTCATTTATCCTCGCAGATGGGGCTCGCCGCGACTTTGCGGTTGAACTGGGCAAGAGCCTACTTGATGTCGCATTGGATAACGGTCTCGATGTCGAAGGCGCCTGTGGCGGTGTGATGGCCTGTTCGACTTGCCATGTAATTGTCGACCCCGTCTGGATCAGCAAACTTTCTGACCCAAGTGTTGAAGAAGAGGAGATGCTCGATCTCGCCTGGGGACTCACCGAAACATCACGCCTTGGTTGCCAGATTACTGTGATAGAGGCTTTGGATGGACTCGTTGTGAGCTTGCCTACTGAGACGCGAAATCTGCTCGACGGCTAGACAGCCGTAGCACTCTCTCAAAAAAACCCTTTCCCTGAGCCTGTAGCGCTCTATATTCCGCCGCATGAACGCTCTGGTTACCAATAAAGCGCCCGCGGATACACGGATTGTCGTCGCCATGTCTGGCGGCGTGGATTCGTCGGTGACGGCTGCGTTGTTGGCAGAGCAAGGCTATGATGTCGTTGGCGTGACGCTGCAGCTCTATGACCATGGTGCCGCAGTCAGCCGCAAAGGGGCTTGTTGCGCTGGGCAGGATATTGCCGATGCCGGCCGGGTCGCTGAGAAAATCGGGATTCCTCATTATGTGCTCAACTATGAGAGCCGGTTCCGTGAAGAGGTAATTGATGTCTTTGCCGATGCCTATGTGCGCGGTGAAACCCCAATTCCCTGCGTACTGTGCAACCAGACAGTAAAATTCCGCGACCTTTTAGGCGTGGCCCATGATCTTGGTGCTGATGCCCTCGCGACCGGACACTACATCCGACGGGTCGAGACGGGGGACGGCGTTGAGCTGCATCGCGCGGCCGATGAAAGCAAGGATCAAAGCTATTTTCTGTTCGCGACGACCGGTGAGCAGCTCGACTATCTACGTTTCCCGCTGGGTGAGCTGACCAAGGACGAAACCCGCAAGCTGGCGTCGCGCTTTGATCTGCCAGTAGCGGCGAAGCCCGATAGCCAGGATATCTGTTTCGTGCCGCAGGGCCGCTATGCTGACGTGGTTTTGAAGATTCGTCCGGACGCGGCGAAGGCTGGCGACATTGTTGATCTTGATGGCAATATTCTTGGCCAGCATGATGGCATCATTCATTACACGATCGGCCAGCGCCGCGGGCTGCATCTCGATGCGGCGGAAGAGGCACTCTATGTCATTCGGATCGATCCCGAGGCAAAGCAGGTCATTGTCGGCCCACGTGAGGCGCTGGCAATCACCACGGTGCATCTCAATAATGTGAATTGGCTGGGTGACGACGTCGCCGACGGCAAAGTCATTGAGTGCGAGGTAAAAGTCCGCTCTATGCGTCCACCTGTCGTGGCATCTGTGCGCCTATTAGGCGATGGTTCGGCGAGTGTCGAACTAGCCGCCGCCGAACACGGTGTCGCGCCGGGACAAGCCTGTGTCTTTTATGATGGTGAGCGAGTACTGGGCGGTGGCTGGATACAGCGTGAAAAACCTGCGACCGAGGCCGCGTAATACTTGACGAGTAGGGGGCGAAAGTCCTATACGGCTCGTTCTTGGCGACCTAAAAATGTGGCGGGGTAGCTCAGCTGGTTAGAGCAGCGGAATCATAATCCGCGTGTCGGGGGTTCAAGTCCCTCTCCCGCTACCAAAAATTCTCACGCACCTAGACGAAAGGTTTTGCGGACCAATGCGTTGTTGGTTCGACGGAGCGGGAGAGTGTCAAAGCACAACTACCACCAGCTTGGTATGGCAATCG
>CAVOAK010000121.1:0-5874 GCA_963693665.1 Alphaproteobacteria bacterium | reverse complement strand
GCGCTAAGCCCAAGATCCAGGTCCTTACGCAAAAGCACAGGTGTGAAGGTCGGCGTTAGGTCGAGATTGACGAAGCCAGGCGTTTTATATCGGGTGAATGTCGATCCCATAACGCTCTTATTCATAAAATCAAGGAAGGCATGCCGTGGCACACCGCCCTTTTCGGCCAGCACAGTAATTTCAGCCAGCGACTGCGTGACAACGCCGAGAAAAATATTGTGACAGATCTTCACCATGCGGGCGAGTTCCCCTTCGCCCACGTAGCTCACACCCTCGCCAAGCGCCTCGAGATAGGGCAGTGCTTCGTCATAGGCATCACGCGCACCCGATGCGACAATACTAAGGCGACCGGCGCTGACAACCTTTGCATTACCGCTGACCGGTGCATCCAGCATCTTTGTCCCGACGTTAGTCGCTGCGGCACGAACTTTTGCTGCTGCTTCTTCAGAAATCGACGTGCAATCGATTAGGAGGTTGGGCACGGTACCTTTGCGCGACAAAACACCATCCGGACCGAGTGTCACCGCTTCAAAATCGGCGGGCCCTCCGACCATCGTGAAGACGATATCGCGATCTGCCAGATCGGCCGGCGAATCGACAATCTTGCCGCCAAGCGCCTCGAGAGGCTCGGCCTTCGCACGCGTCCGGTTATAAATCGATACGTCCGCTCCAGCCTTCAACAGACGCGAGGCCATCGCATATCCCATGCGGCCGGTCCCGATCCAACCGACAGTGTGTTTCTTGAGCGCGTTCTCCGCCATGATCCAAGTGTTCCTTCTAGATGTGATTATATGAGTTCAGCCAGCCAATCCTGGGACTCGAGAATTTCCTTTATCTTCCTAAGGAAGGCCGCCGAATATGCACCGTCGACAGCGCGATGATCGAAGGATTGCGCCAAAATACCGATCGGGCGGATGCCTATTTCATCGCCTTTCGCCCCCGTGACAACAACCGGTCTCTTTGTGACGCCATCGATCGACAAAATCGCCACCTGCGGCTGGCTGATGATTGGTGCTGTTATGAGTGTACCGAATGACCCGGAATTCGAGAGCGTATAGGTAGCGCCGCTCAATTCGTCAGGCACGAGCTTTCGATCGCGAGCACGCGCTGCCACGTCGTGAATACATCGGGCCAGTTCTGCGATCGATTTCAAGTTCGCATCGCGGATTACCGGCGTAACGAGACCTTCAAAGTTGAGATCCACCGCGATTGCCAGATGAACGCTCTCGTGGACAACGAGACTGTCGCCGTCCACATGCGCATTCAAATGGGGAAAATCATTCATCGCCTGGCATACTGCTTTGGCAATAAACGGCAGATAGGTAAGCACGAATCCCTCTTTTGCGCGCCAACCTGCTTGTTTTGCATCGCGGACCTCATCAACATGATGAAAATCCACTTCAACCGCTTGCAAGACATGTGCGCTCGTCGCTTTCGAACGCACCATATGCTCGGCCGTAAGCTTACGGTGACGGCTGAACGGAATGACTTGCGTTCCATCATCTCGGGCTGAATCGGTCTGTGATACGTCTCCACCACTCGCTTCGACGTATGACATCACATCCCGACGGGTTATGCGTCCCCCGTCACCGCCACCTCTGATCTCACCCGCATCAATTCCGTGCTCGGAAAGCAGCTTACGAACGACCGGCGACAGAGATTTGTCCCGTGGTACGCTATTTTCCGTGCGTCCAGCAGAGACGGCCACCGCGGGCGCAGCACTCGCCGTTTTATCTTTTTTTGCTCTTGGTGCAGACCCCTCCGGCTTCAATTTACCATCGTCGATGACGGCCAAACACGTGCCAACGTCGACGGTTTCGCCTTCTGCCACAAAAATTTCTGCCAAAACGCCACTGACGACCGATGGTATTTCCGTTTCCACCTTGTCGGTTCCGACCTCGAATAGCAGTTCGTCGGCCTCGACCCGCTCGCCGACTTTCTTGTGCCAAACCATGACCGTCCCTTCGGCAACGGTCTCGCCCAATTGCGGCATCACAACGTCCATAAAGGTTTCTCCCCAGCTTTCAGTTTCATCAACCGACAGCGATGAAAATGCGACGACTGGTCAAAGAGATTTTTGTCGGCATGATCAGTCGATTCGTGCGCGGATCGTCGCAACAATGCGCTCGACATTCGGCAGCGTCGCGTCCTCCAGATTATCGGCAGACGGCAAAGGTATATGCGGCGTTGTGATGCGAACGATCGGTCCATCGAGATCGTGGAAGCATTCATCGGCAACGATTGACACTATTTCAGCACCCCAACCGCAAAGCCGCGGGTTTTCCTCAACCGTCACAAGCCGTCCGGTTTTCTGGACTGCCGCAAGGATGGTTTGTGTATCGAGCGGTACGAGGCTGCGAACATCAACGACCATTGCGCTGACGCCGTCCTCTGATGCAAGGCGCTCCGCCGCCTGCAGCGCTTTTGGAACCATGGCGGCAAGTGCCAGAATGGTTACATCAGTTCCTTCACGCAAAATCTTAGCGGTCCCGATTGTATCGACATGCTCGCCGTCGGGAACCTCTCCTTTAGTCGCGTAAAGCGATTTGTGTTCGAAAAAAATTACCGGATCAGGATCGCGTATCGCCGCCGCAAGGAGGCCGAATACATCAGCTGAATTCGACGGTGCAACTACCTTGAGTCCCGGCACGGCCATAGCCCAATTTTCGACACTCTGCGAATGTTGGGCGCCAAATCGCGAACCACCGCCATTGGCAGTACGGACGACCAACGGCATCGTAACTTGGCCATTCGTCATATAACGAACCTTGGCGATCTCGTTTGCAATGATGTCCCAGCAGACCGCGAAGAAGTCGGAAAACATGATCTCGGCAATCGGCCGAAGACCTGTCATTGCCGCACCCATCGCGGCGCCGAGAATAGCTTGCTCGCTTATCGGCGTGTTGCGCACGCGCTCGGGGCCAAATTTATCAAGCAGGCCGACCGTTGATTTAAACACTCCACCAGCGCCAGCAATATCCTCACCAAGAAAGACCACCCGCTCGTCGCGCGCCATCTCCTGCGCGATGGCTGCCGCAACCGCTTCGCGATAAGTCAGTTCCGCCATGACGAACTCCCGTCAGCCCAGAGGTCAGTCTCAATTACGTCAAGCGATGGTGCAGAAGACGCCTTTGCAACGTCGGTTGCTTGGTCGACCGCGTTATCGATATCCGCCTGCATCGTATCTATGACTTCTTCTGCTATTCCGAAGTCAATGAGACGCTGCCGATACATCGGAATGGGATCACGCTTGAGCCACGCTTCGACCTCCTCTTTCGGACGGTAGGTCCCAGGGTCCGCACGGGAATGACCACCGTGTCGATAGGTCTTCGCCTCAATTAACGAAGGTCCTTCGCCGCCACGCGCACGCGCGAAGGCGGTCTGCGCTACGCGATAGACTGCATCCGCGTCATTGCCATCAACAATGATGGGTTCGAGTCCATACGCGCTCGCTCGATCGGCTGCCGGATGCTCCACGGCAGTCACATCACCGATCGCCGTATATTCCATATAAAGATTGTTCTCACAGACGAACACGACCGGTAACTTCCACACAGCAGCAAGGTTAATGGCTTCGTGGAATGCGCCAATATTCGTTGTGCCATCACCGAAGAAACAGACGGTGACCTGGTCAGTACCTCGGTATTTAGCCGACCATGCTGCGCCTACAGCAATTGTCAGGTGAGAGCCAATGATTGCATATGACCCCATCGCGCCATGCTCGACGCTGGTCAAATGCATCGACCCACCCTTTCCGCCAAGCAAGCCGCATTCACGGCCCATCAATTCGCCAAGGATACCCGACATTGATACACCGCGAGCGAGCGTGTGCGCGTGGCCACGATAGGTACAGAAAGTATAGTCATCGGCATGCATGGCAACGGCAAAACCCGCAGCAATCGCTTCCTGTCCAATTGCAAGATGGCTGGTGCCTTTCACCATGTTCTGCAAAAACATGTCGTAAGCGCGTTTTTCCAGTTGGCGAATTTCGAACTGTGAACGGAACAGCGCGAGCCGCACATCCTCACCAATATCGTCGTTTGCACGGATTCCAGACTTCAATGCGGTTGCCTGCTTCTTTTTCGCTGGTGATGCCACTTCTCGTTCTCCCTGTGCTCCGCGTTACATCACCGGGTCACATTTCCGATTCAATAGGCGTTAGCAACCGGAAGCTCGTCTGCTGGGAACAGGGTTATGACACGTGGCCCATCCTTTGTGACAACCACTTCCTCCTCGATCCGAGCCGCCGAGTAACCATCCTTTGCCGGACAGTAGGTCTCAAGCGCAAACACCATGCCTTCCTTGAGTTCCATCGGTTCGTCGAATGAAACAAGACGCGAAATTATGGGCCGCTCGTGCAATGCAACCCCAATCCCGTGGCCAAACTGCAGTGCAAATGCTTCCATTTCGTTGCTGAACCCAAAGTCTTCGGCCTTTGGCCACGCAGCGGCAATCTGATCGGTTCCCATCCCCGGTCGCACCAGTTCGATCGATGCGTCGATCCAATCGCGGCATTGTTTGTAGGCATCCCTTTGGTCATCGTTCGCCTTGCCGACATTAAACGTGCGGTAGTAGCAAGTTCGATATCCCATGAAGGACTGAATAATGTCGAAGAATGCTTGATCACCGGGGCGCAGTATGCGGTCCGTGAAATTGTGTGGATGGGGGCTGCCGCGCTCGCCTGAAACGGCGTTGATGGCTTCGACATCGTCCGAACCCATCGCGTAGAGCATTTCGTTCGCCTTGGCGACCAGATCATTCTCGCGGACGCCCGGCTTCATTTCTTCGTAGAGCATATGATACGTCCCATCCACCATGGCCGCTGCCATGTTGAGGAGGATGATCTCATCCATGCTTTTGACTTCCCGCGCGTCCAGCATTACCTGCTGACCGTCCCTGACTTCGATACCCTGTCTTTGTAATTCAAAGATCATCGGCGGCTCGGCAATATCAATCCCGAGCGGCAGGTCGGCAACACCCGCTTGCACAAGCATCGCCTTGATCTCTTCTGCAGCTTTGCGCATGAGGCCAGCGCTCGGCGGTACGGCACCACGCAGCCCGACCATGCCTGCGTGGCAACAACTTTGTGGCAACCAAGTCGCATGAATTCGGTGATGCGCCGCAGCTGAGCCAAAATCCCAGAGATGGGGCTGCTCATCACCCGCAAGCAGTGCGTAACGCGCAACTTTGTCGCGTGCCCACTCGCCGATGTTTGTGCTGGTGATATAGCGAATATTATTATTGTCGAAACATAGCAGCGCCCCGAGTTCGGAATTCTTGAGTGCGTCGCGCGCGCAGGCGAGACGATAGTTGTGGAGGCGCCTAAAATCGACGCGCTCTTCAAAATCGACCGCCGTGTGGCCGGGAGCTGGAATAGCTCCGCGCCAGTCATGTCTTGGGTCAATGTCTTCCGGCTTGATGATCGTTGGTTCTGGCGATTTCATCTTTTTAAGTCTCCGCCGGACATTACCGTGTATAGCGCCGGCCATATCTGATTTAACATTTGTATATTAAATAAAACATAAGTTCAAATTACTAACAGCGAAGAATTAACACAGCCCAAGCAATGGGACAAAGTTCTGATTAGCGCGAGAAAAATCACACCCTCGGGGTTGAACGTCCAAGCTCCAGTTCTGGATATATATCAGAGAAACGGGCGCCTTCGTAATAGGCTTTATCGTACGCTGGCCGCTCCTTTATGTGGTGAAACCAGCTGGTCACATGCGGCTTGTTTCTCTCCCATATCTGCTCCATTCCAAGATCTTCCATGCGGTCGATTAACGGCGCGACACAGATATCCGCCAAGGTATAGTGCGCACCCATGAGCCACGGCCCAGCGTCGGCAAGCGCCTCTTCCATCCGCTCGACCGTATC
>CAVOAK010000120.1:0-5874 GCA_963693665.1 Alphaproteobacteria bacterium | reverse complement strand
AATTGACGGATAGAGCCGCGGGACTGTTTCCAAGTTATGGTTAAACACGTCGGGTCGTGTTGCAGTTATCGCTTCAATTGATCCCGCTTTCCGAAGAAAATCTGGCGTGAGAATTTCAATCGTTGTGTTCGGCGCAGCTTCGCGCAGGCATGCGATGACCGCGACAAAATGGGCTGCGCCGCCGTCGGGCAAATCGTCACGGTCGACCGATGTTATGACGACGTGTTTGAGCTGCAATTTCGCGACGGCAATGGCGACGTTCATCGGCTCCAGTGGATCAAGTCCATCCGGCTTGCCTGTTGCGACGTTACAAAAGGCGCAGGCGCGCGTACAAATCCCGCCCATTATCATCATCGTAGCGTGGCGCTTAGCCCAGCATTCGCCGATATTTGGGCACGCGGCCTCTTCGCATACCGTGGTCAATCCATTTTCCCGCATGATACGGCGCGTCTCGTTGTACTCCGCGGACACCGGCGCACGGACGCGAATCCAAGGTGGCTTGCGTTGAATTGGATTGTCCGGCCGGTTGCGCTTTTCCGGATGGCGTGACTTGTTGATTTGAGCGGTGTTCATTGAGGTCATATTTGCGTTAGCAGTTTCAGTTGAGCTTGAGGCTAATAGTGTATTGCCCGACCATACGCGTTGAGCACGGATTCATGCATAGTTTCCGAGATCGTTGGGTGTGCAAAAATTGTGTGCAGCAGCTCAGCTTCAGTCGTCTCTAGCGTCTTGGCGATGCCATAGCCCTGTATCATCTCGGTCACTTCGGCACCAATCATGTGCGCGCCCAGCAACTCGCCTGTCTCAGCGTCAAAGACGGTCTTAACCATTCCCTCGGTATCGCCCATCGCAACGGCTTTGCCACTGCCTGCAAACGGAAACCGCCCTACGCGCACCTTGTGACCGGCGTCTTTCGCCGCTTTCTCCGTCATACCGACGCTCGCAACCTGTGGCTGGCAGTACGTACATCCTGGAATATTCGATGTATCAAGCGGATGGACGTCATTTACGCCGGCTATCTTTTCGACACAGATTACACCCTCGTGGCTTGCCTTGTGCGCGAGCCACGGCGGCCCGACGACGTCACCGATTGCGTAAACACCGGGCTCGCCAGTTTCGCACCATTCGTTGACGGTGATATGACCGCGGTTGACCTTAATTTTTGTATTTTCGAGACCGATATTCTCGACATTGCCGACGATGCCAACAGCCATAATGACCCGTTCGAAGGTGAGTTCGTTTGACTTACCGTTGGACTCGATTGTGGCGGCAACACTGCTAGATCCGACTTTGAGTGCTTTTACCTGAGCAGACGTGATCAGCGTCATACCCTGTTTTTCGAAGGACTTTGCGGCGAGTTTGGATATTTCTTCATCTTCAACGGGGAGGACACGATCGAGAACTTCGACAATCGTCACTTCGCTGCCAAGATTTCGGTAGAAACTCGCAAATTCAACGCCGATTGCGCCTGACCCAACGACGAGAAGCGAGGCGGGTAGAGATTCTGGAACCATGGCTTCCATATACGTCCAGATACGTTTTCCGTCCGCCTCCATGCCCGGTAGCGCTCTCGCCCGTGCTCCGGTGGCTAGAATGACATGTTTTCCTTTGAGTTCGACAATGATTTTGCCATTTTTTTCGACGGCGACAACGCCGGCTTTGCCCGTTAAGCGTCCCCAACCGTCGTAAACCTCGACTTTATTCTTCTTGAGAAGATGTTTCACACCGTCAGAAAGTTGGCCGGCGACGCTTCTGCTCCGCTTAACAATTTTTTTGATGTCAAAGGAGATGTTATCTGCGCTGAAACCAAACATATCGAGGTTGAGAAGGAGATGATTGATTTCTGAGCACCGCAAAAGTGCCTTTGTCGGAATACAACCCCAATTCAGACAAATACCGCCAAGATGCTTGGACTCGACAACCACGGTCTTCATACCGAGTTGCGCAGCCCTGATAGCAGCAACATAGCCGCCCGGTCCACCACCGACGATAACCATATCGTAATTGTTCTCAGCCATAAGTCGCGGCCCTCACAGCATCAATGACAGCGGAGATTCGATAAGCGATCGCAGCGCTGCGAGGTATTCCGCACCAACCGCACCATCGACCACCCGATGGTCGACAGAAAGCGTGCATGTCATGACCGTCGCAATCCCCAACGCACCGTCGGTGACGACAGGGCGCTTTTCCCCTGCACCAACGGCCAAAATGCATGCTTGTGGTGGATTAATTACGGCGGCGAACTCGCGAATTCGGAACATTCCGAGATTTGACACGCTAAATGTCCCGCCCTCGTATTCTTCAGGCTTGAGTTTGCCTTCTCGTGCCCGGCCGACAAGCTCTTTCATTTCATTGGAAATGGTGCGGAGGCCCTTCCCATGCGCACCGCGAATTATTGGCGTGATAAGGCCGCCTGGGACCGCCACCGCCACAGCAATGTCGGCAGACTTGAAGTATCGCGCACCTTCTTCGCTCCACGCGGCATTGGCAGCGGGAACTTCAATCAGCGCCTGTGCGCACATCTTGATGATCATATCGTTGACAGAAATCTTATAGGCGTCGGACCTGCTGTTAAGTTCTTTGCGCGTTTCAAGCAGCTGATCGATCTGGCAATCGACCGTTAAATAAAAATGTGGAACCGTTTGTTTCGATTCTGTAAGCCGTCTCGCAATGGCCTTGCGCATGGCTGTATGCGGGACAAGCTCGAAATCTGCATCTTTGGTTGGCGCAGGCGCCCTAGCTGGAGCTGGAGCCGCCACGGCAGCGTCAACGTCAGCCTTAACAATTCGTCCGTTGGGCCCACTCCCACGGATAAGACTAAGATTGAGCCCTGCCTTCGCGGCTAGGCGCCGGGCTAACGGACTCACAAACATCCGTTTGTCGCCACTTGGTTTTTGCGTTGATGAAGGCTGCGTCGCTTCTGCACGTGCAGATGATGAAGTCGTAGCTGCTTGTGTCTCTGGCTTAACTACCTCTGCTGTAGCGCGGTCATCTTTGGCCTTTGCGGCGTTGGCAACCGCGGCATCCAGCGCCGAAGAATCTTCATCATCCACAAGCAAAACGGCGATGACCTGATTAACCTGGACCTCGGCCGTTCCTTCGGGAACTAGGATCTTGCTGAGCGTTCCGCCATCAACCGCTTCGACTTCCATCGTCGCTTTATCGGTCTCGATTTCGGCAATTATGTCTCCCGGCGCGACTTTTTCGCCTTCACCTGTATGCCATTTTGCGAGCGTTCCTTCAGTCATGGTCGGCGACAGTGCCGGCATGAGAATTTCGATCGTCATCTTATTTGCTCTCGTTTACGTGTTATGTGCGGTAACATACGGATTTAGCGGCTGCGACGATATCTTTTACCTGGGGCAGTGCCATTTGCTCCAAGTTAGCCGCGTAGGGAAGAGGAACATCAGCGGCAGCAACTCGTGCCACGGGCGCATCGAGCCAGTCGAATGCCTGCTCCATCACGACGGCTGAAATCTCTGAGCCAATACCGCTAAAGGGCCAACCCTCTTCACATGACACAACACGATTTGTCTTCTTTGCGGATTCGACGACCGTTGCTGTGTCGAGTGGGCGGAGCGTCCGCAAATCGATAATTTCGGCTTCAATACCGTCGGCGGCTAATATTTCCGCAGCCTCCAGCGCCTTCATGACCATTAAGGAAAAGGCAGTGATCGTAACGTCAGTACCCTCACGAACGATCTTCGCACTCCCGATTGGCACGGTGACGTCATCGCCAACGGGAACCTCAAAACTTTGCCCGTAGAGAAGCTCATTCTCCAGAAATATCACTGGGTTGGGATCGCGAATGGCTGATTTGAGCAAACCTTTTGCATCGGCCCCGGAACAGGGAGCAACGACGAGAAGCCCGGGACAATTTGCATACCAGTTGGCATAACATTGTGAATGTTGCGCACCGACTCTGGCTGCCGCCCCGTTAGGGCCTCTGAAAACAATCGGCGAAGACATTTGTCCACCGGACATGTAACGCGTCTTCGAAGCCGAATTGATAATCTGGTCAATCGCCTGCATGGCGAAGTTGAAAGTCATAAACTCGACAATCGGCTTCAGCCCCATAAAAGCCGCGCCGACGCCTAGACCGCCGAATCCATGCTCGGTAATCGGTGTGTCGATGACGCGTCGTTCACCAAATTCCTGCAGTAGGCCTTGGCTAACTTTGTACGCACCTTGGTATTCTGCGACCTCTTCCCCCATGAGGAACACGCGTTCGTCACGGCGCATTTCTTCGGCCATTGCATCACGCAGCGCATCTCGCACGGTCTGTGAAATCGTTTCTCCGGTCCATTCGTTTTCCTGAGTAACAGTCGCAACGTCTGGTCGTGCAGTCTCCGTGGTCTCTGCCACTTCAGCCGGCGCCTGTTCAATGCTTTTAGATACGCTCGGTGTTGCGGCTTGGGGGGCATCGAGCATGGCAGCATCCTCGCCATCGAGCAACATCACCGCAATTGGCGTATTTACGGCGACCCCTTCGCTTCCTTCCGGCACCAATACGCGGCCGAGTATCCCCTGGTCGACCGCTTCGACCTCCATTGTTGCCTTGTCCGTCTCAATTTCCGCGATAACGTCGCCTGGATTGACAACATCGCCCTCTGCTTTCAGCCAACGCGAGAGGTTGCCCTCAGTCATTGTCGGCGACAACGCCGGCATCAAGACTTCAATCGGCATCAGCTGTCCCCGCCATGTCGCGCACATATATCCAGCGCATGTTCACGCATCCTCCAACACATCGGTCCACAACTCGGAAGCGTCCGGCTCGGGGCTGGCTTGGGCGAATTCCACCGAATCTGCAACAACAGCGCGTATTTCCGCTTCAGTTCTCTTAAAGTCGTCTTCACTGGCGACCTTCGCCTTTAGAATTGCATTGCGGACATTGTCGATGGGATCCTGCTCATCACGGACCTGAATGACTTCTTCACGACTGCGATAGCCGGCTGGATCCGACATCGAATGACCGCGATATCGATAGGTCATCATTTCGAGGATGTAGGGGCCTTTACCAGCCCGACAGTGGGCTGCAGCTGCACTTCCGGCCTTCTTAACGGCCGATACATCCATGCCGTCGACTTGCTCACCTTGGATGCCGTATCCGACGCCCCGTTGCGATAGATCGGTCATGGCTGATGCCCGGTCGATGCTGGTGCCCATACCATAGCGGTTATTCTCGATGACATAGATCACCGGAAGTCTCCATAATCCTGCCATGTTGAAGGCTTCAGCGACCTGTCCCTGATTGACCGCTCCATCGCCCAAATAGGTCACGCAAAGACGCTCAGTTCCCATGTATTTGAGGGCGAATCCGATGCCCGTTCCGATCGGCACCTGCGCGCCAACAATACCGTGCCCGCCGAAAAAATTTTTCTCGCTGCTGAACATGTGCATCGAGCCGCCTTTGCCTTTGGAGTATCCATCGGCTCGCCCCATTAATTCGGCCATGACACCACGTGGTTCCATACCGCATGCGAGCATGTGGCCATGATCGCGATAGCTGGTAATTACAGCATCATCGTTGCTAATTGCGGCCTGCATGCCGACAACGACCGCTTCTTGTCCAATGTAGAGGTGGCAAAACCCGCCAATCAATCCCATCCCATAGATTTTACCCGCCTGCTCTTCAAAGCGACGGATCAGGAGCATGTCATGGTAGTGCGCTAAAAGCTGTTCCCCCTTGGCACTCCCTACTTTCGCAGCGCTTGATTTTTGCTTGCCGCCTAATTTTGCCATTTAGGTTCCCCATCGCGGCGGACATGAATCCGCCCGTATTTTTAATTCAAGTTAAGGTACACGCGATGTGGAATTTGACAAGGTTTCGTTTTAAAGAAACCGGTTCGAACACAGCAGATTAATAAGCGTGCA
>CAVOAK010000119.1:0-5906 GCA_963693665.1 Alphaproteobacteria bacterium | reverse complement strand
GTCAGTCATGCCGTCGAGGGCGGAATCGAAATCGTAAACGCGTTTGTCGATCATGATTGATTATACTTGCGGAGATTTGTAATGAGTCAATTTTCGGCTTTTCGGCGGCGAGTTGCAACTATCCAACAAAAAAGCTTGCCTAACCCTGTACCGCGGGGCGGCGACGGGGTAATTTTTGGCTAAATGATAAAAGAGGTTTAAATGGCCAGCTCGGCAACAAAAGGCGGTTACCCTGACTTTCACGAGCATTTGCAAAAGCTCGATGAGGCAGGCTTGCTCACGACAATCAATGCGCCGGTCAATAAAGACACGCAGCTGCATCCATTGGTGCGCTGGCAGTTTCGCGGTGGCATTCCCGAGGAAGAACGTAAGGCATTCAAATTCACCAATGTCACGGATAGTTTGGGCCGGTCATACGACATGCCCGTCGTGGTCGGTGCGTTATCGACCAATGCCGAGATGTATTCGATTGGCATGGGGGTGCCGGTTGAGGAAATCGGTAACAAGTGGAACGACGCGATGGCGCACCCCATTGATCCGGTGACAGTCGATGATGCGGCTTGCCATGAGATTGTTCTCATCGGCGATGATTTAAAGGGTGACGGCAATGGTCTCGATGGTTTGCCGGTGCCGATCTCTACGCCCGGCTATGATTGTGCGCCTTATTTAACAGCAACCAATGTCACGACGCGTAACCCCGAGACGGGGACCCAGAATATGGGAACGTACCGTGCTGGCCTAAAAGCGTCGGATCGTATGGCCGTGCGGATGGTATCTCGGCCGGGTGGCGCTGAAGGCCATATGCATTGGGAGATGTATAAAAAACGTGGCGAGAAAATGCCCTGTGCGATTGTGGTCGGCTGTCCGCCCTCAGTTGCTTATATGGGGCCGCAAAAGCTGCCAGTTGGTGTAGAGGAAATGGCTGTCGCTGGTGGTGTCGTTGGTGAGCCAATCCGTCAGGTGAAGTGCAAGACTATCGATATCATGGTGCCGGCGGAATCCGAGATCGTCTTTGAAGGCTTCATCGACACTGACTATCTCGAACCTGAAGCACCATTCGCTGAGAGTCATGGCCATGTGGCGTTGGAGGATTTCAACACGGCGATGGATGTTACGGCGATCACCATGCGGAAGAACGCCGTCTTTACCTCAATCATTTCTCAGCTGACGCCCTCTGAATCCAGCGTCATTAAGAGGGTCGCTTATGAGCCGCTTTATATGTCGCACCTGCAAGACGGCCTCGGCATCAAAGGGGTCAAAAAGGTTTATCTGCATGAAAACCTGACCAATCTGCGCCGCGTCCTGTTCATCCAGTTCGAACGCGGTGTCCCGACAACAGAAGTGTGGCGGGCGCTTTATGGTGCTTCATCCCTGGCGGCAGCGATTGGTAAATATGTTGTGGCGGTCAATGAAGATATCGACCCCAGCAATGGTGACGCAGTGTTCTGGGCATTAGCCTATCGAGCCAACCCGGCACTTGATGCTCAGATATTAAAACACCGGGTTCCTTATGGTCCCCGCGACAAGCGATCTGCAAATGGTGAGGATTCGACGTTGCTGATTGATGCAACGCTGAAATCGGATATGCCGCCGATTGCATTGCCCAAGAAAGAATATATGGAGCATGCCGCCAAGCTATGGGAATCGTTGGGTTTGCCGCCCTTAACGCCGGAATCCCCGTGGCACGGCTATTCGTTGGGTGACTGGTCTGATGAATGGGACGAGATGGCTAAGCGAGCTGCGGAAGGACAATATATGGAAAATGGCCGCCGCAGTGCCCAGCTGCGTCGCAACGATGTCTTCCCCAATACGTCGATCCGTGAAGTGCCCGGCAATCCGTCTGAGGGCAAGTAAGCGTGGCTGACGTTGTTACAGCTAGCAGTGCTACCGGTATTGGCGCGGCTATTCCTCGTGTTGAAGATCGTCGCCTGCTGACCGGCAAAGGGCAGTATAGCGATGACATTAGCCACCCTGATCAGGCCTATGCCGTGATGGTGCGGTCGCCTCATGCTCATGCTGAATTGTTTGGGATGAACACGTGCGAGGCCAGTGCCATGCCTGGCGTCTTGGCGGTCCTTACGGGGGCAGACTGGCGCAGCGATCGGCTCAAGCCTATGCCCGCTTGGGGAAACCCCAAAGACGTCGAGCTCAGTAATCGCGATGGCTCCGACATATTCTACACGCCGCTATATCCAGTCGCAGTAGATCGTATCCGCCGGGCCGGCGAAATTGTTGCCGTGGTGGTCGCTGAAACTGAAGCACAGGCGAGGGACACTGCCGAGACTATCAAGATCGATTGTAAAGTGCTGGATAGCGTCATCGATGGTGTGTCGGCGATGAAAGAAGGCGCGCCGCAGCTTTGGGATGAAGTGCCAAACAATCTAAGCGTCGATGACATTAAGGGCAGTGAAGAAGCTTGCGATCTTATCTTTGCGACCGCGGCGCATATCGTTCGGCTCGAGACCTTCAATCAGCGCGTTACCGGCGTGCCGATGGAGCCTCGCGCGGCTCTTGGTGAATATGATGCGGACAATGACAGCTTTTCCCTCGAAGCAGGCGGGCAGGGTGTTATCCGGTTTCGAAATGAGCTGTCAGCGACCTTAGGTGTTGATCAGGCAAATATGCGGGTTGTGTCGCGTGATGTTGGTGGCGGGTATGGCACCCGCAATCATACCTACCCTGAATTTGCGCTTGTCCTATGGGCAGCCAAGCGCATCGGCAAGCCAGTCAAATGGGTTTGTGACCGGTCAGAAGCATTCCTAAGCGATTATGCCGGGCGCGATCTAGTGACACGCGCCGCCTTGGCGGTTGATGACAATGGCAAGTTCCTGGCACTACGCACAGAGAACATTGCCAATCTTGGAACGCACACGGTTTCCTATGTGCCATTAGCGCGCGGCCCGACAGTTTATAACGGGGTCTATGATATTCCGGTCGGTTATGCGGTGTCGCAGGGTGTGCTGACCAACACGACCGCGACCGCTAGCTATCGCGGTGCCGGGCGTCCGGAATCAATGTTTCTGATCGAGCGGCTGGTTGATATGGCAGCGCAGGAAACCGGAATTGATCGGGTGTTGCTGCGTCGTCGTAATATGATCCCTGAAGTGGCGCTTCCTTATACCAACGCGTTTGACGTCACCTATGACAGCGGTATGTTTTCGGTCAGCATGGAGCGCGCCATGGCGCTGGTTGACTGGGATGGGTTTGCGACACGTCAACGTGCTGCGAAAAAGGAAGGCCGTCTCGTTGGTATTGGGCTAGCCAATTATATTGAAACTGCGACCGGCTACCCGCATGAGCGAGCAGAAATGGAAATTCTGCCGGGTGGCCGTGTTGATCTCGTGATTGGAACACAGTCATCGGGGCAGGGACATGAGACGACCTATGCGCAGGTCGTCTCTGAATGGCTCGGTGTGCCGTTCGACAGCGTAGTTCTACGGACGGGCAATACTGATTTTGTATCGGCTGGTTCGGGGTCGCACTCGTCGCGTTCAATGAGATTGGCGGGTCATTTATATCGTCAGACATCGAACGAAATTATTGCCAAGGGTAAAGAGATCGCCGCTTTCGCCCTTGAAGCATCGGTTAGCGATATCAGCTTTACCAATGGCCGCTTCCAAATCGAGGGAACCGACCGCGCATTGCATTTGTTCGATGCCGCTGCGGCGGCGACAAGCGGTGATCTGCCGAATGATCTATCAGGACCCTTGCGGTCAGAAATAGAGATCATGGATTCGCTGCCCGCCTATCCAAACGGTTGTCATGCCGTCGAGGTAGAAATCGACAGAGATACCGGTGTTGTGACGATCTTGCGTTATTCAGGTGTCGATGACGTTGGCCGTATTATCAATCCGATGCTGGTTGATGGTCAGTGTCATGGTGGCATTGTTCAGGGTGTCGGCCAGGCCTTGGGGGAAGAATGTACCTATGATCCTGAGAGCGGTCAGCTGCTGGCGGGGTCGTTTATGGATTACCATATGCCGCGCGCCGATGACGTCCCGTTCTTTGCGCTGGAGAATAATGAGGTTCCGGCAACAAACACTTTTCTGGGCGTAAAGGGGGGTGGTGAAGGTGGCACCACGGCGGCACCGCCGGCGCTGATTAATGCGATTGTCGACGCCCTGTCCGAGTTTGGTGTTACGCATGTCGAAATGCCTGCAACGCCACAGAAAATATGGCGATTGATCCATGAAGCCGACGGCTAGGGCCGCGGCGTAAGACGCTATTATTGAATAAGGAGAATACGATGGCTGATAAAATTCTTTGTGAGAAAAAAGGCGACGCGACACATATCACGCTTAACCGCGCCGATTGCGGCGGGCTGGTCAGCGATCCTATGGCAGCTGAGATGGCTGACATGATCGATGCCGCTAATGGTGACTCCAAATACATCGTCTTTCGGAGCGCTGGGGCGGATTTTTGCCTTGGTCGGGATTCCGAAGGGCGTGAACCTGGTAAAGCGCCAGATGCTTTTGACGCACGCCGCCGCAGCGAAGTCGTGTTTAATTTTTATGGCGCTTTCCGGCGGTCGAAAATTCCAGTGGTCGCGGCGGCACAGGGTCGCTCGCTCGGCTTTGGATGTGCCATTGCATCGGTCTGTGACATTACGATTGCGTCTGAGAGTGCACATTTTGCGCTCCCCGAAATGGGCCATAACATTATGCCGACCATGGCAATGTCGTCGCTGGTTGATAGGGTTGGCCGCAAGGGCGCGCTGTATCTCACCTATTCGACCGAAGAGATCGACGCACAGACGGCGTTAGCATATGGACTGGTAAGCCGAGTCGTGCCTGAGGGTATGCTCGATGCGCAGCTGGAAATGGTCTGCGCAGCCATCGACAAAGCTCCAATGCCGGCTGTGCTCTCGGTCAAGGAATACGCAACTAACGCGCTCACCATGTCGGTCGAACAGGCTTCAGACTTCGCCCGCAATATGCATTCGGCGGTGAACACGTCACAAGGCATGATGGGGAACTAAGGAATTATATTTTTGTTGTTATGCCCGGACTTGATCCGGGTATTCAGTTATTTTCAAGTGCCGGGTTGCCGGTTCGAACCCGGCAATGACTAAGTATTGGAAACCCGTTTATTGCGCCGCCTGAATCGCCTGCCATACCCGGTGCGGTGACGCCGGCATTTCGATATCGCGCACGCCGAGATCATAGAGCGCATCGACAATGGCATTGATGATCACCGCAGGGGCTGGGGTGGTACCACTTTCGCCGCCTGATTTAACGCCGAGTGGATTCTGTGGGCTCAGTACCTCGTAATAGGTGACGGAAAAGAACGGCATGTCGCTGGCGCGTGGCATCGCATAATCCATAAACGACCCTGCGTAAGGTTGCGCAGTTTCCTCATCAAAAAAGCAGCGTTCCATCAGGGCTTGCCCCGCGCCCTGAACGATGCCGCCATGGATTTGCCCGTCAACAATCAGGGGATTAATCACCCGGCCGACATCATCGACTGCGGTATAGCGTTCGAGCGTGACCGTACCGGTTTCTGGGTCAACGATGACTTCGCAGATATGACAGCCATTTGGGAATACTGCTTCATGCATGATGTTCTCAAGCTCGGCATTGAGGCCACCTTGAAGCTCTTCCGGTAGGTCGCTGCGCTCCGCCTCAGACGCTAGCGAGAACCAGTCGATATTGCGGTCGGTGCCCTGAATGCGGAACTCGCCGTCGCCGAATTCAATGTCTTCAATCGTTGCTTCAAGGACGAAGGCGGCGAGGGTTTTACCTTTCTCAATGACCTGATTGGAAGCCAACACGATGGCGGTGCCCGCCATGCGCATCGAGCGTCCGGCATGTGATCCGTTGCCAGCCTTGGCGACATCGGTGTTGCCTTGTTGAATAAGCACGTTGTCGAAGGGGATGCCGAGCCAGTCAGCGGCGACCTGGGCAAAG
>CAVOAK010000118.1:0-6315 GCA_963693665.1 Alphaproteobacteria bacterium | reverse complement strand
GTGAAAACGAGTTCGTCTTGCGACGCCCACCGTTAGGGCGAATCGCGCCGTCAGCTCATGATATGGCGCGCGAACACCGGGTTCTATCTCATCTTTACAAACACTTTCCGCTAGCACCGCAGAGCTATCACTTGTGCGAAGATGTGAGTGTGATCGGCACGCCCTTCCACGTTATGGAGAGGCGTAGAGGTGTTGTCATCCGTACGGATCTTTTTCCACCCTTTGCGGAGGACGAAGTGATGGCGAAACGGATCGGTAACTCTATCGTCGACACCCTGGCCGACCTTCACCACTTGGATCCTACAGAAATTGGGCTGGGCGACCTTGGGCATCCAGAAGGTTACCTCGAACGCCAGATCACTGGATGGATTCAGCGTTGGGAGGCAGCGCAAGACCGCCCGCATCCGGAAGCTGACTCGCTGACCGCCTGGCTACATGACAACCGACCGGCGCAAACATCAGCGTCGCTCGTGCACAACGACTACAAGCTCGACAATATCCTGGTCGACGGCGGCGACCCCGCAAAATTTATCGCCGTGCTCGATTGGGACATGTCTACGCGCGGTGACCCGCTTTGTGATCTCGGATACCTGCTCAACTGGTGGGGTGAACCAGGAGATGATCAAAGCTGGATCAAGGCGGGCTCGCTGCCGAGTTGGCGCGACGGATTTCCCTCACGGACAGATGTCGTCGATCGGTACATCGCGCGGACGGGTATCGATCCTGTTTCGATCCAATGGCACCACGTCTTTGGGACATTTCGCCTCGCAGTCATCATCCAACAGATCTACATTCGCTACTTGCGTGGTCAAACTCGGGATCGCCGGTTCCGGTGGTACGGTGCGCGGGTAGCAACGTTGATCGAAAAATCGCTCACATTGGCAGAAGTGTGACCAACTTTCGTTGGTCCTATCCGGACAAATACCAATACGCAATTATTAGCGCTGGACGGTACCACCGATTGTCGAGCCACCATCCACAATGATGGTCTGGCCTGTGACAAATTCTGATGCATTGGAGGCAAGGAATACCGCTGCACCCGCCACGTCATTTGGTTCACCGATACGGCGCAGGGGATAGGACGAAATTGTCGCCTCATAGACATCCGGGTTTTCCCAGAGTGCGCGGGAAAAATCCGTTCTAATTAAACCGGGCGCGATACTGTTGACACGGATGTTCCTGTCTCCCCACTCGACAGCAAGATTTCGGGCGAGTTGAAGTTCCGCCGCCTTGGAAATCGCGTAAATCCCTAGAGTGCCTGTGCCCTTGAGGCCTGCAATGCTTGAAACAATGATGACCGATCCATTCCGGCGTTCCGCCATCTGTGGAAGCACGCGGTTGCACAGCAAAAGTGTGTGTTTGACGTTCGCATCCATAGTGCGTTCATAGGCACTATCGTCAATTTCACTCAACGGGCCGAAATAGGGATTAACCGCAGCATTGCAGACCAGAATATCGATTTTACCGCGCTCTTCGAGCGATTTATCGACGAGTGATTCAAGCTCTTCTCGACGATTTATGTCGCAACGAATGGCAATCGCATCGCCACCCAAATCACGAATCTCGGTAGCCGCTGCCTCGCAAGCTTTGCTCGTGCGACTGGAGACGATTACGCTGGCACTTTGCGCCGCCAACGCGACAGCGATTGCCTTACCGATTCCACGGGATGATCCCGTAACGAGTGCAACCTTACCGTCGAGATTAAACATCACAAGCCAGTATTGTTTTGGCTACTAAGCGTGCAGACATCATCCCCGATGCGTGGCGCAAGTATCGAGATTTAATGTATTGAATTAGGCATAGATTGATTTGCATCGTGGCGTTGTCCGGTTAGTTTCATCAAGCGGATAGAGATGCCCCACCTAAGCGGTAGACGCAACATGCCAAGGTCTTTTGTGGTGCGATACTGCACCAAGGAGTAATGGGTGGGTGGTATAGTGCACAAGCAGTACACGCCGTAAAGAACGGAACACACTCATGAGAAAGATGTTCGCCGGGCTGCAAGCTAAATCGCTGCAGCCGCTATCATCGCGTTACACGAACTTGATTTGGATTGTTCTCCTTTGCAGTACCGTTATCTTTATTCAGGCGCGTTTTGGTCCGTCAAAATTTGGTGTCAACCTATCGCCGTTCGATGTTCTTGTACCCGTCGTTGCCGGATGGTGTCTGTTAAAGCGAAGGATCGCTTTGCCACCACAATCGATCTGGCTGATATCTTCAGGTTTGCTGATGCTTCTCGCCGCACACGCGGTGGTAAGTTTTGGGGTCCACGATTATCTCTCGATTCCACACCTTGCCCAAGGATCGGTTAAGTTTGCAGCTTTTGTAATTCTATCCACGCTTTTGATCGTACTGTTCAGGGACAGAAGATTTCGACACCCGCCATTTACGGCAACAGCCATAGCCTTCGTCGCCGCAAGTTTTTATCTGATAATCCTATACACCCAACTGAACGTTGACCGTTCGTTCGTGCCATTCACAAATTTGATATCCGGCCTGTTGGGAATGTTATTTCTGCTCGCCGTCAGCGCGTACAACGACGGCGGAAATACGAAACGAATCCTCGTCTGAATCGCTTCTATTGTTGCAGCAATCATCTCTATTCTACTTTTCAATAAGGGATTCGCGTTAGTAGCGTTTAGCTTTCTCATCGTTATTTCTTTTGCATGGCGCGGAATGCTATTTGAACGCTTTACCGAAGGTCGGCGGCTGGTGGTTTCACTGATCGCTGTTCTCATTGTCGCGTCAGCAGCAGTTGCTGCGATGCAGTTGTTCGAAGTCCTGCCCACTCGCACTGATTCAATCACACGATCACTCGCAGTACGTGGAACTTTATGGAGCCAAGCAATTTCCGTCAGTAGTGCGAACTTTCCCCTTGGAATTGGCGCGGGTCAATTCTCGACAACATCCAGTAGCCTTCCAGTAATGGCAATCGAGGGGCACGAAGTAGCACACAACACAGCGCTGACTTGGATCACAGAATTTGGACTTTTGGGTTTGCTTTTTGCTATTAGCGCTGCTGCATTGACCTGGCATGCAGCGCTATCTTGGCCTGGCGGGCTTCGCCTCATGTTTTTGCTCTATCTCACCGTACCGCTCATTCTGCACGATGGACACGGCATCCGCATGGTGATGCTGATCTTGGCGCTAGGAACTGCAAATTTGATTTACCGCGGCGAGGCAGAGATGGGCCAAAGCTCAAGAATTGATAACGGCTAGCGCGTCGGGTCTGGTGAAACCTGTACTAAAAGCTTGCCTAAATTCGCGCCGGTAAGCAGCCCTTGAAACGCGCGAGGTGCATTCTCAAGCCCTTCAACCACGTCCTCCCGATACTTGACGAGGCCGGACCGAACCCAATCGCCCATTTCACGGCGGAAGCGATCTGCTTGATCCGCGAAATCGCTGACAATAAAGCCGCGCATATTGACACGGTTGGTCAACACGCCTCGCATCAGCGTGTCAAGTTCGAGTGAACTTCGACGTGGCCTTACAGCATTGTACTGGGAAATAAGACCGCATACTGGCACGCGGGAGAATGGATTAAGCAGAGGCCAGACGGCCTCAAACACCACACCGCCGACATTCTCGAAGTAGATGTCGATACCATTGGGACAGGCAACCTTCAATGCCTCGCCAAGGCTCGGCTCTCGATGGTTTATACAGAGGTCAAATCCAAGTTCCTCGGCCACATAAGCGCATTTTTCGGTACCGCCGGCGATGCCCACAGCGCGGCATCCTTTAATTTTTGCAATCTGACCAACAGCGGATCCAACTGCTCCCGACGCCGCTGCAACGACAAGAGTTTCCTCCGGCTTGGGTTCACCGATATTGAGAAAGCCAGCATATGCAGTCATACCCGGCATGCCGAGGACACCAAGCGCTGTAGAAATCGGCGCATCGGCCTGATTGATCTTGCGCACGCTGGCGCCAGGTACAGCAGCGTATTCCTGCCATCCGGCGCGACCAACGACAATGTCACCTTCGGTAAATCCCTTTACACGGGTTTCTAATACTCGCCCAACCGTACCGCCTTCCATGACGGCATCGAGTTCCGCTGGCGCCACGTAAGATTTGGCAGCATTCATGCGTCCGCGCATGTAGGGATCAAGCGACAGATAAATCGTCTGACACAATAGCTCGCCATCCTTTGGCTCCGGGATCGTCGTCTCGACCAGCCGGAAATTGCTGTCTTTTGGCGCTCCGCTGGGCCGCGTCGCCAGCATGATTTGGCGATTAACGTCCTGTGTCATCGGATATCTCCTCGGCATTTCAATCGACGTCCCTATTCAGCTTCTGCAATCGTCGCCTGCAGCGTTTCCGGATCGTAAAGCGAAGTGGCGGCACCCGCACTGAGAAGCACTTCCGCTGCTTTACCCTGATCTCGCCAGGCAGCCAATTCCCGAAGGGCTGACTCGTATTTTCCCGCGCGGGCATTTTCGATTAACTCGCCGAGCCGGATGGACAAAACAACCAAAGCACCACGTTGCGTTGCATGCTCAGTCAGATGAAAGCGTTCGTGAATACTCATGAGTTCCATGCGCAACATATCTCCGATTCGCTCGGCCAAATGAAATTCTTCTTCTTCAATCGGTTTTCTGAGCAACGTTGCGAACTCGTTGATCCGGTCCATAGCACGCCTTGCAGTAACCGGCCCTGGCGGCAGATCTACAGCGCCGAGTGCCTCAAGGAATTCTGTCATATCCGCCCGCTGCGTTTCTTGATAGCCGAGCTCAAGCAGCTGGTCGAAATGCGCAACTACCGACAATAAATCTGCAGCGCGACCATCGTTGAGATACGGTGCAGATTCGGCCAAACCACGAAGCGTGGGCGTATCAAAATAGCCGCTGGTCCCAACATCATGACTGCGACCATCCAAATACGCCGAAGAGGGTATGTGGCAACTGGCACAATCTTGCTGAAACAGCTTTGCGCCACGAATTGCGGCACTAGACATACCAGCAGAAGGTTTACCAAGTTCTTGAATGTTGGCGTTGGGCGGAAACTCAAACTCGCGCTGGTAGGCAACGAGGGCATCGACGATGAGTGAGTCAGGTTCACGTCCGGCAAACTCATTCACGATGACATTGCGCGTGAATTCATCGAGGCTCGAAATTCGACCATCCCTGCCGTAAGGAGCTGTCCAACGAATGCCGCGTAACGATGGGATATTGGTGGGATTGGCGAGACCGTCATCGCCCTTCGGATTCCACAACCGGTGACTGACATCAAGGTTTCCTGGTCGATCGGACACGGTTTGGAAAAAAAACCTTGCATTAACGGCGCCACCTGGGTGGCATGTGTTGCAGGAAAGACCAAGCCGCCGTGCATTGCCACCCAAAGTCAGAGGTGAACGAAACGCCAGTCTGCCCAATTTTACCAAGTACGATGCCTTGCCACTGCGTGTGATGACACGAAGACGCTCCGTCGGTTCGGTGGTCAATGCTCGCGTTGATATGGATCCTGATTGCGCCCACCGCGATATGCTAAGGCCCTTCTCAGCAGCCTCCACAACCGTCGTTTGAGCACGCACGGGTATCGCCGCGAGCAATACAATAAAGATCGGCGCTATTTTCCAATGCGTAGACAATTGGACGCGGGCGATCACATGCCGCAAGCGGATCGGCGATCGAGCCAACTCAAATGCTTTCTTTATATTCTCGGAAAAAACGCTTAAGACGTCTGCTCGAAATGTACAACGATAGACTCGTCGAACGACGGGCATCCGTTCAGATGACGATGTCGACCGCACTACCCAGCGCGCGCGCCTCGGGGGTTCCCGCGCTCACACCAACGAATGCTTCAACGGTCGAGCCTGAGGTCAGCCCAACGCTTGACCCAGTGTTTGAAGCTGTCGTCGATCCTGTAGATGTTTCCCCTGCCGCTTGCGCGATGATGGCAGCATCGGCAGACAGACTTCCCTCACCACCGGTCGCGGGCGACGCTTCTGTCGGCTGCGAAACCGAAATATTCTGCGCAAGAGCGGCGTGTTCAATGCGCTCTTCATTGCGTGCATCTACCGTCCCGATGACGCCCTCTTCGTTCTCGAGAAGAACTGAAGGCTTATCGGTGCGCCCGCCGGAAAATGTGGCGGGAGTTATTGGTCCAGATACGCCGTCTATAGCCATAGACTCAACTCCACCGTTGGTGGGATAGGTCAAATTCACTATCTATTCGTAAATATTGCACGAAAACATCTCTTTTCAAGGAGTTTTTTGATCTCGAGCAGGAGAATTTTTTCCCGCGCACCTGGATGGGTGTTGGTTTTGAATGCGATATCCCCAATCCTGGCGATGCGATGCCGATCATGGTTGGCAA
>CAVOAK010000117.1:0-6703 GCA_963693665.1 Alphaproteobacteria bacterium | reverse complement strand
TGGAGGTAGAGTTGATCGCGCCGATTGCAATGGACGAAGGGCTCCGGTTTGCCATCCGTGAGGGTGGACGTACGGTCGGTGCCGGTGTCGTAACAAGCATCATCGCCTGAATTTTGAAACGGGACTTAGTTTGAGCACGCAGCAGGAAATGAGAACACGAAATGGATAGCCAAAATATTCGAATACGCCTGAAGGCGTTCGATCATCGTGTTCTCGATCAGTCGACTGGTGAGATCGTAAACACAGCAAAACGCACCGGTGCACAGGTTCGTGGACCAATTCCACTGCCAACTCAAATTGAAAAATTTACCGTTTTGCGCTCGCCCCATGTCAATAAAAAAAGTCGTGAGCAGTTTGAAATCCGGACGCACAAACGGGTGCTGGATATCGTTGATCCGACACCGCAGACGGTGGACGCCTTGATGAAACTCGATCTCGCCGCTGGCGTAGACGTCGAAATTAAGCTTTAGGACCTGGAGAGAAATTGTCGTGCGTACCGGTTTAGTTGCACAGAAGCTTGGCATGACCCGCATATTCAATGCGGAGGGTGAACATGTGCCTGTCACGGTTCTCAAGGTTGACGACTGTCAGGTTGTCTCGGTTCGTACAACTGAAAAGCATGGTTATGATGCGGTCCAACTTGGTGTTTCCCCGGCCAAACCAGCGCGAACGACTAAGCCTATGCGGGGCCATTTTGCCAAGGCAAACGTCGAACCAAGAGCCAAACTCACAGAATTCCGTGTAAGCGAGAACGCATTACTTGAAGTTGGCGCACAGCTTTCCGTTGCGCACTTTGTTCCAGGCCAGTTCGTCGATGCGATTGGTACGAGCATAGGCAAGGGATTTGCGGGCGCGATGAAACGGCACAATTTCGCCGGCCTACGCGCCAGTCATGGCGTGTCCGTTTCGCATCGTAGTCACGGTTCAACTGGCCATAGCCAGGATCCAGGTAAGGTCTTTAAGGGCAAAAAGATGGCCGGCCATATGGGCGATGCTCGAACCACCGTGCAAAATTTGGAAGTCGTGTCGACCGACGATGAGAATGGTTTAATTTTCATAAAAGGCGCGGTTCCTGGCGCGAAGGATGGTTGGGTGCTTCTTAGGGACGCCCAGAGGCGAACGCTTCCGGAGAACGCGCCTCATCCGGCTGGTTTGGTTGGTGGCGGCAAAGAAAACGTTCCTGATGTCGCTGTGGAGGTAGCTGCGGCTGATCCACAAGATGGCAGTCCTGTTGAAATGGATGCGACGACAGATGATGCGTCAAAGGTGTCTCAGGCAGCGCCAGAAGATCAAGTTGAACCGGCTAAGGATCAGCCAGAATGAAGTGCAAGGTCATCACACTCGACAACGAGGCCGCTGGCGAAATTACGCTTGCCGACGAAGTTTTTGCGCTTCCTGTTCGAAAAGATATTCTGCTGCGCATGGTGAACTATCAACTGGCAAAACGCAGGGCTGGGACACACAAGACGAAGAACAAGAGTGAAGTGCAAGGGTCGACAAGAAAGCCATTTCGACAAAAGGGTACAGGTCGGGCGCGGCAGGGATCCATTCGTGCGCCACAGATGCGCGGTGGTGGGATTGTATTCGGCCCCGTCGTACGCAGTCATGCGCACAAATTACCAAAACAGGTGCGAGCGTTAGCGTTACGGACTGCATTGTCATCGAAACAGTCCGATGGAAAGCTTGTGATTTTGGATGATATGAAGATGGGCGAGCCAAGAACCAAAGATTTGGTTGCTAAGTTGGCCAAACTCGGTTGGACGAACGCTTTGATCGTGGGCGACGTTGGGAAAGACAATAATTTTGTTCGCGCCGTCGCGAATATTCCCTCGATGGACTTGCTGCCGACGCGTGGTACGAATGTCTATGATATTTTGAGGCGCGATACACTCGTCCTTACGAAGGACGCGGTTGCGGCCTTGGAAGCGCGGCTGAAATGAGCTGGAAATATTTTCAAAAAACTAAGATGAGCCGCGAGCACATGTACGGTGTTTTGCTTTCGCCTGTGATTACCGAAAAATCGACGCTCGGGTCAGAGCATAATCAAGTGACTTTTCGCGTACCGTTGACTGCCTCAAAGCCAGAAATCAAAGCGGCTGTGGAAACTTTGTTTGAAGTCAAGGTCAAAGCGGTCAATACGATACGCCAAAACGGAAAAGTGAAACGCGTACGTGGCCGTATCGGAAAGCGAAGCGACTACAAGAAGGCTATCGTTAGTCTTGCCGAAGGCCATTCCATCGATGTGACTACAGGGTTGTAAGAAGATGGCGCTTAAACAATATAAGCCGGTTACATCGTCCATGCGTGGACTGGTTTTAGTTGATCGTTCAGATCTATATAAGGGCAAGCCGGTGAAGAGCTTGACCCATGGCTTGTCGCAAAAAGGTGGGCGCAATAATCATGGGCATACCACTGCCTACAAGCGCGGCGGTGGGCACAAGCGGCGATATCGCATCATTGATTTTAAGCGGCGGAAATTTGATGTTCCGGCGACTGTCGAACGGCTGGAGTACGATCCCAACCGCACCGCATTTATCGCTCTATTACGTTATGCAGATGGCGAGCTTGCATACATTATTGCACCGCAACGTCTCAATGTGGGTGACACTGTTGTGTCGGGCGAACGTGTTGATGTTAAGCCAGGCAACGCAATGCCGTTGGCGAGCATGCCGTTGGGAACAATTGTTCATAATGTTGAAATGAAGGCCGGTAAGGGCGGACAAATTGCAAGGTCTGCTGGTACATATGTACAGCTTGTCGGCCGTGATGTGGGGTATGCACAGATTAAGTTGGGCTCGGGAGAGCTGCGTTTGGTGCGCGGCGAGTGTATGGCAACAATCGGTGCGGTTTCCAACCCAGATCAATCGAACATCAAGCTCGCCAAGGCGGGGCGGAATCGATGGCTTGGCAGGCGTCCTACAGTGCGTGGTGTTGCCATGAACCCCATTGATCATCCCCATGGCGGCGGTGAGGGCCGAACCTCGGGCGGGCGTCATCCAGTGACGCCTTGGGGTAAACCGACGAAGGGTAAACGGACGCGGCGCAACAAGCGTACGGATGCCCTGATTATTCGTCGTCGTCATTCGAAGCGATAAGGGAGAGGTAACGTGGCACGCTCAGTTTGGAAAGGTCCATTTGTCGACGGCTACCTGTTGAAGAAGGCAGAAGTCGCGCGTGCTAGTGGGCGTAACGACGTAATAAAGATTTGGTCGCGACGCTCTACAGTTTTACCGCAATTTGTTGGATTGACGTTCGGCGTTCACAACGGTCAGAAGTTTATTCCAGTATTGGTCACAGAGAACATGATTGGTCATAAATTTGGCGAGTTCTCCCCAACGCGAAGCTTTTTCGGTCATACCGCCGACAGACGGGCGCGAAGGGGCTAGATATGAGCAAAGCTAAGCGTGAGCGCGTGCTCTCAAATTCCGAGGCCAAGGCGTACGCAAAATATATCCGAACGAGCCCTCAGAAACTGGGTTTGGTTGCGCAGTTGATCAGAGGTCGTTCTGCTGCCGACGCTTTGGCGCAGTTGAGCTTTAATGCGCGTCGGGTGTCTGGCGAAGTTCGGAAGGTTTTGCAATCAGCCGTCGCAAACGCTGAGAATAATCATCAGCTCGATGTTGATCGCTTATTTGTGAAGGAAGTGACTGTTGGAAAAACGCTTGTCATGAAGCGCATTCGCCCTCGAGCACGCGGACGTGCAGGGCAAATTCTCAAGCCAATGAGTAACCTGACCGTTGTGGTCAAGGAACGCGAGGAGAGCGAGTAATGGGCCAAAAGGTCAATCCGATAGGATTGCGCGTTGGCATTAACCGGACTTGGGACTCGCGGTGGTATGCCGACCGCAACTATGCAGCGTTGTTGCATGAGGATCTCAAGCTTCGAGCATATGTTGAATCGCGCTTAAGTCAGGCAGGCGTTTCCCGTGTTGTCATCGAGCGGCCAGCGAAGAAGGCTCGCATCACGATTCATACTGCTCGCCCTGGGGTCGTAATTGGCAAGAAGGGCGCAGATATTGAGAAGTTGCGCCAAGAGATTAGCGAAATTACAGGTGGCGAAGTCCACTTGAACATCGTTGAAATTCGCAAGCCGGAGATCGATGCCAAGCTTGTTGCTGAGAATATTGGGCAACAGCTCATGCGTCGCGTGGCTTTCCGTCGCGCAATGAAACGCGCTGTACAATCGGCGATGCGGCTTGGTGCCCTTGGTATCCGCATCAATTGCGGTGGTCGGCTTGGTGGCAGCGAGATTGCTCGGATGGAATGGTATCGTGAGGGGCGTGTCCCGCTGCATACGTTGCGCGCTGACGTCGATTACGGCACCACAACAGCCAAGACGACTTATGGTACGTGTGGCGTCAAGGTGTGGGTATTTAAGGGTGAAATCCTGGAACAGGACCCTATGGCACAAGACAAGCGCATTCAGGATCAACAGGTCGCACGTTAGTCAAAACGTCAGCCTACAGTACGCACGGAGAATTAGAGAGATATGTTGAGTCCAAAGCGGACGAAGTTTCGCAAACAGTTCAAGGGTAGAGTCCATGGTATTGCCAAGGGCGGTAGCGCACTCAACTTTGGAGCATATGGTCTAAAGGCGATGGAGCCTGGGAGAATCACGGCGCGGCAAATTGAGGCGGCGCGGCGTGCCATTACGCGGCATGCCAAGCGTGCGGGAAAGATGTGGATCCGTGTGTTTCCGGATGTTCCTGTCAGTTCGAAACCCGCAGAAGTGCGCATGGGTAAAGGTAAAGGCTCAACGGAGTATTGGATGTGCAGAATTAAACCAGGTCGCGTGATGTTTGAGATTGATGGCGTTGATGCCGAAATTGCAAAACGCGCGTTTGAGCTTGCGGCCGCCAAGTTACCACTCAAAACAAAATTTGTTACGCGAATTGGGGTGGAAGGGTAACAACGATGAAGGCCGAAGATATCCGTCAAAAGACGCCTGATGAATTAAAGGACCTGCTCGTTAATTTGAGTAAGGAAGCATTTAATTTGCGATTTCAAAAGGCGAGTGGACAACTAGAGAATTTATCCCGTGAGGGGCAAGTGCGGCGCGATATCGCACGCATTAAGACGATCGTGAACCAAAGGCGCTAATGTAATGTCGAAACGAGTAATGCAGGGAATCGTCGTTTCTGATGCTGCCAACAAGTCGATTGTTGTGCGCGTAGACCGACGTGTTCAGCATCCGATCTATAAGAAGTATTTTACGCGGTCGAGTAAGTTTATGGCGCACGATGAGACGAATGCCTGCAAAATCGGCGATATCGTCCGGATCCGTGAATGCCGCCCGATTTCCAAGCGCAAAAGTTGGGAAGTACTCAACGAAGCGAGTGGCGACGGAGGAACCGTGTAACCCATGATTCAAATGCAAACAAATCTTGACGTTGCCGATAATTCAGGTGCGCGTCGAGTTCAGTGCATTAAGGTCCTTGGTGGATCGAAACGCAGGTCCGCGGGCGTCGGCGATATCATCGTTGTGTCCGTTAAAGAGGCCATCCCGCGTGGTCGTGTGCGCAAGGGTGATATGCATCGTGCGGTAATAGTTCGGACTGCCAAGGAAATTCACCGGCCCGATGGTACAACGATACGTTTTGATCGAAATGCCGCGGTACTTATCACGCCACAGGGTGAACCGATCGGAACTCGAATCTTTGGCCCCGTAACTCGGGAACTTAGGGGTAAGAATTTCATGAAGATTATTTCGCTGGCACCAGAAGTTCTGTGATGTTGGTGTGCAGATGAGTGCGGAAAGAAATTAGATATGGCTGCAAGAATTAAAAAAGGCGATAGCGTTATGGTCTTGGCTGGTAAGGACAAGGGTAAGACGGGTCAAGTCTTGACGGTCCTAAATCAGGAATCGCGAATTGTTGTTCAAGGTGTGAACATGGTGCGGCGGCATACAAGGCCATCTGCGCAGACTACTGGCGGGATCATTCAAAAAGAGGCGTCGCTTCATGTCTCGAATGTCGCTCATGTGGATCCAAAGACTCGCGAAGCGACTCGTGTTGGCTTTCGGGTGCTCGAAGACGGACGCAAGGTCAGGTACGCAAAACGCTCTGGCGAAGTGATTGATAGTTAGGGTGGAGACAGGGCAATGACGACTCGATTGGAAGAGTTTTATAAAACCACTGTCAAACCTATATTGGCAGAGGAGTTCAATTATTCGAATCCACTGCAATTTCCTCGCCTCGAGAAAATTGTCATTAACATGGGTGTCGGAGATGCAGTTAATGACTCCAAAAAGATAAATGGCGCTGTTGCTGATCTAACTGCGATTACTGGGCAGAAGCCAGTTATTCAAAAGGCGCGCCAGTCGATTGCGACGTTTAAGCTACGTGAGGGCATGGCGATTGGAGTAAAGGTTACTCTGAGACGCCGGCGCATGTATGAATTTCTCGACAGGTTAATCAATATTGCGCTTCCTCGTGTCCGAGATTTTAGAGGTCTCTCCGACCTTAGTTTCGATGGTCGTGGTAATTATGCGCTTGGCCTGAAGGAACAGATTGTGTTTCCCGAAGTTGATTACGACAAGATCGATACAATTCGTGGCATGGACATCGTAATCGTTACAACGGCGGATAACGATAAAGAGGCGAAGTCCCTGCTCAAGGCACTGAACATGCCGCTTGTCGAGCGAGCTGCATAGTAAGAGGTAGACGTATGGCTAAGAAAAGTATGGTGGAAAAAAACAAAAAACG
>CAVOAK010000116.1:0-7101 GCA_963693665.1 Alphaproteobacteria bacterium | reverse complement strand
CAGCTCCGCCGGACAACGACAACACTCGCGTGATCGCCGCTGTCAACGTCGTCTTGCCGTGGTCAACGTGACCTATCGTACCGATGTTGCAATGCGGCTTCGTGCGCTCAAATTTCTTCTTTGCCATAGCAGAGATTCCTTTACTTTTCTTTAAGTCACGCCAGTTTGGCGCGCACCTCATCGGCTACTGCCTGAGGCACCTGCTCATAGTGGTCAAACTGCATCGAAAATTGTGCCCGACCCTGGCTAGCTGAGCGCAACGTATTGATATAGCCAAACATATTGGCAAGAGGCACCGTGGCAGTCACGACGCGCGCGTTACCCCTTTGGTCCATATTCTTTACATTGCCGCGCCGACCGCTTAAGTCGCCAATAACATCGCCCATATATTCCTCAGGCGTTACGACTTCGACCGCCATCACCGGCTCCAGTAACCGAGGCCTTGCCTGCGGCATCGCTTCTCGAAATGCCGCGCGCGCAGCAATTTCAAATGCAAGAACCGAAGAATCCACATCGTGCGAGGCGCCGTCGATAAGTATAGCCTTGAAGTCTATGACAGGGAATCCAGCCAACACACCAGTTTCCCGAGCTGACGCCAAACCTTTAACAACGCCGGGCTGGAATTCCTTTGGCACAGATCCACCGTGCACTTTGCTTTCAAAAATATATCCAGATCCAGGCTCACCTGGTTCGAAGATAATCTTAACCCGAGCATATTGGCCTGATCCACCAGTTTGCTTCTTATGGGTGTAGTCTATTTCGGTCACCTTGGTGAACGATTCCCGATACGCGACCTGTGGCGCACCGATATTCGCATCGACCTTAAACTCCCGCTTCATGCGGTCGACAATAATTTCAAGATGTAACTCGCCCATCCCCTTAATGATTGTCTGACCACTCTCAATATCACTGGTGACGCGGAAACTCGGGTCTTCCGCTGCAAGTCGCTGTAACGCGACACCCATTTTTTCCTGATCGACCTTTGTCTTTGGCTCAACAGCAATTTCAATGACCGGTTCTGGAAACTCAATACGCTCAAGGATGATCGGTTTATCAACTGAACATAGAGTATCGCCGGTAACCGTAAACTTAAGACCTGCTAACGCGACAATATCACCGGCGTATGCTTGTTTCACGTCTTCGCGGTGATTGGCATGCATCATCAGCATGCGACCAATACGTTCACGCTTGTCCTTAAGTGGATTAAGCACCGTCGTGCTTGTATCCAAAACGCCAGAATAAATGCGCACAAAAGTAAGCGTACCAACGAATGGGTCGTTCATGACCTTAAAGGCAAGCGCTGACACCGGCGCTTCGTCAGCCGGCACACGCTCGTCAGGCGTCGTACCATCCATTCCAACGCCACTGATACTACCAACTTCAATCGGAGACGGGAGATAATCGACAACAGCATCGAGCAACGGTTGTACGCCTTTATTCTTAAAGGCGCTCCCCGCTAAGACGGGGACAAATGCGCTCGTGACCGTACCTCTACGAATACATTCTTTTAACGTTGCAACGTCGGGCTCGACGCCCTCCAGATAAGCCTCCATTGCAGCTTCGTCTTGATCGATCACGATCTCAAACATTGCTTCGCGGTATTTAGCGACTTCATCGGCCATGGAGGCGGGTATTTCCTCGTAAACGAACTCTGCGCCCAGAGTCTCATCCTTCCATCGCACTGCACGCTGCTCAACGAGATCGATAACACCGACAAAATCGGATTCACTACCCATAGGCAGTTGCAAAACAAGCGGAACCGCCCCCAATCGGTCTACCATCATCTCAACGCAGCGATAAAAATCGGTGCCCACACGGTCCATTTTGTTAACAAAACAAATTCGCGGCACACCGTATTTATCGGCCTGCCGCCAAACTGTTTCAGACTGCGGTTCGACACCGGCTACACTGTCAAACACTGCGACGGCGCCATCCAGCACGCGCAAAGATCTTTCCACTTCAATCGTAAAATCGACGTGGCCCGGTGTATCAATAATATTTATACAGTGGCCGTCCCATGAGCAGGTCGTCGCAGCAGACGTAATGGTGATACCGCGTTCCTGTTCCTGCTCCATCCAGTCCATCGTGGCAGTCCCATCATGGACCTCGCCGATCTTATGTGACCGTCCGCTGTAGTAAAGTATGCGCTCTGTCGTCGTCGTTTTCCCGGCATCGATATGGGCCATAATGCCGATGTTTCGATAGCGCTCGATCTGTATTTCGCGGGTCATAGCTTACAATTCTGACAAAAAACTGGCTTACCAGCGATAGTGCGAGAACGCACGATTCGCTTCAGCCATCCGATGTGTGTCTTCACGTTTCTTAACCGCACCACCGCGACCGTTCGCCGCGTCAAGCAGTTCGCCGGAAAGCCGTTCAGTCATGGTGTTTTCCGAGCGGCCACGCGCCATACTGATGATCCAACGAAACGCCAAGGCCAGAGCACGAATGGGGCGGACTTCGATCGGCACTTGATACGTGGCGCCACCGACACGTCGCGACCGCACCTCGATCTGCGGACGGACATTTTCAATTGCGTCGTGAAATAATTTGACCGGATCGGTACTCGCGCGTTTTTCAATCAGTTCAAAGGCGCCATATACAATGCCCTCAGCGACCGATTTTTTGCCGTCGAGCATAATGTTATTCATGAACTTACTCACGTCCAAATCACCGTATTTGGCATCCGGCAAGATAACCCGTTTTACTGCTCTGTGTCGTCGTGACATCTCTTTAGTCTCTACTTAGGACGCTTTGTGCCATATTTTGAGCGCCTTTGCTTACGCTCACTCACACCCTGCGTATCAAGGATGCCCCGAATAGTGTGATAGCGAACGCCGGGCAAATCCTTTACCCGACCGCCACGGATCATCACAACAGAATGCTCTTGAAGGTTATGACCTTCGCCAGGAATGTAACTAATTACTTCAAATCCGTTAGTAAGCCGAACACGAGCAACTTTACGCAGCGCAGAGTTAGGCTTCTTCGGGGTCGTTGTGTAGACACGGGTGCAAACGCCACGTTTTTGCGGACATGATTCCAGCGCAGGCGCCTTGTTGCGTACTCGCGGTACTTTACGCGCCCTGCGAATCAACTGATTAGCTGTCGGCATCTTACTTCCTCTAACCCGCGTTTTGCCCCTACCGCAGCTCTCGCGCTACATCGCCAAAATTTTCATTCCGGCACAGGCAATACAAAAGAACCCTTCAGCAAAACAAATCATTGCTTTACCACGGTTCAACGATAATCGCAGCCGGATCACCCAGCTTATGTTCACTTCCCGTTTTTTCTCGGGGCGCTGCGTTTAGGCCAAGGCCTTTTTAGCTGCCAGTAGCAGCCCCTACGGCCAGCCCCCAGGAGAGTGCGCGCATACTAGTGATGCCGACTGCCAGCCGTCAAGCAAAACATCGCTATTTTCTAAGGGTTAACCACCCAAACTTCCACTTTCAACCGACCGGAGATCAATGACCCTAAAGGGATAGCAATCTCCGGTTGGCTTGTGTGGCATATCATCCCGTCAGGCGACCTCGGACTGCCCCTCTTCTACGGCCTCAGCTAACTTGGCGTCCGCACTTTCTGCAGCAGCCGCCAAGGCTTTCTCAGCTTTCTCCTGCAAAGCAGTCATTTCGCGATCTCGTTCACTCGCCACCAGCTTCATGTTGTTCATTATCGACCCCGTTCCAGCGGGAATCAAACGACCAACGATGACGTTCTCTTTCAGGCCCTCAAGGGTATCAACCTTGCCGTTAACGGCAGCTTCGGTCAGAACGCGAGTGGTTTCCTGGAACGATGCAGCTGAGATGAAAGACTTGGTCTGCAGCGACGCCTTCGTAATACCTTGTAACACTGGCTTTGATGTCGCCGGCTTGCCCTTCTCGGCAATGGCCTTTTTATTCACCCTGTCAAACTCATCGCGATCAATTTGCTCACCGGTCAACAGGATTGTGTCTCCCGGATCGACGACGTCGATTTTCTGCAGCATTTGGCGAACAATCACTTCGATATGCTTGTCGTTGATCTTAACGCCCTGCAGTCGATAGACGTCCTGCACTTCCTTCACCAGGTAGGCCGCAAGTGCCTCAATTCCCAACACTTCAAGGATGTCATGGGGCACGGGGTTGCCGTCCATCAACAGATCGCCACGCTGAACATAATCACCTTCTTGGACGCTGATGTGTTTGCCTTTCGGAATAAGACTCTCGGCAGGTTCAATGCTTTTATCATCTGGAACCACGATCAAACGGCGCTTGGTTTTGTAATCCTTACCAAACTCAACACGGCCATCGGCCTCGGCCATAATCGCGAAGTCCTTGGGACGCCGCGCCTCGAACAGTTCCGCAACCCGCGGAAGTCCGCCCGTGATATCACGAGTTTTTGACGACTCTCTTGGAATTCTTGCAAGCACATCGCCTGCATTTACCTGTGCACCATTCTCGACGGAGAGAATGGCATCAACCGACATGTGGTAACGCGCCTCAATTCCGTTTGCCAATTTAACAACTTGGCCACGTTTGTTCCGGAGCGTAATACGCGGACGCAAATCAGCACCACGCGGCTGCTGTTTCCAGTCGACCACGACCTTGTTGGCAATACCAGTGGCTTCGTCCATGGTTTCCCGCATGGAGAGACCCTCGGTTAAGTCCACGTAATTGGCCGTCCCTTCCTTTTCCGTAATGATCGGAATTGTGTAGGGATCCCACTCCGCCAGCTTATCGCCTCTTTTGACGGTCGCACCTTCATCTGCCATTAATTTTGCGCCATAAGGCAAGCGATGGCGCGCCCGCTCGCGGCCTGCCTCATCGTTCAAAACAAGCTCAGCGTTGCGAACCATTATGATCGGTACGCCAGTGGAATCGATGACAACGTTCCGGTTTTCGATCGATAGCGTTCCGTCCACGCTTGATTCAACCGAAGACTGTTCGGCACCACGCTGCGCCGCGCCACCGATATGGAACGTGCGCATCGTAAGCTGAGTACCTGGCTCACCAATCGACTGTGCGGCGATAACACCAACTGCCTCGCCCATGTTAACTGCGGTACCGCGCGCAAGATCACGGCCATAACACTGACCGCAGACACCGCCTTTGGTCTCGCAAGTTAATACCGACCGCACGAGCGCCGCATCGATACCAGCCTTCACGACGGCATCGACGACCGCTTCGTCGATCAATTTTCCAGCCTTAACGATGACATCACCAGACAGGGGGTCAACCACGTCTTCGGCGGCGAACCGACCGAGGATACGCTCGGCCAACGGCTCGATAATCTCGCCGCCCTCAATAACCGTGCGCATGGTCAAACCATTTTTCGTGCCACAATCTTCTTCGACGATGACGGCATCCTGAGCGACATCGACAAGTCGCCGCGTTAGATAGCCGGAATTTGCTGTTTTCAGCGCTGTATCAGCTAGCCCCTTACGAGCCCCATGGGTCGAGTTGAAATACTCGAGCACGGTCAGGCCTTCCTTAAAGTTGGAGATGATTGGCGTCTCGATAATTTCGCCAGATGGCTTGGCCATAAGCCCACGCATCCCGGCCAACTGCTTAATTTGCGCAGCCGAACCACGAGCACCCGACTGCGCCATCATGTGAACGGAATTGACGTTCTCTGCTCCCGTACTTTCCATCGCCTTCATCATCTCGTCGGCAACGGTATCGGTGCAATCAGACCAGACATCGATCACCTTGTTGTATTTTTCACCTTGTGTGATCAGGCCATCAAGATATTGCTGCTCGAACTCTTTTACTTTCACTTGTGCGCCTTGGATTAACGCTTCTTTCTTAACGGGCACGAGGAGGTCATCCATGCCGAATGAAAGACCGCCAGCACACGCGCGTTCAAAACCTACTGCCATCAACCGATCCGCAAAAATGACGGTCTCTTTTTGCCCACAGTGCCGGTAGACAGTTTCGATCAGCAGAGATACTTCTTTTTTCGTAAGGAGTTTGTTGACCATTTCGAAAGGCACCAATGGATGCCGCGGCAACAATTCCGAAAACAGCATGCGTCCTGGTGTCGTCTCGACGCGGACAACGTTCGGCTTTCCGTCCGCATCCACTCCGCAGTAACGGGCAGAAATTTTTGCATGCATGTCGACGACTTTGTCGTCAAGTGCCTTTTCCAATTCGCCAATGGAAGCGAAGGCCATCCCTTCACCCTTCGCCCCTTCGCGTTCAAGCGTCATATAATAAATGCCAAGGACGATGTCCTGACTGGGAACAATGATCGGCTTGCCATTCGCCGGTGACAAAATGTTGTTGGTCGACATCATGAGCACGCGTGCTTCGAGCTGTGCCTCAAGCGACAGCGGCACGTGAACGGCCATTTGATCGCCATCAAAATCCGCGTTAAAGGCCGCACAAACCAAAGGATGCAGCTGAATAGCTTTGCCTTCTATCAAGACAGGCTCGAAAGCCTGGATTCCAAGTCTGTGCAATGTTGGAGCCCGGTTAAGCAACACGGGATGCTCCCGAATTACCTCTTCAAGAATATCCCAAACCTCCGGCCGTTCCTTTTCGACCATGCGTTTGGCTGCCTTGATTGTCGACGCCATCCCGTAGAGTTCAAATCTCGAATAGATAAATGGCTTGAACAGCTCCAAGGCCATCTTCTTGGGCAAGCCACACTGATGCAACTTCAGTTCGGGTCCGACGACAATGACGGAGCGACCTGAATAATCCACGCGCTTGCCAAGGAGGTTCTGCCGGAATCGGCCTTGCTTTCCTTTGAGCATATCGCTCAGCGACTTTAGTGGCCGCTTATTGGCACCGGTAATGATGCGGCCGCGACGGCCATTATCAAACAACGCGTCGACGGATTCCTGCAGCATTCGCTTTTCGTTGCGCACAATAATGTCAGGCGCACGCAACTCAATAAGACGCTTCAACCGGTTGTTACGATTGATAACCCGGCGATACAAATCGTTTAGATCAGATGTCGCAAAACGCCCGCCGTCTAGCGGAACGAGTGGCCGGAGCTCAGGCGGAATTACGGGAACTACGTCCAGTATCATCCACTCCGGGCGGCTGCCAGATTCGATAAATGCCTCGGCAAGCTTGAGACGTTTCACCAGCTTCTTGCGTCGCGCTTCGGAACCCGTCT
>CAVOAK010000115.1:0-7219 GCA_963693665.1 Alphaproteobacteria bacterium | reverse complement strand
AGTCTGCCGTACCATCGAACAACCAGGTCGCCTCCTCCTTACGAAAGAAGGTCAAGCGCACGCCTTTGCAAGCAGGCTCATCCCGCAAATCGTGCAGCAGCTTCTTGCCGATCTCCGGCTCTAGCAAAGGCACGCGGCTGATCAGCCCAAAACGGTCAGGATATTTCTCTGCAGCTTCAAGCCCGAGATCATTGCGATCCATATCCCAGGTCGGAGGGACGATAATCGCCCGGTCGACCCCAGCCTCATCCATCAAGTCTTTGAGTTCCTCATACCCGATGGCCTTTGGGCGATGCCCCATATCACGCACCAGCTCCCTTCCCCCTGGTGTCCAAGGCCGCTCCGGCGTCTCCTCGGCCCAGATATGAACCTGGGAGTCGCAAACAAGCATCATGTTCTCCCTTTGGAGATTTGAATTAGGCGCGTGAGCCGCTAGACAGATTGCGCAATATAGGCTTCGGGATCAACGCCCCAGACCGTTGTCCGGCGTAGTAGACGGCGTTCACCTTCTGAAAAATCCGTTCGGGCATGGTTGAGGCAACGATTGTCCCAGACCACAAAATCACCCGGGGTCCAGACATGCTCATAGATGAATTCCGGCTTCTCCAGATGATCAAGCAGCTGCTGTAACACCTCATCACCCTCGTCGTCTGGCAGGCCGACGATGCGGGATGTCATCAACCGGCTGGCATAGATCGCTGGCCGACCTGTTTCCTCATGCGCCACGAATAGCGGGTGCTCGCGCTTACCACTTAATGACCGGGTCGCCACATCCTGGTTATTGTTGGCGTAATACAGGTGTTCCCCATGGCAATTGGCGAGTTTCGATTTCAGCGCCGCGGGCAATGCGTCATAGGCCTTTGAAGTATTGGCAAACAATGTATTGCCGCCTACCGACGGAATTTCAATGGCATAGAGCAAGGTGTAGCGGTAAGGCCGCTCCGAAAAGGCACCATCAGAATGGTACATCATCTCACCATCCGGCAAGGAGCCAATCGGCTTGCCATCTTCGCGGATATTACTGATCAACATGGTGCCCGGGTGTGATACCCGGCCTTTCTCTGACCAGCCTACTTTACGAATACGAGTACCAGACTCACCAAATCGCTGGGTAAAGCGCACTTGATCATCTTCGGAAAAACCCTGGTCCGGGAAGACCAACACATGATGATCCAGCCAGACACGGTGAACGGCCTCAAACGTGGCGTCATCCATCTCCTGTGACAGATCAACGCCGGTAATCCGGGCGCCGACTGCTGGTGAAACTGGTTCGACCTTCATCACATATACATCCTGCTAATCACGATACATCCAGACCGATGGAAATTAGACCAATGCCCTAAAGCGGGCAAGATTGGGCATTTCATACTGAGATACAGAAGATTAAACTGCACCCCACTGCCATACCCCGCAAAGGTACCTTAATGCCGATAGTTCTCACCGAACAGCAGATCGCGTTTTACCGCAAAAATGGCTATCTGGTGCCGTTTGATGGCGTCGAGGCTTCAGAGGCGGCAGCGATGTGCGACGATCTCGATGCGTTTGAACGCGAAGAAGGCATGCTGGCGTCTGAGATCATCGTCAAAGGACATCTGTGTTTCCGGCGCTCCTATGAATTTTCCCGTCACCCCAAGATTCTCGATGTTGTGGAGGATCTGATCGGACCAAACATCTATGCGCTGTCATCGCGCTTCTGGATGAAACCCGGGCGAGATGGCTCGTTCGTCTCGTGGCATCAGGATTCTGCCTATTTCGGGCTGGAGCCCAACGAGCTGGTCACAGTATGGCTCGCGCTGACCGCTAGCACGCCAGGTAATGGCTGTGTCCGCGTCATTCCCGGCACTCATGAGGGGCCAGCCTATGAGCATAAAGAGACCTATGACGAGAAGAACCTCCTCGCCCGAGGTCAAACGATAGAGACGATTGACAATAGCAGCGCCGTCGATTTGACGTTAAAGGCCGGACAGTTCTCCTGTCATCATGAACGGATCGTACACGGCTCGGCCGGCAACAACACAGACACAATGCGGATCGGCGTCGGGATTTTCTACTTCCCGGCGCATGTCCGCTCAACAATTGGCCGCCGCTCCGCCTCTTTGGTCCGGGGCTTCGATGAGCACGGCCATTGGGACGCCGACCCCGTCCCCACCACAGACCGTGATGCGAAAGTTTATGAACTCGTCCGCGCGGCGGGTGAGCGCTATGTCGACCCACAATTCGCGCAGGAAGCCGCGCGAATTGTGGGCAAGTAGCCAAGGTATATCCAGCTTGCGAATAGGTATGCTCAAAGCGAATGCGCGCAGTCGGGCTTTTCAAACACGGCGGCCCCGAAGTCCTTGAGGTCATCGATCTTCCCGAAATTCACGCCGGTCCGGGACAGGTTCGGCTCGGGAATTTCTATGGAGCCGACGGGGTCAGTCGACGATAGTCGATTAGGAAGAATTGCTTCTGGATTTATTTTTTAGCTCACATCGAGGCCACAGGATGCTTTCATTAACATACTGGTCACTCCCCTATTTGACCCAATCGTCAGATTTTTCGTCATCCTTCCCCCACTTCATCACCGTCCGATCTTTCGGAGTGGCAATTACCGCCACTTCCTCGCCAGTGGTTGTCTCTTGGGAGGCAGGCTGAACCGACTGTGCCGATTTCTTCTCCTGGGCGATGGGTTCTGCTACTGAAGCCACCGGCGGGGTAACCTCTAATGGCTGGAGATTTGTTTGGCTGTTTGATCCTAAATGGATTGTAGTAGTCCTTTCGCCAGACGCGAGTGCGTCACTTCCCAAACCATCTATCTCAGCCGTTGAAACAAAAAATATGCCAATGAAGGCGGCAAGCGCTAATGCTACCATGGTTCTGTTCTCCTAATGAATTGCCTCGGATTAAGACCTTCACAGAAAACACCTCAAATAAGGCGCCAAACTGTCGAAATTTGGGCATTATTGTGATTTTTTAGATTTTACAGTACCGAATTAGACTCATGCGTCTCGGGTTGAATAACGTGCCTAGCATCCCACTTCTGTGCCATTCGTAATTAGAGCATCGAGCGCCGGCAGTCGTATTTTTAAAGCCTGAAATAAACAGTTGTAGTTCAGAATATCATTTATTTTTTACAGTACTTTGGTAGCCTCATCCTAAGAGCTGCAGCGGGAACTTCTAACTTTGCGTATCGCCTACCAGAGTATCTGGGGCAGTCTAGCGCCAGCCCGGCACCGATTACAGCAGCACCAATATCCCCACTATTTAGATAGCAAACTCCTACCCAACGATCGTATGTCTTCGTGCCGTCAAGTTCACACCGCACTAGCTTGCCCATCACGAGGTCAACCAAGAAATACCTAGACTCAGGACCAAGCGGCTCATTTATCTCCGGCGCTGAAACGCCATTCAATCTGATCGGAATTTTGCCAACCTCGATGGTGTCACCGTCGCGCACCTTAGTGACAGGCCCAGTGAGGATCGTTGGGTCGGCAAGTGCAGGCGTGGTTACCAGCACCAGTGCGACTAAGACGGCAACCCTCAATGCTCTTCCTCCATGTGAACTCGGCTTTCTATCTCCTACCCCTGCAGCGTTTAGAGCAGTAGCGCACCCGATCCCAAACCTTCTCCCATTTTTTCCGCCATGTGAATGGCCGGCCGCACGCCGCACATATTTTCTTGGGGGATAAGATTTACAGCGCATTTCTGGCAGTCTCGCAAAGTAAGGGAACAACAACAGATACTGGGCGTACATCATCAGCGTCGGACGAATGCCCAAACAGGGATCACCCTCCACGCTATTGAAGGAGCTTACCCAGGAACTCTTCTAAACCTCTAACAAAATCTGAGAGACTGCCAACATCGTCTTCTCTTTCGAGCTTAGCCAATTCCTGCTGAGCGTCGGCGACCGTTCTCCAGGGCAACACATCTTCATGCGCATTCAGTCTTGCTTCTATTTCACGATCGAGAGCTGCCTTTGTTTTATCTGGCAAGGTCTCGGGTCGTTCGATATAGATCAGCCGCTGCGCAATACGCCTCATCCTGAGATCGGCCATTTCCCTGGCAACTCCAAGACGGTCCTCCCAGGGCACATTGTGGAAATACTGCATTAGCGCATGATCCCCTCGAGAGGCGAACCCGTCGTAGATCTCTTGTTCAACGTGCGGCGAAGGCTCTTTCTCCGGATACCGGTTTGCAAGGGCTTCGCCCACCCGGCTGCGAAATTTGGTACTCGTCGCTATCATACGGGCTCGCCTCGCGAGTTCTTCCATCGTGGGAGACGCTTCCGGCAGTCCCTCTGGCGCGGCTGTATATGGCATCAAGATCGGCTGGGCATTCGTCCGGACTCCACGAATAACTGCCGGGCTCCTCTTCATCTCATGGACCAGTTCCCCGATCGTCATGTCGATATATGGTTCCGGGTCTTGTTTAAGGTCGAAAACCGCCCGGGCAGCATCATCGGTCGGGTCTGCGCCGCATTCGGTGACATACCGGTTGTGCGCCTGCCCGCGCCAGTACTGGGTCAGGCACAGTATTTCCTCGCGCTCGAGGGTGTTCGCTGTATCCTGCTTGCGGGAGAGACCCATCATCCTCCCCCAGACTTCCGGGGCGCGGTCCCGGGCCAGCTTCGCCAGGTGGATAGTCGCTTCGACATCGCCCATGGCGTCATGCGCATTTGCGTGACCGAAGCCGTTAATCGGGGCGAGCTTGTCCAGCTTGAACACCTGCTGCCCCGCATCGCCTATCGGTATTGAAATCGCGTTAGGTGCATATACGGCAACGGCATGTGATATCCGCAACATGTCCGCCCTGGAATTACCGCCAGTATTCGTCAGATAGATCGGCTGAAGCGTCTGGTAGAAAGCCTGGCGCAAAAGGTTTTCGTCAAACGAGATCGAGTTGTATCCGACGAAGACGGACGGCGACCAGTCCGAGAGCTTCGTGTGCACCTGTCGCATCGCCTCGTAATGTGAGGGAAGTGCCGGGTCGGTCAGCATTTTCGGCGTGATCCCGGTCACCTTGAGGGCCATCGGTGCCGGAACGACATGCGGCAGAAGCCTGCAGCGAATCTCGAACCTGTCGATCTCGTTCAGTTGATCATCTGTCCTGATCGCCCCGAACTGAAGGATCTGATCAAAAGACGTATCGGTCCCAGTGGTCTCGGTATCATAGAAAACGAAGGTCATACTGATCCTCTGGATATCATCGGGCTATCGCCGTCAGGCACATAACCCCCGGCCCTCCGCTCGAACAAAGGGTAATTTACCACCGCAGTAACCGCGCAACGCCTCTTCTTGCCTCTGGACAATCTAGACAAGTGATGCGCGTCCATAGTCGGAGCAGGATGGGCAAAGAGGACAAGCGTTTCATATTGGAATTTCTAGAACGATATGATTGCCTATGGAAGTCTTTCCGCCAAACCCGATCCTAGCCCCCAGCCCCTTGAACCGTGCCCTTTGATCTAGGACTGATCGTCGGGTCTGCGAGCGTATACATCGAGTATCGAAAACGTAGGCCAACGACCAACTTTGTAGACTCTTCAGCGTCAATTGATCGCAGCGGCTGCTTTCTCCTATCTCACTTTGATCCAAACCTTCCAGCTATACGTAGAAGTCGTGTTTTGCAGCGGGCACAATAGGTTCCCTGGCTTACGCCTGTCCTGTAAAAGCGCAGAAGAAGTTGCTCTACTCGGTGAAGGGGCTATCTCCCGCTATGATCCGTGAAACAGCCGAAGCTATGATCACTGGAGGGTCAAACCATTTCAAAAATGCGCAGCGTTCACCAAGGTAACGTGGAGGCTAAGCATCTCCCAACACAAGAAGATCGAGATGTATCGGCCCCTTGGGACGAGGACAATCAAGCGTGGTGGGACTGGTATGTGGGCCTTGCTCACAACCCTTCTCTGATCGCGCGCCGGGATCGCCATGGCCCAGCCGACAGTGTTGAAAAGGCGGTGATGGACGTGGCGCTTGAGCCCGATCCGCGCACTGTGGCGCCGCTCAGCTTCGACGCGCTCGCGCGCGAATTGTCGACACCCTACTTGGTTAGCGCCGAGACCATTACACGCTTCCGCGCCGAAGGTTATGTAAAGCTACCTGTTGTCTTGTCGCCGGGCGCGGTGGTGGCGCTGCGGCGCGAACTTGTTGCCGTGCTCGAGACGAATTTCGGGGTGGCACTTGATGGCGGCTCAGCATCGCCCATGCGCAATCAAACGGATCCTAGTCCAAAACCAGGGCGCCGGTTCTATTCCGCCGAAATGATCTGGCTGGAAAACCCGATTTTTCGTCTGTTCGTCCTCAGCCCGCGGATTGCAAAAATCTGTTCTGACCTCCTCGGGGTCAACAGTGTTCGTCTCTACCACGACAATCTCCTCTCCAAGGAGCCGGGGTGCGGACGCACGCCATGGCATTATGACGACCACCATTTTCCACTGGACACCAACGACGTTGTTACCGCCTGGATCGCAGCGCAAGCGATCCCCGAGGCTATGGGCCCGCTTGCTTTCGCACGGGGAATGGAGACTTGGCGCCTGGTCTCGGATGTCCCATTCAGCAAGGTGGACACCAGCTATGATCGGCGTATAGCCGATGCATTCGATCGCGCGGACGTCAATGTCGATAATTGTCCTTTCGCGGTCGGCGACGTGAGCTTTCACCACAACCTGAGCTTCCACACGGCCGGCGCAAACGCCACGTCGATCAGCCGCTGTGCCCTTGCCAACACCTTCTTCGCCGACGGCGCGCACGTCGTGGACGCTCCGACCATGATCTCCGGCGACTGGCGCAAATTCCTGCCTGGCGTCGAGCCCGGCGGCGCAGCCGCCAGCCCGCTGAACCCGGTCTGCTGGCCTGCGCCAGAGGACTGGGCGCTCGCAAAACAAGGACATCGAAAAGACAATGGCTGACACATTTGACCGCAGTTGCACACATTGGAGCGAGAATGGGCGCGCTGAGATGGACCGGTTTTACGAAATCGCGTCGGTCGATTATCGCCACCTGGCAGAATCACGAAATTGGGGAGCCTGGCTTGCGGAAAAGGTCGACGCGATTGGCGCGCGGCCGCTCAAACTCCTCGACGTCGCCTGTGGCTCCGGCAAGTTTCCCGCCGCCCTCACCCGGTATGCTGGGGTCGGCGACGGTAGCTTGGGGGAAATTGATTACGCCTTACTCGACCCTTCGCGTTTTTCGATCGACGAAGCGCGCGCGGCGCTTGCGCCGCCGTTTGCACCATCGAGCGAGTA
>CAVOAK010000114.1:0-7399 GCA_963693665.1 Alphaproteobacteria bacterium | reverse complement strand
GCCGCCGACCACCGCGACGTCCACGCCGCCGCCGTTTGCGAGGTCCTTCCTCGCCCGTTTCATGCTCAGCCGCTCCCGGCTTATCCGCATCTGCGTGTTCGACAACTTCGGTGCCGTCGAGCTGCTCTTGGTCACCAGCGGCAACATCTGTTGGTGTCGCATCTGCGGCTTGTTCGCTTTGTACACTACGGGAGCTCCGTCGTGGCCGCCGCCTCTGTGTGTTTGAGCCACTGTCACTGTCTGCAGTTTCGGCGGCCTGCTTGGTTGCTTCTAATCCAGGGGCCGGTTTCGACACAACTGGAACGTCGCCAGGGTCTCGCTCAATACGAAATGCCGGCGGAATGAGGGCGTCGTCCACTGCGACTTGAACACCAAGTTTGTGCTGAGATTCAATTTCTGCGATCGCGCTACGTTTGTTGTTGAGGATATAGAGGGCAACTGGAGCTGCGACGTAGAGCGTAAAATTGCCAGCGTTTTGCCGCAGCGCTTCTTCTTCGACCGCCCGCAGTGCGTGCAAAGAACTTGCTTCTGTCGTTCGTACATAGCCAGCGCCACCGCAATGGATGCAGGTTTCGCTTGATGCCTCTGTCAAGCTGGGACGAAGCCTTTGACGAGACATTTCAAGCAGGCCGAACGGGCTGATCCGGCCGACCTGGATACGGGCCCGATCATCCTTCATTGCATCCTTCAACCGGCGCTCGACCGCATGGATGTTCCGAGAGACTTCCATATCGATGAAATCAATGACAATTAACCCTGCCAAATCTCGCAAACGCAATTGTCGGGCGACTTCAGCCGCGGCTTCTTGGTTTGTACGCAGAGCAGTTTCTTCGATGTGCCGCTCACGGGTTGCCTTGCCGGAGTTTACATCGATTGCGACTAACGCTTCAGTTGGGTTGATTACCAAATAGCCGCCGGATTTTAGGCGCACAACCGGATCGTGGATATCGTCCAGTTGCTTCTCGACACCGTACTTATAAAAAAGCGGTGCACCGAGATCCTTATAGCTCTTCACGTTTTTCGCATGACTCGGCACGAGCAAGCGCATGAAGTCCTTGGCAAGCCTATAGCCGTCCTCGCCTTCGACGAGGACCTCCGATATCTCTTTTGTGTAAAGATCACGGATCGATCGTTTGATCAGATTTGCTTCTTCGTGGATGAGAGCAGGCGCAGTAGATTTGAGGGTGAGGTTGCGTACGTCATTCCAAAGTCGGAGTAGGTACGCGTCGTCACGCGTAATTTCGGCTTTCGTCCGTTCAGCACCAGCGGTGCGAACAATAACGGCCATGCCTTCTGGGATCTCAAGTCCGTCGAGAATTTTTTTCAGTCGTCTGCGATCTGTTACAGAAGCAATTTTTCGACTGATACCGCCGCCTCGTGCAGTGTTGGGCATCAACACGCAATATCGTCCGGCAAGCGACACATAGGTGGTCATCGCAGCACCTTTATTGCCGCGCTCCTCCTTGACAACCTGCACCAACAAGATTTGGCGCCGTTTGATAACTTCTTGGATTTTGTAGTTGCGATAGGAGCCTAAACGAGGACGAATGACCTCATCGCTGTCGTCACCACCGACGATCTCCACTGCGTCGCTATTTTCGTCGTCTTCGCTTTCCTCCGGCTCGGCGCTTTCCGCTATCAGCCGCTCATGGTCGGAAACGGGGATTTGGTAGTAATCAGGATGAATTTCACTGAAGGCAAGGAACCCGTGACGGTTACCACCATATTCAATGAACGCCGCCTGAAGTGACGGCTCTACCCTCGTTACTTTTGCTAGATAGATATTACCCTTTAGCCGTTTCTTACTTTCTGATTCGTAATCAAACGCTTCAAGGGCATTATTATTGACCACGACCACCCGAGTTTCCTCTGGATGGCTCGCGTCGATCAGCATACTACGCGCCATTATATTTAACTCCGTCACACACCACCCGCGCTTCGCGCGCCAAGCGCTACGGCCGTGCGTGGTTAACTTTCATGAGGCCAGCTTCGCGTCCACCCGTCCGTCGAACAGCCCGCATATGCGGAGCCAGGACGGAATCGGTCTGAGGCGCTTGCCCGGACCAAATACGATCCAACATTAGATCGAACTTGGCCTCGTGGCCCCACATGATTCAATTACCAATCCGCTGCCTTGGAGCTCGTCCTGGCCACCCCCGATGAGAAATACAAATGTTGCATCTCTTACCATCGGGACCATGTCACGCGCCAATTTCGATACAACCTATAGCGGCTGATCTTGTCGACAGCGGAATTAAAATTCGCGCAGGGTCACACTACGCCGATTTGCGCTTGTCCGGCAATCCGTTTGTGTGATGACTCAATGTGCCATAGAGCGGCTGATGTTTCGTCGTATTGATTGGTTTCGAGTAATGTGAAAATTCGGTGATGTTGGACCGAAGTCGCTAGCGATAGTATAATTGGTGGCTATGAGCAGCTGGATATACAATATGTGGGACTGTTTCTCATTGCATGTGCGATTTGTAGCCATTGGTATTTGGTTAACGTTTGGCTTCTCAATTGCACAAGTTGCTGGAGCGGCAGACCTGACAGTTTATGGTGCGCGTATTGGCGTGCATCCGGAAGCCACCCGTTTTGTTCTCGAGTCTAGTGGGCGGTTTGCCTATCGCGTATTCACGCTCGCGGATCCCTATCGCGTCGTCATTGATTTGCCTGAAGTCAACTGGCGCGTAACGTCGGATGTTGGCAATGTCATTGTCCCAACGTCGAGTGTCGTTTCTAACTTTCGTTACGGGCTGTTTCAGCCAGGCAATAGCCGTGTTGTCATAGATCTTTCTGTCCCGGCCGCTGTGACGCGTCATTTTATTTTGCCGTCGAACGACGGTGGAACATATCGGTTCGTCTTAGATCTTGCGGAAATTTCGGCGGCTGATTTTGATCCGCGAGCAACAGATATTCGAACGCCTGGTTGGACGGAAGCGCGAGCGCTTGTTGTGCAACCGTCCATTTCGGTGCCACGCTCGTCGGCGCGGTCTGCCGAGAAGCCCGTCATTGTGATCGATGCAGGTCATGGCGGGGTGGACCCAGGATCGATTGGCGTTACGGGTACATATGAAAAGAGGATCACTTTGGCGACCGCCGAAGTTGTAAAACGGACGCTGGAGAGTAGTGGCCGCTATAAAGTTGTTTTGACCCGCAAGCGTGACGTGTTCTTGCGATTACGTGATCGGTTTGAGGTCGCACACCGCGCCAGCGCGTCCCTGTTCCTCTCGTTGCACGCAGATTCTTCACCGAAGCAGTCTGTACGCGGTGTATCGGTATATACGCTATCCGATAGGGCATCCGACAAGGAAGCGGAGGCGCTGGCAGCGAAAGAAAATAAAGCTGACATCATTGCTGGGGCCGATTTGAGCGACTATCCGCCTGAAGTGTCGAGTATCCTAATCGACCTTGCTCAAAGCGACACCAATGAAGAATCTTGGCATTTTGCCGAAATGTTGGTCGGTGAAATGGATGGAAAAATTAAAGTATTGCGAAATACACATCGCTTTGCGGGATTTGCAGTCCTCAAATCGCCCAACGTGCCGTCACTGTTGATTGAACTTGGGTATTTATCAAATCGGCCTGACGAGAAGCTTTTACAAACTAAGTCATATATGGAACGTTTTTCGGATGCTCTGTTGCGTGCTACTGATCGCTATTTTGAGCGGGTGAAAATCCTGGGGCGATCATAACTTTGCCACATTTTTTTGTGATAAATAAACGTTAGGGACGTGACACTGGCAACGATTTGGTCTGATGGTTCGTATTATTAAAGTCGTCCTTGTGCTGACATCGCTTTGCCTGTTCGGTGTTTTAGTGACTGCCGGCGGAGGTGTTTACCTGCTTTGGCGCTATGGCCAGGATTTACCAGATTATCGTCAACTCGCAGATTATCAGCCAAAAACGATTACCCGATTTCACGCAGGCGACGGACGGTTAATCGCCGAGTATGCGACTGAGCATCGCGTTTTCGTCCCAATTCAGGCGCTACCGCGTACTTTTGTTCAGGCGTTTATCGCAGCTGAAGATCAAAATTTCTTCACGCATCCTGGTGTGGATCCCATTGCGTTGGTTCGGGCAACTCTTACAAACATACTCAATATAGGAAGCAACCGTCGTCTTGTCGGTGCTTCAACGATTACCCAACAGGTTGCAAAAAACTTCCTGTTATCCAGCGAAGTCTCTGTTGAGCGCAAAATTAAGGAAGCTATCCTTTCCTTCCGAATCGAGCGTGCTTTTACTAAAGAGCAAATACTGGAGCTTTACCTCAATGAGATTTATCTGGGCTATGGATCTTATGGGGTGGCGGCAGCGGCGCTGAATTATTTTGACAAATCGCTTCATGAACTTACTGACGGAGAGATGGCGTATTTGGCGGCTCTACCAAAGGCTCCGAACAACTACCACCCAGTTCGTAACCCGAAGGCCGCTAAGGCGCGGCGAAATTGGGTAGTAAGCCGGATGTACGAGGAAGGTTTCATCGACGCAGAGGCTGCTAGGCGCGCGCGAGCAGAGCGACTTCGCATCGTTCCTAACACTGGTGCTGCACTCGCGCGGGCAGATTATTTTGTGGAGGAAGTGCGACGCGATCTCGTTCAACGTTATGGCGAGGCTCGCCTCTATGAGGGCGGGTTATCTGTGCGCACAACTGTTGATCCAACGTTGCAGCGGATATCCGATGAAGCATTGCGCCGCGGGCTAATCAAATATGATCGGCGTCACGGTTGGCGTGGACCGATTGCCCAGATTGAGCTGATTGAGAACTGGTCGGGCCTCCTCCGCGGAATCAAAAAACCATCGGGAAACGATGGCTACGAACTGGCTGTTGTGACTGGGGTTGATTCCAGCAGTGCAGAAATCGGGCTGGCGACCGGTCGAAAAGGTCGAATACCGTTGACGGAGCTCAAATGGGCACGAGCATGGCGCAGCGAAAAAAGATTGGGTCCGGCCGTAATGACGCCGTCTGATGTCCTCTTCATCGGTGACGTAATACTGGTCAACCCTGTCTCCGAGAAAGCCTCAACTGAAGAAGGTGAGGACGCCAGTTATCCGATGGGAACATATGCATTGCATCAAACACCCGAAATCAACGGTGCGATTGTTGCCCTTGATCCTCATACCGGGCGGGTTCTTGCAATGACGGGCGGGCGGTCGTTTGACACAAGCGAGTTCAATCGCGCAACCCAGGCATGGCGCCAGCCAGGATCAGCGTTTAAGCCATTCGTCTACCTGGCAGCCCTCGATAACGGCTATACGCCTGCTACGCGAATTTTGGACGCCCCATTTGTGCTCGACCAAGGACAGGGATTGGGGAAGTGGAAACCAGCCAACTACACGCGAAAATTTTATGGTCCCTCGACGATGCGCTTGGGAATTGAGAAATCACGTAATCTGATGACTGTCCGGCTTGCTCAACGGATTGGTATGCCAAAAGTGGCCGAGTACGCTGTGCGGTTTGGACTTGTGGACAGCATGCCGAACCAACTTGCTATGGCATTGGGCGCTGGAGAAACAACGCTCCTGAGAATGACTGCGGCATACGCGATGCTCGTCAACGGCGGTCGGCGAATTACGCCGGCGCTCATAGATCGTATTCAGGATCGTCTGGGCCGGACCATCTTTAGACATGACGCGCGCAATTGTGATGATTGTCAGTTGCTGCAATGGAATAACGGGGACACGCCGCAATTGGTTGATACCCGTGAAATAGTCGCTGATGCAACCAGCTCATATCAGATTGTTACAATGCTCGAGGGTGTTGTCCAAAGAGGGACAGGGCGACGAATTAGACAAGTCGGTAAACCGTTAGCGGGCAAGACGGGCACTACCAACGACGGCGTTGATACCTGGTTCATCGGTTTTTCCCCGGATTTGGCGGTCGGGGTGTTTGTTGGATTTGATCAGCCGCGTCCTCTAGGCAAATCTGAAACCGGATCGTCGGTGGCAGCACCGATATTCAAGAATTTTATGGAGGAAGCCTTGCGTGGAAAACCGGCCATTCCGTTTCGCATTCCATCTGGTGTCCGACACGTCCGCATAAATGCGGAGACCGGTCGACCGGCGAGCTCAAGCGACAAACAGGTTATTCTTGAGGCATTCAAAATCGGTACCGAACCCAGGGGGGATTCAGTTTTGATTGATGGTTCCGGCAGCGTAGCCAACGGGTCGAACGCAGCAAGCGCCGTGCCTGTATCGGCGGGGCTCTACTAATATCCCAATGTTCGTCGTGGTCGATATTGCCAGGCCGGCCAATCCGCAAATAAGCGCCTAAATAAGCTTTGAAACTTAGATATAATTTTTAACGAAGCCACTTTTCGCAAAGTGTTATGCGGGTGGAAGCGTCGGTGCCGTTATCGGTGTCGACGGCTGGTTCACTCTCTCACGATAGGCGACATAAGTTGTACTGGCGAAAATCATCGCCGCACCAATCCATGTGTAGAGTGCGGGAATCTCTGCAAAGAATACGTAACCGATTGTTGCCGTCCATATCAGTTGAAAGAAGAATACCGGCGCGACGACATTTGCCTCGGCATCCCGAAATGCCTGCGCCAGGCTCATAGTCGACGCCGTGAACAGGATCCCCATAACGCTCAGCCAAAGAAGTTGAGTTCCGGTCGGCCATTGCCAAACGAAGAGGGCCGGGATCAACGCCATTGGGGATCGCAGAGCAACTGCATAGCAGGTGATGGTAACGCTCGTGTCAGTGCGCCCCAGAAGTTTTATGCAAAGCATTGCTGTGCCGCCAAAAAGCGCTGAGATAAGCATGAGCATCGCGCCGAATTCGATCGGTTCAATTCCTGGCCTTAATACGACCAGAGTTCCGGCAAACCCCACTAAAATTGCGATCCAGCGTCGTATCCGCATAACCTCGCCAAGGAAGAGGACGGCAATTACCGCAGTGAAAATCGGCGACAGGAAGTTGAGCGCTGTGACTAACGCGAGTGGTGTGAAACTGATCGCGAAAAATGCGATCATCATTGCCGTTACACCCATGGCAACGCGAAGAAAATGAAGGCCTAAGCGCTTGGTGCGAAGCGGTTTGATACCATCCCGCACCAGCCATGGCAGTACGACAGGAAATCCAAAGATCGATGTGAAAAAGACAATCTCGAACGGATGCAACTCGGCCGATACATGTCGGATCATGCCGCTGACCATGGAAAAGCCCACGGTTGCGAGAAGCATGAAGGCCATACCTCTTAAGTTCGTGGAAACCACGGTGTTATGCGTCGGGACAGGGGTGCTCATATGGCTACCGTCTGTGAACCAGTTCGGCCGCAGGATGGCGCATTACAGGGTCGGCACAGCGTCAGCGAAAATGCTAACTGCTTGGTCGAGGGTGCGCGATTTGTCGTGATGCTCACGAGTTTCTTCTGCAAGCGCTGTGGAGGAGAGA
>CAVOAK010000113.1:0-7445 GCA_963693665.1 Alphaproteobacteria bacterium | reverse complement strand
TAACAAGTTTCGACAAACTCACCAACCTTGCTTATTCGGGGACCAACCACGAAGAGGATCAGCCACCGCATTTACGGCTCCTGGACGAGCGTTTGCCAATCGATGTGAACCTTGCCCAATTTGCCGCCCCCGAACAGCGCTATTGCCCGGCTAATGTGTATGAAATCGTTGGTGAAGGGACGGCGGCAAAGCTGCAGATTAATGCGCAGAACTGTGTCCATTGTAAAACATGTGAAATCAAGGATCCGCGCCAGAATATTCGGTGGTTAGTCCCGGAAGGTGGAGGAGGTCCAAACTATCCCAACATGTAGCCGCGACGGAGTAACATGATCACATTCGCGATAGGACGATGTGTAGCACGTTTGAAAACCACTGACGCGAGAAACTGGACTCGGATAGACTTAATGTGGGCGAGGGTTAGTTGTCGTTGTAGACACAGGTTCCGTTATGCAGGCCAACGCGTCATAAGTCGGATGCTTTGGTCCGTAGGATAATTCGATGATGAGGGGTTACTGATGATTTTTTGTCGATCCAACTCATTGCTTCGGGATGCTGGACCAAGGTGGCAGTTGCGAATTCCCACATATCTTGTAGCCATTTGTGCTGCTGCATACTTTGTCATCAGCGCGACACCATCAGCCTCCGAAGAACCGAGATTTGTTTCTGCCGAATTGTTGCAGCTTGCCGCCGCCGATGGCATAGGAAAGTCGTCAGTCTACGGAACTTATCTCGCGGCGCTTGCTGCGGAAAGAAGTTGGGATTTGCGCCAGGCCGCAACTCTCATGGCACGTGTTTTGGAAGAAAACTCGGACGACGAGCAATTAATGCGTTCGGCATTTAAGCTTTCGCTGTCGGCCGGGCTCGTGGAACCATCTTTGGCCTTGGCTCGAAAAATTGACAGCGCAGGGATTAAGGATCCTATCTCCAATCTTCTCCTGGTCATCCGAAGTGTTCAGGATAAGAACTATGGCACTGCACGCGACAGGCTTGCTGTGCCACAGGACAAAGGTATGGCTGCATTTGCAGCGTCCATAGCGGTGGCTTGGGCGGCGTTTGGCGTCAACGATGTAGATGGTGCGCTCTCCTCGCTGGCGCAGCTGAAGGACGGCGATGGATTCGGCGTGTTACGGCAACTTCAGGAAGGTTTAATCAATGACTTGGGTGGCCGGCCCGAGGCCGCAGAAGCGGCCTATCGAAGTCTTATGCAAAATTCAGCGGACACGCCGGTACGTATCATTCGCGCCATTGGATCGTTTCTCGAGCGTCAGGGGAGGGCAAACGAGGCAAGGGAGATCTACGACGGCTATGTGTCGAACCATCCCGGCAGCAATCTTTTTGAGGCAGAGCTAAACCGCGTCGAAAAGGGTCAAGCTGGGCAACAGATCGTGACCAATCCCGCGGAGGGAATTGCGGAAGGGCTTTTCCATTTGGCTTCTGCCGTGCCCAAAAATCGCGGCGACGAGTTGGCGATGCTCTATGCGCAGCTCGCATTGGCAGCCCGGCCCGATTTCGCGCTGGCCAAGCTTCTTGTCGGCGACTTGCTGGATTTTCGCAGACGGTATTCCGATGCGAATGATGTCTATCTGTCTATTGGCCCAGAGTCGCCATTTCGGTGGGCAGCGCAACTACGCATAGCCAATAATCTGAATGATTTGGACGATCTTGAAGGGGCGGTCAATTTGTTAGGAAAATTGGCAGAGGAGCGGCTGGATCGCCCGGAGCCGTTGATTATACAGGGCAATCTACTGCGTTACAGCGAGCGTTTTAGTGATGCCATCCAAGCGTATGACAAAGCATTCACTCGCATTGACAAGATCGAAAAAGGCCATTGGAATCTTTACTACAACCGTGGTGTCGCGCTTGAGCGCACTAAGCTTTGGGATCGCGCGGAGGCGGATTTTTTGAAGGCGCTGGAGCTCGAGCCGGATCAGCCATTCGTTCTCAATTATCTCGGGTATTCTTGGGTTGAGCAGGGTCGCAATATTGGCCGCGCCCGGAAAATGATCGAGAAAGCTGTCTCTCGACGACGTGACGATGGCTACATTATCGATTCGTTGGGCTGGGTACTTTATCGCCTTGGCGAATGGAAGGAGGCGGCTCGACATCTTGAGCGTGCCGTGCTGTTGCGGCCACAGGATGCAGTGATTAACGATCATTTTGGCGACGCACTGTGGCGGGTCGATCGACGTAATGAGGCACGGTTTCAGTGGAAGCGTGCGCTCAGTATGGAGCCCGATGAAGAGTTGATCAAAGGGATCGAAGCCAAGCTCAAAAATGGTTTGGGGAGGCCGGAAGTGCTTGAGCAGGACGGATGAACGCGGAAGTATCAGGAATTGTGACGCTGCCAGCGCCGGCGCGTATCAATCTATACCTTCATATTACCGGCCGTCGTGCGGACAGCTATCACGAGATGGATAGTCTTATCGTGTTCTCGGAGCTTGGCGATACATTGAGCGTTCGTTCTGCATCTGGCCTGACACTTGAGCTCGACGGCCCGGTCGGAGAATCGTTGAACGCTCATAAAGACAACTCGGTACTCAGGGCCGCACACTTGCTCGCTGAAGCTGCCAATGTGCCGTGCAATGCTGCAATTACTTTGACAAAACGGCTACCGCTTTCCTCAGGGTTTGGTGGGAGCTCGGCCGACGCAGCTGCCACGTTGAAGGCTTTGTCCACTTTGTGGGGTATTGGCGACGGCGATGTTGACCTGACAGAAATCGCAATGAAATTGGGTGTTGATGTCCCTGTTTGCCTTGCAAATGGGCCTGCTTTCGTTGGCGGTACTGGTGAAGAAGTCGAGCCAGCGCCTGAACTCCCTTCCGCGGGCTTGCTCCTTGTCAATCCGGGAGTGGCACTGGCGGCATCTTCAGTTTACGGCGCCAGGCGTGGAGGGTTTTCGCCACCCGCGCGCTTTGACGAAGCCCCAAAAGATATTGCCGCGCTTGTCTCGTTATTGGAAGAACGGGAGAATGATTTGACTGCGGCGGCAACCCGGCTGTGTCCGGTAATTGACGATGTGCTTGCAGAGATCAGCGCCGTATCTGGCTGCCGAATTGCGCGCATGACGGGGATTGGTGCCACCTGTTTTGGCTTATTCGATGATGCTGCCCTGGCAGAGAAGGCAGCCAGCAATGTCGCACGGGATGATTGGTGGGTGGCAGCGACTGCGTTTTCCGGCTCGTCGTCCGGGTGAGCCGCACCAAACGCCAGCCAAGCGCTCTAAAACTCATGATCTGCGTCAACATGGCCGGTGTGAATAAGCCGTGTTGTGGAAAACGCGGTTCTGTTGCGTTGGCCGAGGCTATCGAGCGTGGGGTACGAGATCGTCGGATTGCCCTCAAGGCTGAACGTATCCATTGCTTCAACAAATGCCATGTTGGGCCGAATATGCGCATTGCACCTGGCGGAGAGTTTCTTGAGGGTGTCAGCGACGGAGAAATTCCTGATATTCTTGATCGCTTGGAGACCTTGGCGGGCCGTGCAGTGCACAAACTTGTTGCTGGGAGTGGGTTGATCTATCCGGGCGGCTAGTCGTGGTTGCTCTTCAATACCGCGCGGTTTCGAAATTTGTGGATATCATGACGAGCGACATCGTATAGCGGCTTGCGGCTCCATAGCCAATGGACCTATGTTCCGGTCGCGAATTCGAATGCCTTTACGAATGCATTCTAGGGAGTTGTCCTTTGGGGTGTCTTAAGTGAACACGTATGGAACTTTTGGGGCGTAGCCAAGCGGTAAGGCAACGGGTTTTGATCCCGTGATCGCAGGTTCGAACCCTGCCGCCCCAGCCAGTTTTATGTAGTCCAAGAATGCGGATTGTCGAAAACGCCTGATTCACTCCTGAAAGTGAACCTTTATCTTCACACGTGACTAGGACCGCTTGCGACCCAAAGCGGATATTTATCTTCACGAGTTTCTCTAGAGTCTGCAACTCGAGCCGCGCCTGTCGATACCGCCTAACGCTCGAGAATCAGCCCAAGATACTTGAGTATTGCGTTGAACACGCCTTCGCAGTTTATAATCAGGTTTTAAGATGAGCCCGAAATGTCCGGAGCTCACTACGGCCTTGACCCGACCATTTATGGCCCCAAATTGGTGTTCCCCTTAGTTCTGTGCTAAGCTGCATATACAAGCAGACATTGTGATTTTTTTGATCGACGGCATAGGCATTCGCTGTGGCGGAGTGTTGTTGCGCGTTGACGGTTTATGGAATGGCCAATGCATGATCACTGCATTCTGTAGTGATCAAGGCGCCTGCGTTAACGCTAAGGATAAGAATTTTATAACGTCCGAGACGCTGTTCGATGAGATCAATGAAGCAAAAATCAGTATGGATCACATCTACGATCAGCCCGATCCCCGGGCCTATTTCCGCGAATTGAAGAAGCTCGATTACGTCATTCCGGATTCAGCCAAACTGATTTTTCAAGCGTTGATATCGCGATTGAAGCGCCGGCGCTGCAGTGCGGTTCATGTGCTCGACCTCGGCTGTTCTTACGGTGTAAACGCGGCGATCCTCAAATACGATCAAACAATGCCGGAACTCTACGAACAATGGGGAAAGGACAACCTTGCGGGGGCCACACATGGAGAGGTTGCCAAATATGGCAAGCATTTATATAGCGCCATCAAGGAACCAGAGGACGTTACGGTAATTGGCTTGGACTAGGCGGATAACGCCTTAAAATTCGCGGAGAAAATCGGGTTGCTGAACGGCGTGCTTTCCGTCAATCTCGAAACTGAACCGCTCCCCAGTGAGGCAGATGTAGACCTCGGCGCGGTGGATTTGGTGACGTCAACAGGTTGCGTCGGTTACATCGCCGAAAAGAGCTTTGATCAAATGTTGCCCGCCATTGAGCCGGGTCACCGCCCTTGGTTTGCCAATTTCGTCCTGCGGATGTTCCCATTTGACAACATCGCGAAAACTTTGGGCGAACAAGGATACGTGACGGAGAAATTGGCGGGCCGGACGTTCGTCCAGCGCCGGTTCGCTTCGGCCAGAGAGCAAGAAGAGGTCATTGATAGGCTGCGTGATCAGGGCCTTGATCCGACCGCGGAAGAGAAAGGGGGCTGCCTGCTCGCCGAGTTTTACCTTTCGCGCCCCGCAAGGGACACAGCCGCCGAGCCCCTGGAGGACCTGTTCGCGTCCTGACCGGAAGCTGACAACTATTCGCCTGCGTCGGGTTTTCGGCGGGTTACCGCTTAATGCCCATTGAAATCGGGCAAGACCATCGAACCAAGGTTCCGTCAATCGACGCGAATTTCCGCTATTGCGGGAAGAGCAGGCCCGATAATGAATAGCCCGTAGAATTCGACATCGACAGAGAGGCAACTTCTGAGACCATCATGCCGTGCAAGAGGATGTTTCCGCCAATGACCCAAGCCGGATTTATCGATTACCGTACACGGATGGTCGGGCGCGGTACCGCGCGGCGCTAGCCAATCGTGCGGCACAAGTCGTCATCATCGTGCTTTGGGCTGCTCCGGAGTACCGACGCCTGTCGAGAGTTTCGATATCCAGGGTTAAGTCAGATCAGCTATGTGACCTTTTCCCCATGAATCCGGATGTCTTCAAGTTTCTTTAAATATGCGCTCGAAGTCTCGCCAAGATGTGTACGGCGCTTGAGCCAGATCTCTTGATCCCTAAAATTGTGATCGTCGAATGCAAGCTCCGGCCATCCCGGAACTTCCAGCCATAACCGTAACAAATGGCGCCGCTGGTCAAGCCCAGGCCTGTCCGTATAGTCCGTACGGCTATGCAGGATCAGATTATTATTCAGATACTGTAAGTCGCCTGCCTTGAAGGACATATCGAGATAAAACTCCGGCAAAACTGCCAAGTTACCCAAGGCGTCAACAGCGTCCAGTTCGGGTCCCCCATCCGGAACATCACCTGCCTCAATGGCCCGGCGAAGGAACCCACCAATGAAGCGGCAGGCGAACTCGCCATCATCCCGGGTAAATACGGGCATCTTGCCGTCAGTCAGATTTTGACCACTGCCGTGTTCGGCATCTTTCTCGGTGCTACGCTGTAGAAACCCTTCGTAAAGTACCGAGACAAGATCGGGGCGCGTCTTCAAGAGTTCGTTGTGAAGTGCAGCGGTACTTGCAATTCGGCTTTCTCCGCCACTTGCAGAGGCCCTTAGGCACATAAGGGCGGCTATGCCACCAGCGTCAGTGTGCATCGATAGCGCGCCACTTCTACGATAGCCTCGGTCATTCGGCTCTATGTCAGAGACGTCCATGATATGTCCAAGCAAATCACCTTGGTAGGATTGGGGCATTGGGGTGCCAAGATAGGTTCCTAATCCATAGAAGATACGCCCCAAATCATCCTCGCTGTAACGATCTACTGGAAAGCCGCGGAACAGGAGAAATCCCAGCCCCCTACGCAGCTCTTCGCGACATGCACTTAAATTCTCGCGGAACTTATCCAGCGGAAATGTATTTTGTGTGATTTCTGGAAAATCCAAATCGCCAAGTTTTTTCAGATGTCTAAGGGCCCGATCGATCTCGCCAATGTCCTCCTCGGAGAAGATACGCGTCCCATCTTTTTCATAATCAATGTCAGGACCCTTCCAGACAAAACGTCCCTCAACCGGTTTGATTTCCTCAGATACAATTTCGGGTACGTTGTTCATTAGCTTTCTCCAAGCAATGTTCGCGGAAACACACAAATATCTTATATTTCTTAGAATGCTGCGGCCAGCGTCCGACTCTGGCTAATAGCCGATATTCCCATTACTCAGTCGACACTCATCGCAAAACCACAACAAATCCTAGTAACTCAATCGTATGTGGATATGTCGATGGCGTTAAATTCGTTGCAGTAGCCTCCAGGGCTTGCGCCGTAATCCTCATGTTCGCGCCAATCGTAGAGAAATAAACTGTCGATACCCAAAAATTTCTGAAGAATTTCACCAGAGTCTGCAGGAAGTGTTGCGCATTTGAGCATGACGTCTCCCATCGGATCATTGGTTTCATTCGAGTCACATTCTACGATCAGCCCGGCGTCCTCCAGGCGCTGGCAATATCTCCTGCCTATTTTACCTTTATTGGATCGTAACCATAAGCGCGGCGTCATTCACCGGATTTTTGAGGGGCGCGTGTTCGTATCCGCCATTTCCGATGACAAGCGCGATACGTGCCATTACGCACACCCAATTGTTTGATATTTTGAGAATAACCATGAATGCGATTAAACGCCAATGTCCGCTTCTGGCTACAAGCAGACGTTCAGCCATTTGGTTATTAATCTTGGCTTGGCCCCGAATGCGGACGCAACTGGCACCATTGGTAAGTGTCCGCTAATAACCGATTGGGGACATCATAAATTTGGCAAGTTGCCTACGTTGCCGAGTATTTCTGACCAAAATAAATACCCCAACTGCATCACGAAAATTGAATGAGATCTAAACTCTGATCTGCATATTTGGATCATAATC
>CAVOAK010000112.1:0-7540 GCA_963693665.1 Alphaproteobacteria bacterium | reverse complement strand
ATCGAGTAAGAGACAAGCCGCATCCATGACAACTTTTATATCTAAAATCGACTCCAGTTCCGTGGAATTTCGAGACAACGATGCCGCAATGCAGGTTGTGGTCGAAGACTTGAGAGCAAAGGTCGCAAAAGCTGTGCTCGGCGGCGATGAGCGATCGCGAACGCGTCATATCGAACGCGGCAAGTTGTTGCCTCAAGAACGTGTTGCGAGATTGGTCGATGACGGCACACCTTTGCTGGAACTGAGCCAGCTTGCGCCGCACGACATGTATGATGATGTTATTGCAGGGGCTGGCATCATCACGGCCGTCGGCCGGATCTCCGGTACCGAATGTATGATCATCGCCAACGACGCGACCGTGAAGGGGGGCACTTACTTCGCGATTACAGTCAAGAAACACTTACGGACGCAGGAAATTGCCGATACAAACAATTTGCCTTGTATCTACCTCGTTGATTCAGGTGGTGCTAATTTACCGAACCAAGACGAAGTGTTTCCTGACTGGGATCATTTTGGACGGATTTTTTTTAATCAGGCCCGCATGTCGGCAAAGGGCATCCCGCAGATCGCGCTTGTCATGGGTTCCTGTACGGCAGGCGGTGCCTATGTTTCGGCGATAGCGGATGAAACGGTCATCGCAAAGGGACAGGGAACAATTTTTCTCGGCGGCCCACCGCTTGTGAAGGCGGCGACGGGTGAGGTCGTGACAGCGGAGGAATTGGGTGGCGCGGATGTCCATGCACGGACCTCTGGGGTGGCCGATCACTACGCAAAGGACGATGCGCATGCATTGGCGTTAGCACGTCGTATTGTTGGAAATCTCAACCGCTTAAAGCAGCCGCGGCTTGCATTGCGCGAGCCTGTTGAGCCGATCTACGATCCAGAGGAGTTGTATGGCATCGTGCCCACGGATTTGCGTCGGGAGTATGACGTGCGAGAGGTCATTGCGTGCGTCGTTGACGCAAGCGAATTCGACGAATTCAAAGCTCTCTATGGCACGCCGCTGGTTTGTGGCTTTGCGCATGTCTGGGGCTATCCAGTTGGCATAGTTGCCAATAACGGCATCCTGTTTTCGGAAAGTGCACTTAAGGGTGCGCACTTTATTGAACTGTGTAGCCAACGTAAAATCCCACTGGTATTTCTGCAAAACATTACCGGTTTCATGATTGGTAGAGATTATGAAGCCGTCGGACTTGCCAAAGATGGCGCGAAGATGGTGACCGCTGTCGCTTGTGCTGAAGTTCCGAAGTTTACGGTGATTATTGGTGGTTCGTTCGGCGCCGAAAACTACGGGATGTGTGGGCGAGCCTACGGACCAAGATTTCTCTACATGTGGCCCGGAGTCCGTATTTCCGTGATGGGCGGCGAACAGGCGGCGAACGTTTTGGGGCAGGTCCGCCGAGATGCAATGGAGGCGCGCAACGAGACATGGAGTGAAGTTGATGAGCGTGCCTTTAAGGAGGGGATCAGCGCTCAGTACGAGCATCAGGGACATCCCTACTATGCAACAGCGCGACTATGGTATGACGGGGTCATCGATCCCAAAGAAACACGTACCGTACTAGGCCTCTCGATTTCGGCGGCATTCAACGCGCCGATCAAGAGAAACCGGTTCGATGTCTTCCGGATGTAGGCGAATGACTGATCCCCTGTTGATCTCCGAAACGGATGGCAAAGGTGTCACCACGCTCACCGTCAATCGGTCCAATGTACATAACGCCTTTAACGAGGAACTCATTGCGGCACTCACCGAGGCGTTCCATCAGATAGTCGTTGATGCATCTGTTCGTGTGGTTGTACTCGCCGCGGTGGGCAAGAGTTTTTCGGCCGGTGCTGACCTCAATTGGATGAGAGAAATGGCGGGCAATGACCGTGAACGGAATGTGGCCGGTGCTGTCCGCATGGCTGAGATGTTGCGCGCGCTCGATTGTTTACCTCAGCCGACAGTTGCGCGCGTTCACGGCGCGGCATTTGCTGGCGGCATTGGACTTATCGGTGCATGTGACATCGCACTCGCGAGTGAAAGTGTGATATTTGCCATAACCGAAGTACGGCTTGGCCTTATCCCGTCAGTTATTAGTCCTTATGTCCTCCGCGCTATCGGGCCACGCGCAGCGCGGCGATATTTCCTGACAGGGGAACGCTTCGATGCAGCGGAAGCACTTCGGCTTGGCCTGATACACGCTGTGGCAGAGGAGGGGGGGCTCGACGAATTGGTGGTGGAGGTGACGTCAGTACTGCGTATGGGTGGACCCAAGGCGATTGCAGCGAGCAAGGCTCTCGTCGCCGAGTTGGTCGATGACGTGGGCGAGGCGCGTATACGACGTACAGCCGCTCGTATTGCGGATATCCGAGCGGGGGAAGAGGCTCGTGAGGGCATGGAATCCTTCCTTGAAAAACGCCAGCCGAGCTGGCAACAGGCATAGGGAGCGCTCAGCATGGCTGAACCGATTATCCTGACGGAACTAGATGCACGTGGCGTTGCCAGCGTTACGCTCAATCGCGTCGAGGTCCACAACGCTTACAACGGAGATCTGATCGACGCACTTTCTGGGGCAGTCCAGGAATTTGCCGAAGATGCGCGCGTTCGTGTGCTGGTGCTACGCGCTAACGGTAAGCATTTTCAGGCTGGTGCTGATATTAATTGGCTTAAGTCCACAGCGGGCTTCGATGCACAGCAGAATATCGATTTCTCGAAACGAACCGTTGATGCGATCCGTAAACTTGACGAGTTTCCTTGCCCGAGTGTCGCCCTTGTGCACGGCGCGTGCTACGGCGGCGGGGTTGGTATGGTCGCGGCCTGTGACATCGCACTGGCAACGGAGAACGCAACTTTTGCATTGACCGAAGTTAGGATTGGTGTGTTGCCTGCACCCATAGCGCCGCAGCTCACCGCAGCAATCGGTGCGCGCGCATTCAGGCGTTACGGTTTGAGCGGTGAACGGTTCGATGCAGCGGAAGCACATCGAATTGGCATCATTCATGAAGTTTGCGGTGTTGGCGCGCTCGACGAAGCTGCTGCGCCTATACTGGAGGCTTTACTGCTGGGCGGGCCGCAAGCGCTAGCCGCATCCAAGAAGCTGATTGCTGAAATTGCCGAAACAGGGACCGATGACGTTCTGGCCAAGCGCCTAACGTCGCTTGCCGCAACGACCAGAGTGTCGGATGAGGCGGGAGAGGGATTGTCGGCCTTTCTCGAAAAGCGGCGGCCCGCCTGGTACCGCGAATAAGGGTCGGCGCATGTTTGAAAGCGTGCTCATCGCCAACCGCGGAGAGATCGCATGCCGCGTTATGCGCACCGCAAAACGGATGGGCCTTCGTACGATAGCGGTCTATTCGGATGCCGACCGGAACGCATTGCATGCCCGCGCGGCAGACGAAGCCGTTTTGATTGGTCCGGCTCCCGCGCTTGAAAGCTATCTGGTCATGGACCGGATAATTGAGGCAGCGGGCCAAAGCGATGCGCAAGCTGTGCACCCTGGATATGGCTTTCTTGCCGAGAGTACTGATTTTGCGACAGCGTGCAAAGCCGCAGGGCTTGCCTTTGTCGGCCCACCGGCAGAAGCGATTCGTGCCATGGGTCAGAAGGACGAGGCGAAACGCCTTATGGAGGTTGCTGGAGTGCCCGTGCTCCCGGGTTATCACGGTATGGCACAGGATGCCGAGGCACTCGGGCGAGCAGCTGACGAGATAGGCTATCCCATCATCATTAAGCCTGTCGCCGGCGGTGGTGGGAAAGGTATGCGGGTTGTTTCAGATACGTACGGATTTCAAAGAGCGCTGAAGGGAACAAGACGTGAAGCCGAATCAGCCTTCGGGGATGAGCGTGTCCTGCTGGAAAAATATTTCATTCAGCCGCGCCACATCGAGGTGCACCTCTTTGATCGCGATTGCTCGATCCAGCGGCGACACCAAAAGATGGTTGAAGAGGCTCCTGCGCTCAGCCTAACAGATGCCTTGCGGGCTGATATGGGCGAGGCGGCGGTAAACGCCACCATGTCGATAGCCTACAGAGGCGCCGGGACGGTTGAATTTCTTTTGGAAGAAACAAGCACTTTCTACTTCATGGAAATGAACACGCGCCTTCAGGTCTAACATCCCGTGACAGAAATGGTAACAGGCGTTGATCTTGTCGAATGGCAATTTAGAATTGCGGCGGGGGAAGAACTGCCGGCAAGACAGGGAGACATCGGCATCACCGGTCACGCAATGGAGGCAAGAATTTATGCTGAAGACCCGTAACGTGAATTTTTCCCGCAAGCTGGCCGACTCCATCGCCTTCGTTTTCCGTTGAGCCAGCCTCATGTTCGCATCGAAACGGGGGTCACAGAAGGCGACCGCGTATCGGTTCATTACGATCCTATGATTGCAAAGCTTGTTGCCTGGGGCGGGGACAGATCGGAAGCCATTAAACGATTGCGGTCTGCGTTGGCGAAGACATTACTCGCCGGCCCGGCGGATAATCCTGCTTTTTTTTGGCGGTTTTGATGCAATTCAATTTTGTCAAAGCAAGGGTCGATACTGGATTTATTGGCCGCCACATAAGCGCACTGATTCCTGATGCCGGACCAGCTGACAAAGGTGTCCTGGCGTTAGCAGCGCTGGCGGAAATACTCACTGTTGATGCCGGGCAAAGCGATGATGTCCCTGCCTCTGATCCCCGATCACCTTGGCGTCAACGCGATAGTTGGCGCCTTAACCGCTTGGTGCCCCGCGAGTTTAGATTTCATGATGGAGAGCTGTTGGTCGCCGTCTGTGTTTTTCAAAACGGATATGGCTTCATGTTGGAGTTCAGCGGAGCCAGAATCACTGCGACGGTGAAACTGGACGACGATGTGCACCTCGCCGCTGTTCTTGATGGTCGGTCGGTAGATGTGATCATTCCTCGGCGCGACCGACGACGATACGTACTAAGCGACGGCAAGTGTCACTGTCTGATGATCGATGATCCTCTGGAGCGGATCGGGGCTGTGACCGCGAACGGAAACTTTGCCGCCCCAATGCCTGGTCGGATTACCGCTGTCCATGTGCGCCGTGGTGAGGGGATCGTAGCGGGGCAACGATTGATCGCATTGGAAGCGATGAAGATGAAGCATGTAATCAGCGCGCCTTCTGATGGCATAATAAAGAAAATTTGCTATGCAGTTGGCGACCAAGTTGCCGAAGGTTCAAACTTGGTAGATTTTGATGAGGAAGCCGATCAATGAGCATGCCAACCCATGTACGAATTTTCGAAGTCGGTCCGCGGGATGGACTGCAAAACGAACAGGGGACACTGCCGGCGGCAACAAAGGTGGAATTCATCGACCGTTTATCGATGACGGGCATTACCAATATAGAATCTGGTAGTTTTGTGTCGCCCAAATGGGTGCCCCAAATGGCCAACAGTGCTGAAGTGATGGACGGTATCGAACGTCGTCCCGGCATAAGTTATTCGGTTCTGATCCCGAATATACGCGGATTTGAGCAAGCCTTGGCGGTGGGGGCGGAAGAAATAGCGATTTTCGCCGCCGCGTCTGAGACGTTCTCACAACGTAATGTCAATTGTTCGGTCGACGAAAGCATCGATCGGTTCATACCAGTCGCCGAGGAGGCCAAACGCGAAGGCGTACGGATGCGTGGTTATATTTCTTGCGCGCTCGGCTGCCCCTTCGAGGGTTCAGTCGAGCCAGCAGTAGTCGCGACGATAGCGGCTTCGCTCGCCAGTCTCGGATGTTACGAGATCTCTTTGGGGGATACCATTGGCGTTGGAACGCCACTTAAATCTCAGGCAATGGTGAACGCTGTTGCCGCTGTCGTCCCGATACAGAAACTAGCTGTGCATTTTCATGACACCTACGGTCAGGCATTAGCGAACGTATTTGCATGTCTTGAGTTGGGAGTTTCTGTCGTCGATTCTTCGGCCTCTGGCCTTGGCGGATGCCCATATGCGCCGGGGGCGACCGGAAATGTGGCAACTGAGGATGTCATCTTCATGTTGGATGGGATGGGTATTCAGACCGGGGTGGATCTGGTCGGCGTCGCTGCTGCAGGACAGTATATTTGCGATGCGTTAGAAATATTGCCGGCGTCCAAGGTGGCGCGCGCGCTTGGCGGTTCGACTCATTAGCTCGGTATTTCGACCATCGAGGTTGCTTGCGACGACGGTTCTAGCCGCCGCTGTGCTGCTCTACATCTGGCCAATGCTCTCCAGTGTAGACGAGGGGCTGTTCCGGGCGGGCGCATTGGTTGTTGCGACGATTGGATTGTGGGCCAGTGGAGTTCTCCCTGAGTATGTTACAGGGTTAGGTTTTTTGCTGGGCGCGGTTCTCCTACGCGTTGCAGAGCCTTCTGTTGCCTTTTCAGGATTCTTCTCGACAGCACTTTGGCTCGTCTTCGGCGGATTGGTTATCGGCTTTGCCGTTGGCCATACCGGCCTTGGCGAACGTATTGCGCGGTTCATGCTCGCGCGCCTTTCGTTGTCGTTTGCAGGCGTGATTTACGGCTTAGTCGCCGTTTCGGTAGTGTTAAGCTTCGTAATCCCGTCGAGCATGGGGCGAACCGTAGTGCTAATGCCTATCGGGCTAGCGATCGCTGATCGCCTCGGCTTTTCCGAAGATGGCCGCGGTCGCAGCGCAATTGCCATGGCAATAGGATTTGGCGTTGTTCTCCCCGGCTTCGCTATTCTCCCAGCGAATGTTCCACAAATCATCTTGGCCGGCGCCGCTGAGACGACTTATGGATTAACAATCAACTACGCGCAGTATTTGTTGTTGCACTTTCCGTTGATCGGATTGGCGAAGGCTGGTCTGATCGCAGCCGTTATCATCCTGCTCTTTCATGACACGCCGAAGCCCGTATCCGCGAACGAGACACGTGAGCCTGCAACACGCAGTCAGCGTATCTTAACCTGGATTGTTCTTGCCACGCTGGCGCTATGGGTCACGGATTCGATCCACCATGTGTCGCCTGCGTGGGTTGCTCTTGGTGCGGCTATCATACTTCTTATCCCGGCCGTAGGAGTTCTTCCGGCGCGGTCATTCAGCGGGATAAATTTTGCACCGATATTTTATGTAGCCGGTGTGCTCGGTGTCGGCGCCTTGGTTACTCACAGTGGGCTTGGCGCGGTGATTGGCGGAGAGCTTATTGATCTACTTTCGCCACATCCTGGGGAAACGTTGACGAACGTCCTCTCACTTGTCGCTGTTGCGATGGCAACGGGGTTGGTAACGACCCTCGCTGGATTGCCCGCCGTATTGACGCCACTCGCCCAGGAATTTGCCAACGCAACTGGGCTGCCGTTGATGACTGTTTTAATGACTCAAGTAATCGGTTTCTCGACTGTTATTTTGCCGTATTCCTCGCCACCGCTCATTCTCGCATTTGCAATGGGTGGCGTACGGCTTGCTGATGGGACAAGGCTTTGCCTGGTTGTCGCTGCAATTACGATTGTTCTGCTGATGCCATTAAATTTTTTGTGGTGGAATTTTCTTGGCTATTTTGGCTGATCTTTATTTCAGCCAGCACACGATGCGCCGACCATAAATTCAGATGATCCGCG
>CAVOAK010000111.1:0-7632 GCA_963693665.1 Alphaproteobacteria bacterium | reverse complement strand
AAATTTCGACTTCTTTGACGACCTGCTCGCGCATATTGAGGCGGCGCACAAAATGTGTCGGAACACCAATTTCGGCGAGCCGCGTCATTAGATATTCCGAGATTCTGTTATTTAGGACGCCCTTACCGGTGATTGTGCCTTTCTTCTTATTATTAAACGCTGTTGCGTCGTCCTTGAAGTACTGCACAAGTGTGCCGGGCTCTGGTCCTTCGTAAAGGATTTTCGCCTTACCTTCGTATATTTTCCTGCGCCGCGCCATTTTACGATATCCAGTTCTGGGACCGAGGCTCGGCCATCCAAGGGCGGCCGCTAAAATTGCCGCATCAAGCGTTCATATAGCAACTGACCGACGCAGAGACAATCTGCCCGGTGTGTTGAGTGGGCCTAGGCGTGGTCACTCGCTAACCGATTCAAACGGCGCCTCATTTGGCGGACCCGATGCGAAAAGAAAATATCCAAGACGATCCGTAATTTGCTCCATTTTCGCGACGGAAGGAAGCGCGATAAGCGTGCTGGAGATTGTACCAAACCCGGCATCAGTCTCCACACAAAGCGCTGATTTGGTATCCGAAGAAGCATCAAGAGGGCCACTTGCAAGAAGCAATTGCCACGCTGTCCAGTCATTGCGATCCGGTTCGGGGGTAGGGGCTCGCTCAAATCGTGGCAGATATGCCGCAGTCCGCGGGCATTTTGGGTCATTCAGCCTATGTGACGTCAACATTGACCATCCGGGCGGCAGTTTTTCCATTTCAATTCGCTCAGCCGAGCTTCTGTTGCATAGCCAGTACGCATCTTGATTGTCCGCGATCAACATATTAAAGGGCCGATAGGCGTCAGGGTCTAGTGCGGCTAACGCCATGGCAGCCTCCGCAGCATCTGCATGGTCCAACGCTTCGAGCGGCAGTTCGCCTCGACTTCGCTTGCCAGGTGTCGGTCCAAGCGAGCGCTCACGGTTCATAACTGCTGCGACAACGCCGTCATCATTCCGCCCTAGCCATGTCCCTCCAGCCAGACTATCGAGACCGGCAACTACATGGGGGCGGTCGGACCAATGACGCGATGGCGGGGTCCATGGGCGCGAGCGCATCTCGTCACGGTTGGCGCCGATTATCACGGGCCATTCGTGATCAGGACGGCGTAGTATTACGACAGTGCACATGAAACAGATTGCCAGTTAGCCGAAAACAGTTTGAGAAAAACAACCGTCTGTTTATACCTCGTCGAAGACGAAACAGCAGTTACCAAGTTACATCCAGTTCTGCCAACGAGGAGATATATTTCTCGATGAATATGGCAAGATGCGGCTAGCGTGTTACGCTGAGACGGTTGTTGTTTTTAGTGCAACATGCATCAATTTCTATATATATCAAAGGTTCCCATAGTCGGATTGGCATATCGGCACGCAAGGAGGGTAATAGTTCAATGTCTGGTTTTGATAGTCGGGAAAAAGCATTTGAGGAAAAATTTCAATAGTAGCAAGAACGCGGCTTCAAAGTTCAGGCCCGGCGCAATTTTTTGTTTGGAATGTGGGCCGCTGAAAAATTGGGACTCACCGGCGGTGATGCTGATGTGTATGCCAAAGATGTTGTGAGTGCAGAATTTCGCGAGACCGGGGGCCAGGATGTTTTGCTAAAGGTTAGTCTCGATCTGAAGTCCAAAGGGATAGAGGTCTCTGACCATATATTGCGGGTGGAAATGGATCGTATGGTGGAGACAGCGCGTGAGCAAATTGAAGGTGAAAATTAATCATCAAGGGTTCAGGCGGAAGCAGTCTTATGTGTCAGGTGGGGGATTAAGTTTCACTCTACAGCGGCGAGGCTGACAGCAACTGCTGCAAGCGCACTGGCGCGGACTGGTGCGTCTGAGATTTGGCTAATTGCCCGTAAGGCAAACGTTCTATCTCCATTTTTTGCTGCTGCGAGCGCGATGACTTCGAGGGCGCGATAGGCCGGATCAATAAAATTTTTTCCATCATCCACATCGTAAATTGTAGGTATCCGGACCGCTGTATCGAAGGCCTCCAAAAGGTCTCAAATCGTGATCTGAGCGACTACAACGTCGGCCATGGCAATCGCAAACTCCGGTTCTTCTTTCTTTGTCCAGGCAAGTTGCCAAGCGGCAGAAATAGTCTTCCGAGCTGGCTCCTCACTGATTAATTTTTGTTCACCGGCCGCGAGCTGCGTGAGGAGATTTACACGATCTGGAATGCTCGTAAGCGCATGGACCAACTCTCGCACGCGTAAGAATAATGCGCGGGTGGTTTGCGGCGCGCCGATGGCGACTTGCGCGTCAATAATCCTTGTTAGAACGGGAGGTAGTTCGTCCTGAAAAACAGGAGCGCCAGTCGGTTCGACGGCTCTTGCCAGGAGTGAGCTTGCTTCGAGCGGGTCACCGGCGTGGCCAGCGACAAGAGCCAACGTGACAAAAATTTGTGCCCGCATGCTGATATAAGGAATAAAGTTCACGAGTTTTATCGCTTCGTCATATAGGTCAGTCGCAATAAGCACATTCGCCATCGCCAAAAGCGCACGAGATTGTGTTTCGCGAATTTTGATGGATCCGGCCGTTGTGAAGGCGTCATTGAACAGGCCAGCACGCGTTTGTTCTACGAGAATATGCCGCGGAATTTCATTCCGTGATTTCTCGTTTACGGTCTTAACTGCGTCTTCAAATGCGAGACGAAATAGGGGCCGTGCAGCGTCAACGTCAGATATCTCGGACAGCGCACGAGCAACGGACGCAAGGGCCATTGAGCCGCGCGCTTCATCGTCAATCGCCCGAACGATGTTCATTGCCTGGACTCGATCACCAGATAGAACCTGAGCGGCGGCAAGCGCCGCGAGCGTATCATCGCGTTCCTTGAACTCCGCCGACAGCAAGTTGGTGCGGGCAAAGTTAAATGTCTCGCGCGTGCCGGTGGCATCCTTTGCATTTGCCTGCGCTTTGCCGATAGCTATAAGAGTTTGTCCTACTTCAGATTGCGGGCCTTCAATTTTTATAACTTCGGTGTAGGCATTCTCCAACGCCTGCCGAAGCAAGACCGTCCGTACTCTTGATATGCCCTATGCTCGCCTCAACCATGGCGCGGACACGATCGATGTCGTCGGTAATTTGATTGGCAGTGGCAAGCGCACCAGCAAGGTCGCCAATTTCAGCCTGTCGCTTAACGAGCGTGTGGAATATTTCACCGTTATCGCGAAGCCGCACATTGGTTCTGGTTCCACGGGCGGCCAACTGAAGGTTTTCTCGCGCCGAACTGAGTTGTCCATTCTTGTGTTGATAATCGGCAATGAGAAGCAAGGCACGCGCACGCCATATATCGTCACGAAATTCCTTAATTTCGTTGCGGGCCGCCTTCAAGTTATTGCGCGTAAGCGCCGCCTCGACCAGCCCGGCAAGTGCAGCGCCCTGATCTTTCGGTTTTTCTAGACCCAATGCTGCCAGCCGCAGCGCGCCGTCGATGTCCCCTGAAACTGAGTTGGTGATGGTCAACGTCTGTGCCGCAGCCGGAACAGCTGCAAGCATCGTCAGCGCTACAGCTAGTCTAAGTGGCGCCGAATACACGGGCAAAAATCGTGTCCACATGTTTCGTGTGATAGGCAAGGTCGAACAGTGACTCCAGTTTATCATTCGCAAGATACTTCTTTATGTCGGTATCGGACTTCAGCAGATCAAGGAATTGCTGACCGGTTTCCCAGACTTTCATTGCATTACGTTGGACGAGCCCGTACGCCTCCTCACGATCCATACCTACTTGCGTCAGTGCCAATAGAACTCGCTGGGAATGTACGAGACCGTTCAATCGTTCGAGGTTGGTACTCATCGTTTTTGGGTAAACGACGAGTTGCTCGACGACACCTGTGAGCCGTGCCAAGGCAAAATCAAGCGCAATCGTCGTATCCGGCAACATCACGCGCTCTGCCGACGAATGAGAAATGTCACGCTCATGCCATAAGACAATATTCTCCAGTGCCGGCCCGATTGCTGCACGGATCGTGCGCGCTAAGCCAGTCACGTTCTCCGAGAGGACGGGGTTACGTTTATGGGGCATCGATGACGAGCCCTTCTGACCTGGTCGGAAATATTCCTCTGCTTCGCGGACCTCCGTGCGCTGGAGATGACGAATTTCGGTGGCCAAACGTTCGGCACCGCTGGCAATCACTGCAAGTGTGGCGACAAAGATCGCGTGTCTATCGCGTGGGATAACCTGCGTGGAGATTGTCTCTGGCGTCAAATGGAGTTTTTCCGCGACATAGGCCTCGACACTTGGGTCAATCGTTGCAAACGTGCCGACCGGTCCAGAGATGGCACATGTAGCGATTTCTTCACGTGATGCTTTGAGCCGCCGAAGATTTCTTTCAAATTCGGCATAGTGACCCGCCAATTTAAGGCCGAATGTTGTCGGTTCAGCGTGGATCCCGTGGCTACGACCGATGCAAATTGTGTGTTTATGCTCCTCGGCCCGCTTCTGGAGCGCCTTCAGTAACCCTTCAAGATTAGCGATAAGGAGGTCTGCTGCTTGTGAAAGCTGTACGGCAAGGCAGGTGTCCAGAACGTCAGAAGACGTCATGCCTTGGTGGACGAAACGCGCCTCTGGGCCGACATACTCGGCTAAGTTGGTGAGAAAGGCGATCACGTCGTGATGGGTTTCGCGTTCGATTTCATCGATGCGCGCGATGTCAAAGTTGCCTCGTTTCCAGACCGCCTCCGCAGCGGCCTTCGGAATCACCCCGAGTTCGGCTTGCGCGTCGGCGGCATGGGCCTCAATCTCCAGCCAAATCCTAAAGCGATTTTCCGGCTCCCAAATTCTGGTCATTTCTGGACGGCTGTAGCGAGGAATCATGCTGTGTCTCGTATGCTCATGAAGCACCTGTTTCATCTGTGATCGGAAAACTCGTGATGAGCGCATTGACGGCGATAGAAATACACTTGCCATCGCTGGGCCAAACCCTGTGGCAGGTCGGAGTCGGCAAGGCGAGGATTACACCATTAAGCAACTTTGTATTGAGTGACATGAGTCTATTCTAATGGCTCGCCCACTTGCGGGCCAGAGATGGCGGGGTGATTCGTGCGCTGAATAATTGCTGTACAGCGTTTACCCTAGGTCTGCGGTTGCGCGCGGAGCGGTGAGACGCTGAAAATGATGTGCGAACCTGAGAGCGGACCCGTGCCAGATTCGATTTGGATTGTGGCAATGCGTTCGCCACGGGTATAGGTGAGGACACTTGTCGCGCTACGTAGGACTGTTAGTTCTTTCCAGCCGAATTGCGGCATCTGCTCGCGATAAAAATCGAACACGCTGACCAAGTCTGTTTTTGCCCGGATCGTTACACGACCCATCCAGTCCTCGCCGGTTCCAAGGACGATCGTGCGGTCAAGTTCGACTGATGCGTCAGCGGGCATAGGAATGTCCGTAAACACGACAAACCCTTGCTGAGGCTGTTCACCGCCAGCGGACACAGGCGCCCCTGTGGGGATCGTCCCTGCGGTTGTACACGCAGTGACGAGCAGTGCGAAAAAGGCGCCAAGCAGCCTCGTTAAAGCCCGTGTTCCGTCACAATTATCCCGTGCCATGGCCATGACCAATTCCAATACACCATATAGAGACGTCAGCCTCGACTATACCACATCTAGTGCGGCGCATGACAAGCATTCCTGCTATGGGATTCGGCGCCTTGCAAACTACCTTAATCCTTTGACGGCTGGACAAGATCGCCCACGCTGATCTCACCTTCGTTCAAAATTCGGCAGTTGAGACCACTGCGGTGGATGAGGGACTTGAACAGCCCTTTGATGCCAAGGAGATCCTGGAAGTACTGGCAAGGAAGGTTCAGCCGCGTGCCTTCGAGCAGGACGCTGCCGACAAGGAAGCGCGCGCCGACAAGATGATTGAGCGGCACACCCTGCGTGATGATATTGCGCCGCGTTTCGTGCGGTTCGAGCGTAATTTTGAGGTCCCGGCGTAACGCCTCCAGCGTTTCCTGCTCCAACAGGGTTACTTGCCGGCCATCCTCTGGCCAGTCGGAATAAGTGCCTTTGCCGGTGGCATAACGGTCGCCTTCAAGACCGATACCCGGTATGGCGCGGATAGTTTCCACCGTTGTCATCGGTTGAGATTTCTCGGCAACAATATGCAACGACTCAACGATGCCTTGCCACATAGGTTTTTCCATTTTTCCCTCGATTATGAGCCCGCAATTACCAATCAGCTTCTAAACCACGATACGCAGCTTAACCCGTATAAGTTTACTGTACGCTTTGACGTCCACGCCATGCCTCACCGCTGATCTGTGATCTAGCCTCCGCCAATTCCGCCTCTAGCCAAAAACAGACGCCCGGGCAACATCAGTTCGTTCGAACAGCAAGAACAATCCCACTACTCCAACACATTTTTGCTATCCGACAATCGTTTCGATTATCTAGTTCAGCGAGGAAATTCTGGACTTTTGACGCGTGTCCTTTGGGCCAGTTGTTCTGTGGCAACATATCATCGATTATATACGTGCCTCCAATGGACAGCATATTCCATGCTAGCTCAAAATTTTCATATTTTCCGGGCATAGCGTCGGCAAAAATCAGATCAAAAGAATTGTTTGAATTGTTGTTCAGCCAGATATTCGCGTCCTCGACACAGAGTTGAAGCCGTTCATCATTGCCGGCTGTCGTTAGAGTGGAGGACTTATCCATGCCATCCAGCAACCAAGCCGTTGCCAATCCCGTGCCGGTCCCCAGTTCTAGCAATTTTCTGTTGGGACAACTTGCCGCAAGTGTACGAAGCAATGTACCGGTCTGCCGTTCAGAGGGCATCTCAAAACCCAACGCAACGGTATCCGCCTCAATTGCGGTCAAAGTAGATGGAACATCGATTGCTACATCATCGAGCATTTGTCTTTGTGTCAGGCTAGGCATGAGCCCGCAAGATCACTTAGCAGAGATTTAGAATGCTAGAGTCAAACTTCTGCAAATAGCGAGAAGCGGATGTTTCAAATTCTCACGATTTTCGGATTACTGGCGGACGATGGGCAAAATTTGCGGAATCTCGTAATTTGAAGGTTCACCGTGGGCGGTGCTGCGTACCTAAGCCAGATGTTATGAACAGCACAGTCGCTTCATTCTCGACGTCAGCCGTGTGCCAAGTTCCAGGCTCAATTATCGCATACTGACCAGCACCCAAGGAGACGGTCTCCACATGACCATTTGCATCCTCCTGGCAGAGAACAATTGAGCCAGCAGTACAAAGAACTACTTCTGTGCCTTGGGGATGCATCTCCCACACATCCCGGGATTCCCGAATTGTCTGCATGCTCACCAACCGACCATCTGAACCCTCATCGTCATGACGTTCTACATAACCAGTGTACCAGTCCATCTCACCGGTAAAATACGGCTCAATTTCTGCGCTAGCGCCTAGTCCAAGATGTATAGGGTGTGCGGTAATGTCAGTGCCAGCCATCAGAATTACTCCGTTAGCATCTTTCGCAATTGAGGGTGCTCTGGAATATACATTTGACGGGCCGAAGCTCGAAATTTTCCGTGTAGCATTGTGAACGGACATAGCAGCCAGCATTGATCTTAAGCGCCAACTGACGCACATCAATGGAATGTCCGCTTTTGGCTCATAAGCGGATGTAT
>CAVOAK010000110.1:0-7732 GCA_963693665.1 Alphaproteobacteria bacterium | reverse complement strand
TGGATCCTGCTGTCGTAACGGAAGTTACAAACGCGAGTGAAATGCCAGTAACAATCGAGGCGGCATCTCAAGCAACGGAATCGATGACAACCGATGTCACTCCCACAGCAACCGAGCGATCGGTAGCCGATGAGAATCCTGGATTCGTGAAGCGACTGCGAGCGCGGTTAGGAACAAGTCAGGAGGAATACAAAAAGACCATCAAGGCAACTGTTGTTGACGTCACACAAGGCTTCAACAAGGACTTACGCTTTCATCTCGCCAGCGGACAAGTATGGCGTCAGATTGAACCCCGCCATCTGCAGTATCCAAAAAACCGTGATTTTGAGATCGAAATTTCACAAGGCATGATGGGTGGGTATCGGATGCGCATTGGCGAGAATGGTCGTATGGTAAAAATTAGGCGTACCCAATAGAAGGACTAAGCACGATGGCAGAAGATCAGGTCGCGGATTTCGATATCCGGAAGAGCCTTTCAATGGTGTTCGCCACGCCACTCGTTGTACACGACTGGCCGAACAGTGAGCCGCTCAACAGCGAATTACGCGAACTCATTCTTGGAAAAGAATCCGAAGATGGGAAAAACAGCATAAAGCGATCTAATTCTGGCGGCTGGCAGTCTGCGGGCAATTTTATTACCTGGAAACAATCGTGCGTTAATGTATTTCGCGAGCGAATCGAAAACGTCGTCGCGAAACTGCTGCAAGAACTCATTCGTGACTTGGGCACGGATCGTTCTTTCAAGCTCCTCATCGATTCGTGGGCAAACGTAAATCGTAATGGCGATTACAACATTGTCCATACGCATCCCAACTGCATGTATTCCGGCGTCTACTACGTGACGCCCGGACAGCCTGATTCTACAGTACCGCATGGAGGCTTGCTGGAGCTCCTTGACCCGCGTGAGGCGGCGAACTTCATCCAGGTCCCGAATACCGTTTTGGATGCTCGCAATTTCTACGACAACGTGCCAGGCCGCATGCTGCTTTGGCCGAGTTGGGTCAAACACATGGTGCATCCCTTCGTTGGCGAAGGCGAACGCATATCCATCGCGTTCAACGTCAACGTCATTGAGGATAGTCGCTAGGTTCGTCCGGTCCTGTTCGCGTAGGAGCGACTTAGCCACGATCGATCGTCGTGTAAAAGTGCTACTTCATCGCGGCGGGGCCGCTCTCGGCCATCTGCGGCATCGCGACATTCTGACTCCCGCCCATCAAGCCGACCCTACGAACGAAGAATCACAGTAACATCACACATCTAGAAAACGTCTTTGCGGACAACCCGACACAATCCAATCGGTGAGTGGAATAACTGGAATGCTACGTCACTGTGTTCCTTGTAAAGATGAGGCTGGGAGTGTCATCGCAAACGTCACAACGCAATCCAGTCCTCGGGCCAGAGCGAAAGCTCTGACCTCGATCGATGCCGCTCCGACGAATGATCTAAAATTCGAATACATTACGTCAGATTGGTAGCTTAATCCCTGCCGTTAAACGAAAAATGGGGCCAGAGCTTGCGCCCTGACCCCATTCAATCCCGGTGAAGCTAACGCTTAATTCTTAGCTTCAAAACCTGCCAATTCATTCCATCGATCGATGAACTTAACGGCAGCTTCAACTGATCTTCTGGTGTCATCAGCACCTCTGGCAGCGCTTCCTTCCCTGGGGTGTCGCACGCCCCAAACACCGGTTGTGGACATTTCGGCGGACGATGTTTTCTTGCCAGTTTCTTCAGCCTTTAGTCCTTCGGCAAGAAAAAGCATCAGTGCCGTCGGGTCGCCGTCGACAACCTCTGGAAGCATGTCTTCCAAATGTTTAGGCAACGTCAATTCAGCGTTGACGGCATGCTCCATCTGCACGAGCGTTGGCATCAGGTAGAGGGAACTGGATGTTTCGCCTGTACCGCCGTGCCTGTCGAACACTGTGCTTGGCGGCGTTGTACTGGCTTCCATGAATGGCCTGACCGCTTCTCCGAAACTAACCGCAACACCGCCAGTCGTTTGATTGATCTGGTCTACCAGCAATGTGGATATGGCGCGATTGCCACCGTGCGAGTTCATTATTATGAACCGCTTGAAGCCATGCCTTATGAGGCTTTCGACGGCTTCGATATGCACCTGAATGATCGTCTCCGCCTTAAGCGTAACGGTGCCTGCGAAGCCCATGTGATAAGGAGACTGCCCCACCATTAAGACCGGTGCGGCCAGGATATCCCGTTCTTGTGCGATGAGCTTGCTCCGCTCTACGCCGTTTATGAAATCTGTGCCAATTGGAAGATGATCAGCATGCTGCTCTAGCGAAGCGACAGGGATAATAACCATGTCCGACTTCGTCAAAAACGCACTGACCTCTTTTGTCGTCATGTGAGGCAAGTAGTTCTTAACTTTTTCTTGCGTCCAAAGAGGATTGGTTTGTGCCGCTAGTTGAAATGAAATCAGGCTGCAAAATAGAATTAAAACACCGCTAAGTAATTTTCCGTTTCTAGTTTTCATCGTTTTTTATCCCAAATTTGTCTAAGCATTTTAAACTGTAACGATCAGGGCCTGAGTATAACTCAGACCCTGAAACTGCTTGCGTCATTGCGAGCGACAAAATCGCCAGGAGCGATTTTTGACGCCGCAGGCGCCCGCTGGGCCGGCAACACGAAGTTGCCGATCAACCGACGCAATCCGCTGTTGTGTCAGAGCGCAAGCTCTGATCCCATTCGACCCAGGTGAATCTAACGATTAATCCTGAGCTTCAAAATCTGCCAATTCATTCCATCGGTCGATGAATTTAACGGTAGCTTCAACTGATCTTCTGATGTCATAAGCCCCTCTTGCAGCGCTTCCCTCCCTGGGGTGTCGCACGCCCCAAACGCCGGTCGTCGACATCTCGGCGGACGAGGTTTTCTTGCCTGTTTCCTCAGCCTTTAGTCCTTCTGCAAGAAAAAGCATCAGTGCTGTCGAGTCACCATCGACAACCTCTGGAAGCATGTTTTCCAAATGTTTAGGTAGGGTCAATTCTGCATTGACTGCTTGATCCATCTGTACGAGCGTTGGCATCAGGTAGAGGGAAGTGGATGTTTCACTTGTACCGCCGTGCCTGTCCAGTACTGTGCTCGGCGGCGTTGTGCTGGCTTCCATGAATGGCCTTACCGCTGCATCGAGACTAACGGCAACACCGCCAGTCGTTTGATTGATTTGGTCTACCAACAAGGTGGATATGGCGCGATTGCCACCGTGCGAGTTCATTATTATGAACCGCTTGAAGCCATGCCTTATGAGGCTCTCGACAGCTTCGAGATGCACCTGAATTATCGTCTCTGCCTTAAGCGTAACGGTGCCGGCGAAGCCCATGTGATACGGAGACTGTCCCACCATTAAGATAGGTGCGACCAGGATATCCCGTTCTTGCGCGATGAGCTTGCTCCGCTCCACGCCCTTAATAAAATCCGTGCCAATAGGGAGGTGATTTGCATGCTGCTCCAATGAACCGACAGGGATAATAACCATATCGGATTTCGTCAAAAACGCACTGACCTCTTTTGTCGTCATGTGAGGCAAGTAGTTCTTAACTTTTTCTTGCGTCCAAAGAGGGTTGGTTTGCGCCGCAAGTTGAAATGAAATCATGCTACAAAATAGAATTAAAACACCCTTAAACAATTTTTCGTTTCTAATTTTCATCATTTTGATATCCAAAATTTGTCTAAGCATTCAAAGTGTAGCGATCAGGGTCAGAGCGCCAACTCTGACTCTTCGCCACAACACTATATGTCTTTGCGAGCGTAGCGAAGCAATCCAATCGGTGGTCGAAAAACTGGATTGCCGCGTCACTGCGTTCCTCACAATGACGGGTTTGGATGCGCACCGGCTATTCGCCTAATTGTACTTTGGTCGCATTCGCCAGGTAGATGCCGTTAAAGAGCAACTGGAACGTGCTATGCGACTGACCACGGAACAGAATTTCAGGGGCAAACATATGTAAATCACCATCACCCACCTTGGCGCTGGCAATTGCAGTGCCACCAAATAATTTGTCCTGCCCCCATGCCCAACCGGACCTGAGTGCGTCATCATCGTCGAACCAACCGATCTGCGTCACACCTTCTTTGTCTGCATCAGGCCGCAGTCGCAAAACGGGAGTGGTGCGCTGAAACGAAATATCCGTACGCTCATTCAGTCCGTAAGCAAGCGGGTTCGAGTTATCAACTCGGATATGTAATATGGAGCCGGGTGCGTAAAACTCTTCCGCCGGTAACGCATCACCCGCACTATCGACCAGGTGATTGCTAACCGGGAGTCCCAGGTTTTCTGCCAAGACGGTCGAGGTTCCAATCGTCATGACAGTGTTTCCGTCACGTAGATAATTCTCCAAATGCGGAACAGTGGTCGCGTTCGATACATATCCCAAATGATCACGAAACTCGCGCGGCACCGATCTCGCTTCCGGTTGCTTATCTCGTTCGCCACGATCTTCCGGTGCCACATCTTCGCCCGGAATCGCACCCGTCACGAAGACTAACGCGTCGAACTTGTCGTCCAGGCCACCGTCATCCAATTCTTGTGGGAAGACCCGCTCATACGAAAACTCGAATTGCTCAAACAGCCAACGCGTCCAGCCAGACGGCATCGAGCCGCCGTAGCGATCCCACAGGCCCACACGCACGGGGGACAGTTGCCGGGCAGCGGCATTTGGCCGGGTTGCGGTACCGTCGACGGAAATTCCAAGCTCCAGCGCCATTTCTGTCAGCGCTGCGCCAACACCATCGCTGGCGGGCACGTAAATCGTGCCAACAGGATAGCGCTGGCCATTTGCACCAATGGCCTCATCCAGCCAATAGACTTCGTTACCGGCGGCCAACATGCGATTTACAGCGATGACCGAATCATTGACGCTGTGGTCCAATAGATAGCCACTCGCACCGACCATAAAACGAACCTTACCCGCCAACGGTTTCGCTAAGCCGCTTACCTTTTCAAACGGGCCATCAAATCCTTCCAGGATGCGATCGAACTCAACGCCCATCTGGAAGGCAAGCGTATAACCAGCGCTATCATATGGCGGAACGGGAGGGCCACCTTCATATAGGAACTCGTCAGGATGATCCTGTGGCTCAAACATATCCATGATATGCGGCCGAAACGCCTGCGCCGCTTTGACAACAAAGGAACCCGTCGGGTAACTTTTGCCCTGCACGGTAAAGTCCGCCGTTGCCTGGTGAATCGTCACGCCGTTCTTAATCAGCGTGTTCAGAAATTTGACCGCAGTTGGAAAGTCTTTTTGATCGGACGACAAAATGAACCCGCGAGGATCGCGATTCTCTGGTGTCCGCAACATCGACAAGTAGTCTTTGGAAACACCTTTACCGCTACGCCGAAAGGTTTGTCCGATCATCTCGGCTTCTTCCCCACCCGCTGCGCGGATCTTGTTTTCGATATCCTCAATCGCGCGCGGCTTAATGGTCCAGCTATCTTTGTTGCCGGCCTCAATTGCATTCATGCCCATACGCCAGCGATTGAACAGCACGTTCGTTCTATTGCGCGACGCGTAATCCAGAACCGCTCGGTTCAGGGTTAGCGAATACTCCATCGAATTCTCGAAGTGCCACTCGCCAGGTATATGCGGCAAGGAAAAATCATTGGTGGCAAGTTGATTGCTCGGGAAGAAGGCGAGCTCCATCGGAGTTGGATGGCCCTTCATTTCGGTCAACATGCCGATCTGATTATGAAAGTAACCGATGGTGCGTATATTGCCGTTAAAGTAGGCAGAGTAATTCGCGTAACCGCGTGAACCGCTGCCGCCCTTGCCTTCGGCGACCAGTCGCAAGTTCATCGCCATACCCAAAGCGTGATTGCCTAGTGTTACTAATGGATCATAGTTCGGATTGGGTGGATCGCGGAAAGGGGGTACGAACACGATAATGCCCGCGGGACCTGTTTGATGATGGTTGTACATCATCTGCGGGAACCATTCCTGGAACATTATTCGGTTTATGTTCTCCGTCTCTGGCTGATTCACCATGTAGGAATCGCGATTATTATCGTGGCCTATGTATTTTTGATAAAGCCGTGGGATGTCGCTATAACTGCGTTCCTCAGGATCGCTCTTGCGCATGTACCAGTCAGACACCAACTCCATTCCATCCGGGTTGGCATGCACTAGCAGGACAACGACGTCATCTAGAATTCGCTTGATCTCATCGTCGTTAGCACTCGCAAGCATGTGAATGGTTCGTGTCAATTGATGGGCGCCAACCGTTTCGGTCGCATGCAAGCCGCCGTCGATCCACATGAAGGTTTTACCTTCTTCCGCAAGCGCGCGTGCGGTTGCCTCATCTATTCCCTCGGCGTGTGCGAGCTGCGCCGAAATGGATTTATAACGATCGAGTTTCGCGTGGTTTTCGGGGGAGGTAATGACCGTCATCCATTGGGTTCGGCCTTCGGCAGTGGGCCCCATGGCCACCAGTTTGACGCGTGGTGATTCGCTCTCGAGCTTTTTAATATAAGCCTCGAATTGGGTGTAATTGATTAACTTGTAGTCATCACCAACTTGATGGCCGAATTGCTCCTTCGGGCTGGTCACCGATTCCTGTGCGAACGACAGACTCATTGATGCGCCGAACAGGATGCCTGCGAACGCCACTCCCCTTACCAATTTCATCGTGAACCACCTCTGTGTTTTCGTATTCCCAATAGACCTCAAATTCCCGACGGGTAGCAATTGTCATGCAAGGATTAAACCTCGCGGACAATTGCGGTACCCGAAAATAGGTTAAATTTAGATTAATCCCCTGAGCGATACTCCATCGAATCGGCTTGTAGACGCCGTTAAAAATCGACAGGAAGATGCAGTGCAATTCGCCACTTTGGATCTCATCCCTAAGCAGGAATTTTTCCTAATAGTACCCGATCAGCGACCATGATGGGTCGCGCGATCACTGGAAGTAGTCCAGCCATGCTGATATTGGCACTGAAACATGTCTAGCACCAAGCAATTACCCTTGCATTCCGATACCGCACCAAAATCCCAAGTGGTCGAGTGGCTTGCCGAGGTGCTCTACCCCAAAGAGTATCGTAAAGGGTGGATATGATCGATCGAAGGCAAAGAACCGTATCCGCTGCCGCATTAGCAAGGAACTGAAGCTGTTCCTCGGGCTTACATTTGCCCATGGCGCTAAGAACGGTAGGCACCTTGTGAAGTGGTCTACTAAATCCGGACACCGAGTTAAGGCTGTAAAATGCCATAACGAGGTGAACGATGACAACAGAAAAGAGAAAGCGAAGCAATTACACGGAAGATTTCAAACGAGACGCGGTGGCACTGGTTACGGAACAGGGTTACAAGATTTCAGAAGCGGCCCGGAGTCTGGATGTTGGCGCCAACCTGATTGGACGCTGGCGGCGTCAGTTTGAGGATGAAGCATCCGGTATGCGGCTCAGCGGTGAGGAACGTGAAGAGTTGAAGCGACTTCGCAAAGAGGTCCGGCAGTTACGGATGGAGAAAGAGATTTTAAAAAAAGCCAGCCAGTACTTCGCCAAGGAAATGAAGTGAAGTACGGCTTTATCCGCGATCATGCGAACGATTATCCCGTGAAATTGCTGTGCCGCATGCTCAGCGTTCAACGCAGCGCCTACTACGAATGGCGAGCCGGTCCTTGCAAGGTCATTGGGCCTGAGGAGCTGGCACTGAGGCGGCGAATGAAAGAGCTGTTTGCCGCCTCTCGAGACAGCCTGGGGAGTCGCACGATGATG
>CAVOAK010000109.1:0-7747 GCA_963693665.1 Alphaproteobacteria bacterium | reverse complement strand
TAGGTCCAACTCCTCGATTTCTGCTTTTGTGACCAACTGACCTAAAACATTTGGTTGGAGGACGGTATCGGCGTCGGTGAGAAGAAAATACTGCGGGTCAGGTAGTGTCGACTGTGCATAGTCCAACCCTTGTTTGAGCACCCAGAGTTTGCCTGTCCAACCTTCACTCAGTGATTTACCAGCGATAACTTGAAGACGTCTTGATCCGCCTGATTCCGCACGTGCAAGCGATGCGGTATCGTCATCGATACCATCGTCGACAAGTGTTATGGAAAACGTCCCGGGGTAATTCTGCTGCATGAGCGCACGTAACGCACAAGAAACCGTGCGGGCCTCATTTCTCGCGGGAACAATCGCCGCGACGGTCGAAAATTTTGGACTTTTTGATTTGGTTTCATCAAGGCGTTCGCGCGCGCGCCAAAATCCGCCGCGCAGCAAAAGCATCCCAGCCCATATCAAGAGCGCCGCCAAAGAGAGAAAAATAAGCCAAATGCCCATGCTATCTCTATCTCAAAACTCTAACTCACAAGCCCGCGAAGCGCGCCGGCAATGCCGCATATTAGAAAACTCGGCTTTGTGAGGCCAATTCGGTGCGCTAGCGGGTCCTTTCTTTCAAGAAGTCGGACAAGGCGCCAGCCGACCGCAAGCGTTGCACCGGACTCCATCGCCAATCGACGGCTCGCCAAACCAGCCGGCAACGTCGACGCAATGGTCAGAAGTGCACGCGTTTCAACGATCATGCGGTCAAATACGGCACGCAGCTGCGGACTTGTATGCGTCCCCCCAAGCGCTTTGAGTGACGCCGATTCCGAATTCATCCAATCTTGCGGCAAGTAGACTCGATCCAAATCCAAATAATCGTCGCGACAATCCTGCAAATGGTTGATGACCTGCAAAGACAAACACAAAGCGTCTGAAGCCGCATAGCCGTCGCGCGAACCGCCATGAAGATCGAGCAGATATCGCCCCACCGGCGCAGCCGAAAGGGTGCAATAGCCTATTAAATCGTCCCAGTTACGATAGCGAAGCTTAGTTGCATCTAATTTGAATGCTGCGAGAAGATCAGCACAGTGCCGCGGTGAGACACTGGTCACCGCAAGACTTTCCCGCATACGATGGGCTGTCTCGCAGGCGGAATCGTGTATTTCCCGACCGGCCAGCGCATCCCCAAAGCGATCGAGGCGAGCTATTTTTTCCTCGGCTGACAATGCCTCGTTATCGGCAATATCATCGGCGGCCCTAGCAAATCGATAAAAGCAAAGGACGTGCGGCCGCACTCGTCGAGGCAATAACCATGAGCCCACAGGAAAATTCTCATAGGCAACATCTTTGCCTGATGGTGTCTCAATTACCGATGGCCTGGCATCGCTCATCGAGTATTCCGACGAATTTCAATCATTTGGCAATATTTTTACTCGATTCTCACAAGTCTCGGTGCTCTCTGTTGTCAATGCTCACCGGCGAAGACCAAGCCAACTTCGGCATATAAATGGGACGATCACCCTAAATTATTCACCATATCGCTGCAAACGACAGAATATTGGGCAAAATTTGTATCAACCCTAGAACAGTCGCCAATTCCATGGCATACTGAGAAAATTTTCATTTGTCCCTATTTTTCCGACACCGCACCAAGCGCAACCACTTCCCGCGCGGTATGACGTGCGCATATTCGTGACGCCGAAACGCGCCGTATCTGGAAAGATAAGGACTAATCTCGAGTCCAAGGGGTGTTGTGACGTCCATTAACGATAGCGCCCAAGCCTCAACGGGTCACCGGGCGGATTCATACGGTCAGGCAAAAGCACTTGGTAGCGGCACGGAATACCGTGTCGATACATTGATGCGAATTACACGCATGGCGCTTGGCTACCGTTGGCGCATGGCGACGGCAGTGATTGCTGTGATTGCGGCGGCGATTTTTCAACTTCTCATTCCCCAGTTCCTTGGAGCTGCAGTCGATAACGCCCAAGGTCTTCTTGCCGGCGTGCAGGGAACCGACGCCGAGGCGAAATCTGCGTTATTTGTTGCCGCTGCGTTGCTATTAGGCACAGCGATACTTCGTGGCTTATTTACAATGATCCACAACTACCAAGGCGAAGCAATCGGTCACGGTATCGGCTACGAGTTGCGGCTCGCCTATTACGCCAAACTCCAGGAGCTCAGCTTCAGCTTTCACGACAGCATCCATACGGGAGATTTGATCACCCGAGGCATGCTGGACGTCGAGGGTGTTCGGATGTTTGTTGATTCAGGCATACTTCGAATGATTCTGCTGGCAATTCTGATCAGCGTCGGCTCGTACCTATTGGTGAGCACCGATGCCGCACTTGCAGCAGTAAGCCTCAGTTTTGTCCCGTTCGTCGCCTGGCGCGCAGTCACTGCCAGGCTAAAACTTCGACGGATATGGCTCACATTGCAGGAACGCCTTGGCGAACTGACCAGGATCATGGAAGAAAATTTGGGTGGTATCCGTGTTGTGCGGGCATTTGCGGCCCAGGACTATGAGATCGCAAAGTTCAACGATATGTCCGACCATGCGTTCGAGACCGCCAACGAACGCGTTACCGTACGCATGCGCAACACCACAGCCATGTCGTTTATGTATTTCATCGCCATGGGATTGGTGCTCTGGTTTGGCGGCCTCAAAGTCATTGACGGCGACATCACGGTCGGACAACTCGCAGAATTTCTCGCCTTTATGGCTATCCTTCAAATGCCCGTACGACAACTTGGGATGATGGTCAATTCGATCGCCCGCGCATCTATATCCGGCGCCCGTTTGTTCGAATTTCTTGACCTCGAACCGCAGATACAAAATAAGCCGGACGCCAAAGACCTCGTGTTGACTGAAGGTGTCCTTCGTTTCGAAGATGTGGATTTTACATTCGACAGCGAACGCACCGACAGCAATGTTCTGACCGGCATTAGTTTCACAGCAAAACCAGGCCATACGATCGGTATCGTTGGCCCGCCAGGTAGCGGCAAATCGACTATTGCTCATCTTGTTCCGCGTTACTACGACGTGACGAGTGGTCGAATAACGATCGACGATCAGGATATTCGTGATGTCACGATCGAATCGGTGCGCGACGCTGTGGGTGTCGTCCAACAAGACACCTTTTTGTTCACAGCATCGATCGAAAACAATGTGGCATACGGAGATCCGTGGGCCGACGTCGAAAGGATTGAGGATGCGGCGGTAGGAGCGCAATTACACGACCACGTGCGGCGGCTACCAACAGGGTATGGGACCCTTGTCGGGGAGCGCGGCGTCTCGTTGTCCGGTGGGCAACGTCAACGGCTTTCGATTGCGCGCAGTGTCATGCTGAAACCGGCGATCATGGTCTTCGATGACTCGACGGCGGCGATCGACGCGGCCACTGAGCAGCGCATCCGGGCGTCGATACGCGAGGTTACAAAAGAACAAGCCGTCATCATCATTTCCCATCGGCTGAGCTCGCTGATGCACGCCAACGAGATTCTGTTCCTGGAAAATGGCCGCATCGTCGAACGTGGCAGCCACGACGGGCTCCTCGCACAAGACGGCAAGTATCGTGATCTTTACGAATTGCAGATCAAGCCCGGCGAGGACCATGGCGTGATGAGCGACTTATCCGGCCAACCCACCGATTCGACCGTCTAGCGAGCGCTTGAAGATATGCCAATAGGACCGACACAGAAATCAAACCAAGACTCTCGTCCGCGACCCCCACGGGCAGTCGTCGGATCTCAGATCAGCCGCGATGAGACGATCTTCGCCGCCGCATTCGACGGCCATGTAATACGCCGGTTCGTGGGTTTCGTGCGACCCTATCGGCATCTTCTTTACATCGCGGTTGTTGCAGTTATCGTCTTCACACTTACGCAGCTGTCGATCCCTCTCATCCTTCGTTTCGTGATCGACAAAGCGTTGGTGAAAGAAGCCACAAATCAACAGCTGCTCGAAATTGCCGCTCTTGGCTTCGGTGCCGTTATCTTCACCAATTACATCGCCAACTCCATACAGCAGATCACAGTCGGCCGGGTTGCGGAGCGCATCCTTTTTGACCTACGGCGGGCGATGTATGTCCATTTGCAGCGGGTATCGCTTTCCTTCATGGACAAAACCGAGGTCGGGCGAATGATGTCTCGCCTGCAAAGTGACGTCAACGCGTTGCAGGAGTTCCTCGAGACGTCCGTTTACGCGATTGGCGACATCGTGCTGCTCGTTGGCATCACTATCGTTATGGTAACGCTCGATTGGAAGCTCGGGTTGCTCACATTGTCGGTTGTGCCCACGTTGCTGATCGTCCGTATCATCTGGTTACCATACGCGCGCAAGGCGTTCTTGCGGGCCCGCGAGTTGGCCTCAGTCGTCAATGGCGCGTTGGCCGAGGGAATACACGGCGTGCGGACGGTTCAGGGAATGATGCGCGAGCGTGTCAATTTCGACCTCTTCGACGACAAGGCCAGTGAAAGTCTGCGAGCGCACCTTCGGGCGTCAAAATTTGCCCAGGTCATGGTGCCAATCGTCGACACATTGAGCGGCAGCGCGATGGCAATTGTCGTAGTCGCCGGCGGTAATCTTGTGTTGGGCGGCGAGCTCGACCTGGGCATCATGGTCGCCTTCATGTTCTACATTCAGCGGTTTTTCGATCCGATTCGCTCACTGACGATCCAGTATTCGATCATGCAGCGGGCGATGGCTTCTGGCCAACGCATCTTCGAGGTCCTCGATGTACCCATCGAAATTGCAGACGCACCGAACGCCATAGAAATGAAGGATATCGACGGCTCTATCGAGTTCAAGAACGTGACCTTCGGTTACGTGCCAGGCCAGCCGATTCTGCACGACATAAGCTTCCGCGTTAATCCGGGCGAAACCGTCGCTTTGGTTGGCCCGACCGGCTCGGGCAAGACCAGCATGACTGCCCTCGCCCACCGTTTTTATGAGATTTGGGAGGGCCAGATACTGATCGGTGGCCACGACATCCGAGACGTGACGCAGGATTCGCTCGGTCGGCAGGTCTCGATGGTTCTTCAGGAACCATTTCTGTTCACGGGTACAATTTTTGAGAACATCCGCTATCGGAAAATCGAAGCGACGCGCGAGAACGTCGAAGCGGCAGCCAAGGCTGTTGGCGCGCATGACTTCATCGTAAAACTTCCGCTCGGATATGACAGCATGCTCGAACAACGTGGCGGCAACCTGTCTGTCGGCCAGCGGCAGCTCATCAGCTTCGCGCGCGCAATTGTAGCTGACTCAAAGATCCTCGTCCTCGACGAAGCCACGGCGAACATCGATAGTTATACCGAGATGCAGATTCAAACGGCCCTCGGCCGACTGTTGGAAGGCCGGACAGGCCTCGTCATCGCTCATCGCTTAGCAACCATCCGCGGTGCGGATCGCATCATCGTTCTCCAGGACGGCAGAATCATCGAAACAGGGACCCATGCGGAGCTCATGCAGTTGGGCGGTCTTTACGCGCGCCTCTACTCACTCAATTATTCCTCTTTCGACGATATTCCCGACGAGCTTGTTCGCGTCGCGACCTAAAACGACTTTGGCCCAGTGGGGTCACACCAACAAACAGCAGGGACCACTCCATGAAAGTCTCGCTCATCCAAATGAATTCCCAGGAGGATAAAGCGGCCAACCTGAGCCAGGCCAAACAGCTTGTCGACGACGCCGTGAAGGAAGATCACCCTGACCTGGTGATGTTTCCGGAAATGTTTGCCTCCCTCGGCGGCGACAGGGAAGCCAAACAGGCCGCAGCGGAAGCATTACCGGGCGGTAGTGCCTATACCGTGCTTCAAGAATTGGCAAAATCGAATAAAATTTACGTCCACGGCGGCAGTTTTATCGAAAAGGACGGCAACTCGCTCTTCAATACGACAGTGGTCTTCGATCCGGACGGACAGGAAATCGCGCGTTATCGCAAGATTCACATGTTTGATATAACAACCCCCGACGGTAAGGAGTACCGGGAATCGGCGACCTACACCCGCGGCGATGAAATCGTTACCTACAAGGCAAGCGGCGCACGAGTGGGCTGCACCATCTGCTACGATGTCCGGTTTCCCGAACTCTATCAGGCGCTCGCTAGGGAAGACGTCTCGATTATTGCGGTACCGGCAGCCTTCACGCTGCTGACCGGTAAAGATCATTGGGAAGTCCTGTTGCGGGCAAGAGCTATCGAGACTGAAACATACGTTTTGGCCGCGGCTCAATGCGGCACACATGCCAATGGCGCACGCGCGACATATGGCCATTCAATGATTGTCGATCCGTGGGGCCACGTCATCGCCAAGGCGCAAGATACCGTAGGGTTTGTGACTGCGCGGCTCGACCTCGACTATCTCAAGCTGGTCCGCGAACGCATCCCGGTGGCGCAACACAAGGTCTTGTGAGGCCGCGTCGCGCAGCCTGTTTAACTACGCCAGCGTAGAACGGTCTCCTGTATCGGGTTCTTAAACTCCCGCTTTTCCTCACCGGCCGACTGCCATTCGCGCTTTAGACGGTAGTACCACTTCGCCTGAGTGTCGGCGTCATCGATCAGCGAGAGCGTTGGATCAAATTTCAAGCCCTCTTGCTGCATGACGACAATGTTGCGGTCCTGGTTGAGGAAGGCGCCGACAAAGTGCCGGACGATCGGTTTTAGGGGAGCAAGCCAGGGCATCGTCCAATAGATGACGTGGTTTACATCAGTTTGGGTCTCATCAATCGGCGTCACGGCGGTCAGACCGCACAGCAAACGGTTGCCTGCACGAACGTTTTCAACGCGGACGCCCGGGAGCTGAAATGAGATTTCAGTCGTGATGTCTCCGCCGAGGATGCGATAAGCAGCGGAATTCGTCGATGGCGCGTGACGCACCATAGTGAATCCGAGATTTGACGGCACAAACTGTTTTGACTTCTCGTGAATAGAGCGACGTTTTCGCCACCACCAGGCTTGGTGCACGAACGGGCCATGCGCCGGGTCCATGAGACCAATGACCGCATGGTCGGCATGCGCAGGAAAGTTGACTGTGTGCGCGATGTCCGGTTGCCTCTCACCGATATCTGGAATCTGCGGTGGCGATGGCAACGGCTTTGCTGTTTCGTTGCCGTCATCCATGAAAATCCAAATATTGCCTTGAACTTCACGGCAGGCATAACATCGAACCGTGATTTGATCCAAGTCGAATGCTTGGCCCTCAGTTAGCGATGGAATCGCAGTACACCGCCCGGCGGTATCAAAACGCCAACCGTGATAGCAGCACTCCACCTCATTCCCGTCGAACTGTCCGCGGCTCAGCGGCACGCCACGGTGTGGACAAATATCGCGTAAGGCAAATGGCTCACCATTCGCCGCGCGGCCCACAAGGACCGGCTCACCAAGCATCGTCTTGGCCTCACTCGCCCCGGATTTGAGGCGATGGCCGGGCATCGCGAAGTACCACAAATTGCGCAAAAACATTGGCTGCTGCTGGGTTATTGGCGCGATCTGCGCGTCCACCACTTTGCAACACCAGAAAGGTATTGCCAAGTCCGCATGCTGGACTATGGCAGCACCGCATTGCAAAGCTTATGATGTTCGCGTTGAAATTCTCACCACAACGGTCCAGTAATTGCTGGCAAAAATTTAAATACAGATTGAAAAATGTCAGTCCAAATTGAAGTGTCCTGGGGCGAATTGCTCGACAAGATTTCCATTCTGGAGATCAAGTCAGAGCGCATCACAGACACGGACGCGCTCGCCAACGTGCTGCATGAACTGGCTCT